>NZ_BAACAN010000007.1:0-184054 GCF_054687055.1 Segatella asaccharophila | reverse complement strand
ATAGACTTTTCCCTTCATCGTGAGAAAGGCAGGAAAGGTGACTATGGCCTGAAGGCGTCAGACCGCAGGAAACAGTTCTGCAAATGCAGGGACAAGGATGCTCCTGACTGCAGGCGGCTGCAGGAGAGTGATATGGAAAAGCCGTCTGTTGCAATAGAAATGCTCCGCCGTGCATGGAAGTATGGATACCGTGCCAGGTATGTCCTGTGTGACAGCTGGTTCACTTCCGAGAAACTCATTGCGGCAGTCAGAAGTATAGGCAATGGCGCGATGCATCTGGCAGGTCTGGCCAGGATGGGGAATACGAAGTATCAGGTAATGGGCAGGCGTCATAATGCATTGGAGCTGGTTGCACTCTATGAACGCAGTGAGTTCTTCCATGAATGCAGGAAATACAAGTGCCATTATATTTCATTAAAAGGTAAGATAGGAAAACAGTCCGTAAGGATCTTTCTTGTAAAATACGGCAGGAATACCACATGGAATATTCTCCTGACGACTGATCTGAATTCGAGTTTTGTCCAGACCTTTGAAATCTATCAGATCAGATGGAACATCGAAATTGTCAATTATGACAAGCTTTTAGTTATGACAAGTGGGCAAGTGAGTAAGACTGATTATCAAGAAGATATCAGCCTTACTTTACCGTTTGGCTTTACATAAAAAAATTAATGACCAAGGCTCCTGAGCCAGGTAAGCAGATTCTTGTCGCGTTCCCACGCGCATTCGGATGATGGATTGATGTCAGAGTAAGCCTTCCGTAAAGCTTCTCTTTTGGCTTTTGAGTCCACTCTTGCATATATGCTTGTTGTCTCAATGGACACGTGCCCGAGAAGGTCTCTAATATATACGATATTGACACCGGCCTGTAAAAGATGGATCGCTTTACTATGACGCAAGGAATGGCAACTTATCCGGTTTGGTATAAGGCCGGAATTTTCTTTCCTTGCCCTATCCGCATAGGTTTTAAGTATATGCGATATGCCCTGCCGGGTAAGTTTTTCATGTCTGCCGTTAAAGAAGAGCGGAGAATTGGCGTTTCTGTCAAGTTTGTTCTCTTCTATGTATAGCTTTAGTATTGCAATCTGCTCTTTCATCAATGGAACGATCCTTGCCTTCCTTCCTTTACCAAACAACCGTATAGTATACGGCTCGTTGTCTATACGAAGGTCTTCAACTTTGATGTCGGCAACTTCCTGAACTCTTGCTCCCGTATCATACATCAGGGACAATACAGCCAGATGGCGTCTTCCCTGCCACGTCGACGGGTCAGGTTGTGCCAGCAGCAAACGTATGCCTTCAGCAGACAGATAGTTTGGCGGTCCGGACTCAGTCCTTGCCGATTTTATGGACAGCACTTTCTGCCATTCCTCTACTTTTTCCACTACGATATATTGGAGATATGACACAAAGGAGCGCATAGCTGCAAGCCTGTAATTACTTGTTGCGATACGGCACTTCTTCTCCAGGCGTAGCCATTTCAACCACTCAAGCACATTTTCCCTTGTAATATGGCTGAGTTCCAGGTTCTCAAGTGCGACTTTCTTCTCTGACTTCATGAAGCTGATGAACAGGACAAAGGCATCCCTGTAGGCCAGCTGGGTATTCTTGCTCATGTTTCTCTCATGCGGGAGATACTCCGAGAGGAAACGGCTAAGGTATCTGGCAAATTCGGTCACTGTCGTCATAGGCTTTACAGAATTTAGGATAAACAAAGGCACTTACAGGAGTACACTGCTTCTCAAGTTCAGGGAACATTGAGATGGTAAGCCGGACATATTGCTCTGTTGAAGATACAGAAGCATGTCCAAGCCGTGCGGACAACAACGGAAGTGCAGCATAGAGATCCATACCTTGCCGGCCCGTCATTACAAGGGCGTGAACGGCGCTTGTGTGGCGCAGATCATGTACGCGGGGACCATGGTGACTGCCCTTATGGGGTATTCCGACTTTATCAAGTAGTTTTTTGAAATTCGTGTACACGCAGCCTTGAGTTATGCCGGTGCCGTCGGGTTTTACGAACAGCAGGCTTTTGGGATCGGATATGTAAGCAACAGGCATCCTGTTCCTGTACGTGATGTACTGCTGAAGGGCTGCGGACATCGAATCGCACAGGGGTACAAGTCTCTCCATACCGTTTTTAGTCTTGCGCAGATGAATGTAACCTTCATCGATGTTAATATCAGCGTTCCTGACAGACAGGGCCTCCGATATGCGCATTCCAGTGCTGTAGAGCAGCCTGATCATGGCAGGCATAACAAAAAGCACCGTACCACACCTTATATCATAAAGTCTGCTTTCGTCACATGCACTGAAGATGGCCGACATCTGTTCTTCCGTGAAGATGTACGGAACGAAGTCTCCGTTAGGCTGTCTTGGAAGTCTCGGAATGAAGCATGGACAGCCTGTGCGTGTCATCAGCTTAGTCAGCTGCGACCATACAGAGTACTTGGAGTAAATGGTACGTCCGCAGTCTGCCTTTCTGCCAGACCTCCATTTTGAGATGAAGTCACTTGTGATATGCGGATTTTCCAGTCCTTCGGCAAATGCAAAGTCATCTATCTCCTTAAGGATCCATTTCATTCTCAATGCGCTGACACCGGCTGAAGTTTTAATCTCCACAAGCCGGTTCATAAATGGCGCAAGTATGCTTTTATATTTGAACATCTCACTCATAAAACGCTCCTCCTCTCTGATTATAGAAATCCTCTGATACGGGTGGAACCGGCATGGCGCATTTTTTCATGTCCGGCACATCCGTCTTGATATAGACCATCGTTGTCTCCGCACTTCTGTGTCCGAGAACCTCAGATATCACAGGCAAGGGAGAACCCTGCTCCATTAAGGCGGTCGCCAGGGAATGACGGAGGGAATGCGGCCCATGGTGACGCAGGCTCACGTCAACGCCGGACTTGACGATAGAGGCGTTGATGGCTGAGCATACCATACCCTTGGCAGCTCCGGCATACGGCGCCCTGCTGGAGACGAACACACGGTTAAGGTCCGATTCGGGACGTCCGTATCTCAGGTAGTCTATAATGGCATTGCCGACTTCGGGCAGCAGTGGCAGATTGATGTTTTTTCCCGTTTTCCGCATGGTAAGATTGATGTTACCGGTATCCCAGTTTATGTCACAGAATCTGAGGCCCGCTATGTCCGAGGCCCTTAAACCGAGTCTGGAAGCAAGGAGCAGCATAGCGTAATTTCTTTTGCTGACCGGACTTGTACGGGATATTGAGTTCTCAACCTTCAGCACTTCCTCCCTGGAGTAAAAAGACGGGACCCGCTCCCTGCGTTTTGCGCTGAAGGAATGGAAAAGCGGAGTGAAGTCTTTCCCTATGACATGTTCCTCTTTCCAAAAGTGAAAGAGAACGTTTAGGGACGAGATGACATTAATGCGGGAGTATCTGAGAGATGAGATATGGTCAATGATATGCTTCTCGGTTATCTCTGAGGTGTGGCCTGTACCCATGGCATAGAGATGCATCAGAAACTCACTAAGGTACAGGCGGTAGTCACTGATTGTTGACCTGCTCCTTCGCAGATTGGTAAGATGGCATATTAGTTTCTCCATGTCTTTTCCAATCTCGCCGTCCAGGCGGTGCTCGACAGGCGTGAAGCAACGCTTGCGGATCTTGCCGAGCAAAAGCATATCATCCAGGACCTGCACGCTTCTGATCTTCTCACGTTCCTGAGGCCTGACGATGCCGTTGCAGTGGCAGGTTTCAGTGAACTCTTTTCCAATGCCCGTCGTGTAGACAGAAAGGCGTTTGGCCTTCATAAAAGAAACAATGCCTTTTCTCCAAAGTGCCTTATATACAGAAATTCTGTTTTCCGTATAGCATTTGTTCTTGAAGAAAGCAAGGCATTGGTCCATTAACTGTCCAATATCCATTTGTTCCATAATAATAAGTTTAAAACGGGGCTTATGCCTTGCTGCAAATTTACTTAATATGGAAAGTGTTTATGTAAAGTGCGGACTGTTTTTTATTGGCTATCAGCAAGTTTAAATTGCAACGCCAGGAATTACTTGTCATAACTAAAAGCTTGTCATAATTGACATTATGTAAAGCTTTACATAATGTCAACAAGGAGTGCAAGCAATATCTCGGACTGGGCGGCTATCAGGGACGTGACTTTGACGGTCAGATTGCTGACTGTACATTATGTTTCATGACATATACCGTAATGACTCTCAAGAAGCGGTTTTCAGATTATGAGACACTTGGGGAACTATTCTCCGCAGAAAGGGATGGACTGATGGCGCTGACGCTATGGAAGAGGATACTGGCCTGCCTTGAAAGATTTCTTCAGGCTCTGGCCGATGTCATGGGACTTGATGCCGACAGACTTATCGAAGGCATGATGGAGGATAAAGAGCTGGCACAAGAGTATAAAGTCATGGCGGATGCTATCGAAAAGTACCGAAAGCAGAAAGCGGCTTAGGCGTTAAATCCTTTTAAGTAAGTGTTTAATGTTCTTATATACAGCATGTTACATGATAAAATATTCTTGTGATAGTCCATTGATAGGGACACTTGCAAAAGTGGGAAACTTCAGTAAATTAATAATCTAAACACAAACTGCAAAAGAGGACAAATTAGTCCATTGACTGTATTAAACTAATCTTCTATGTTGAAGTGGATGATTAAAGGGACCCGGCATTCACGACAATAAAAATAAATCTAAGGGGCCTGTCGTACTAAAACCATGAATTCAAAAATCCCTAAATTTTACGTCTTACTTTTATTAGTAACGATGTGTAATCTTTCAGGCTTTGCCCAAACAAATATTGTAAAAGGTATCGTAAAGGATGTCAATAATGAGCCCATTATCGGTGCATCAGTAGTCGAAAAGGGCAATCCAAGTAATGGTACCGTAACCGATCTTGATGGCAAATTCAAACTCCAATTAAAGAAGGGAATCATTGCTACGATAAGTTATGTAGGAATGATTTCGCAAGAAATCAAGGCCTCAACTCTTGATCAGAACATCATACTTAAAGAAGAATCTGGAAACCTGGACGAAATCGTCGTTTTAGGATATACCAGTCGCGCTCGAAAGGATTTAACAGGATCCGTCGGGAGCATTTCCGGCGCAAAACTTACAGAAGTCCCTGTTGCTTCTGCAGCTGAAGCATTACAAGGCAAAATTGCAGGTGTACAAGTTACTTCTGTTGACGGAGCACCAGGTTCTGACATCAATATTCGCGTAAGAGGCTCTTCTTCTGTTACCCAAAGCAATGAGCCTTTATATATCGTTGACGGTTTTCAAACCGACAACATTAATAATATACCCCCATCAGATATTGCATCTATCGATGTTTTAAAAGATGCCTCTCTGACAGCCATTTATGGTGCAAAGGGTGGAAATGGAGTTGTTGTAGTAACTACTAAATCAGCTAAAGAAGGTAAAATTTCCGTAAGTTTTAATGGTCGTCTATCTACTGCTCACCTGAGTAAGAAACTTGATCTAATGAATGCCACTCAATTCGTAGATTACCAATATGACCGAGCAGCTGCCAATGGTACCCGCAGTTCCTGGGCCAAACAATTCAGGGGAAATTTCGGCAACCCCTTAGACATAGACATCTATCAGCGAGCACATTCCTATAACTGGCAAGATGAAGTTATGGGGGAAACCCCGCTAAACTATATGGGTAATGTTACTGTCGGTGGGGGCTCTGAAAAAATTCAATTCAACACCTCCTTAACCCAATCCAATGATGATGGGATCATTATGGGATCAGGTGTCCGGCGCACCAATTTAAATATTAAAATAAATGTAAATTTATCTAAAAGATTAACATTAACTTTAAATCCATGGTTCACCTTTCGTCGTGATATAGGTGCAGGAGGATCAAACATCGGTTCAGGGGGAATCATCGATGTCTTAAAATATCGTCCTACAAATGGACTCCGTGACTTCGCCTTCTGGGATCCTAGAACCGTTGACCCTGACGAGGAAGCTATCTTCCAATACACAAATCCTAAAAATGATATAAAGACAAACGTCCAGAAAAAACATGGATATAATTATATTAACCAGTTCTCTCTCAACTGGAACATTTTCAAAGGATTAAACCTGCGTACTGAATTTTCTCACAACCTGCTATTCAGTGACCTTTACCGCTATTATGGTCCACTGACATCTGTTGGTCAGGATAATAATAGTCTTCCCGTAGCAGAAATCACAAATTATCATAAAGAAGCATATACCTGGACAAATACCGCTATTTATGATATGTCCCTCAATGATATGCATAATTTTGAATTTCTTTTAGGTCAGGAAATATACAATAATCAATACAAACAACAATTCCAGGAAAATCGTTATTTCCCTCGTAGTGTAGAAGCACAAAGAGCATTCGACAATATGGAGTTAGGAACTCCCTGGCAATCAACATCATTCCGTTCAACGCCAAATCGTACAGCTTCTTTTTTTGGTCAAGTCAGTTATAATTTCAACCATAAATACCTTGCCGCTTTCACTATTAGGGCAGATGGGTCAACTAAATTTGCACCTAATCACCAGTGGGGATATTTTCCATCAATATCAGGAGCATGGGTTCTCTCAAAAGAGAAATTCATGAAGAACATAAAATGGATAGACAATATGAAAATCCGAGCTTCCTTAGGTACTTCTGGAAACAATAATATCTCAGATGACTTATGGCGGTACCTCTATACAGTCTCAACAACAGGAGGACCAGGCTTTGGAGAATCTACTCCAAATGGAGAACAATATTATAGTTTTGGAAGTGGAAGCCAACTTGTTAACCCAAAAGTAAAATGGGAAACGACCATTAAACGTAACTTGGCTGCTGACATCAGTCTCTTTGACGGTCGCCTTCAAATAACTCCAGAATTTTATTGGAACACAACAAAAGATTTACTTTACCAATCAGATATTCCAAGTACAACCGGCTACACAACCCAAATGCAAAATATAGGTCAAGTCAGCAATCATGGTATAGACATTACCCTCAATGGCGATGTACTCCGTGGTAGTGACTACATCTTAAGTGCCAATTTTACCTTAGGGTATAATAAAATGAAAATTGACAAATTAAATAATACAGATAATATACTGTGGGCTCAAGCAAGTAATTGGAAATCAAGTTATAACGATTACTGCTTGAAAGTTGGTAATGAGGTAGGACTGATTTATGGTTTCGTCTATGATGGACTTTACCGTCCAGACGAATTTACTTTCGACCCAAATCAGGATTTTTTAGCTGTTCCAAAGGCAGGTACGGTAATTAATACTGTTTCTAACTCTACCAACTCTGGTGAGGCGACTCTTCCAGGAAAAATCAAATTTAAGGATCTGGACGGAGACGGAAAAATTACAGAAAATGACCGTAAAGTACTTGGCCACACTACCCCACGCGTACAAGGAGGATTCGGACTGAGTGGTCAGTGGAAGGACTTTGATTTCAACTGTGATTTTACTTATATGCTTGACTATGATCTTTATAATGCTACCGCCTATGCCCTTTCTTCAGCCACCAATAGTTCGTCAAGTTTCACTAACGTACTCAGTAAATTCTCTACTCATCGTTGGCGATATACAGACCCTAATACAGGAGAATGTCTGTATAAGAACTATTACATAGATGGCTCAGTAGACATGTATAAAGCCTTAAACGCCAAAGCAACCTTATGGAACCCAGCTGACGTAACAAACAACTTGATAAATTCTTATTTTGTTGAAAATGCCTCTTTTCTCCGTTGCTCAGATATTACGATCGGATATACTTTACCGAATAGATGGATCAATAAACTTGGCTTAACTAAACTACGTATTTATGTCAGTGGCAGTAATCTTTTTGTAATCACTAACTATTCCGGCTTTGATCCAGAAGTTAACTTGGAACAGGGCCTTACATCTGGAATGGATTATAACTGCTACCCACGCAACAGACAATTCTCATTTGGCGTAAATCTCACTTTTTAAATGCTTATCTTTATGAATATGAAATTCAAAAAAATATTTTTCATCGTCACTATAATTACTACAGGATTAACCTCCTGCAATGATTACCTTGACGTCAAAACACCATCAAAGTATGGTAATGATTATGTTTTCAGCAATATTACTGAGATGAACAGAGCATTAAATGGCGTTTATGCTCAACTCCTAAGCAACAACACCTATGGAAATGCTTATCTCACCACATTCTGTATGAACAGTGATGTGGATTTTACGACAAACAGCAATGAAGTTGCCACTAATGACGGTTATAGACGATTTGATTGTAACAGTAATGGCAGTAGTTTAAACAGTACTTGGAATTCAGCTTATCAGGGTATAGAATATGCAAATAATTTCATCTATCAAATGGAAAAGAGTAAGATTTTCACCCCTGATAATACCGACTATAAAAATATGCTTCAGATGTTGGGTGAAGCAAAAGTAATACGTGCTATATTTTACCACGATCTAATGTGGCTCTGGGGAGACATTCCTTTCAGTACTATTCCTTCATCAGAAAAGAAAGATTATGTTATGCCAGTTGTCAGTCGTGACAGCATCAATGATTTCTTGCTGTCCGATCTTAAAAAGGCTGCTATGAATATGCAATTCGCAAGAAGTCTTTCTGATGGTGTAGAACGTATCTCGAAAGAAATGGCATGGGCCATGATAGCTCGTATTGCCCTGACAGAAGGAGGCTACAGCTTACGCCCTGATAAGGCCAATAATTCATACGGTACTATGGAACGTCCATCCAATTACAAAGATTATTATAATATTTGCCACCAATATTGTGATTCTATTATTAACTCCAATACACATCATCTAAATAATAGCTATGCCGATGTATTTGTACATGAATGTAACTATCAAGTAATAAATGATGATGATCCTATCTTTGAAATTCCGTTTACTCAACTAACATCTGGTAACATCGGATATCTATATGGTCCTCGTTTAAATATGAATGGGACAAAAGGAATCGGGAATTGGGGCGGTGCAAGCAGCAATGCACAAGTCAGCGTCTTTTATCGCTACTCTTTCGATCCTAATGATCTGCGAGGAAAATATATTGATGGGCTTTGGAATTATACGGAAACGACAAATGCAGCAGGGCAAGATTCTATTGCTATTGCACCTAATTTCACCTATACACTATACAATGACAAATGGTCAAAACTATGGGGAAATGGGATTGGAACTACTTGCGAAGGTTCAGATGGGATTAATTATCCTTACATGCGCTATGCAGATGTACTCTTAATGGATGCTGAAGCAGAAAACGAAATCAACAATGGGCCTACACAACATGCGGAGAATGACTTGATCACGGTGCGTAAACGTGCCTTTGACGCTGCCAGATGGCCTGATAAAGTATATTCTTACGTTGATTCAGTAAGTACTAGCAAAGCATCCTTCCTTCATGCTGTTCTCAATGAACGAAAATGGGAATTTGGTGGGGAAAATATGCGTTGGAAAGACCTTGTACGTAACAATGAATACAGCATAGAACTTTACTATACTTTCCTTCGGTACTATACAGTTGCGCAGAACTCAGGTGGATCAACACCAGAGTATGAAGATGCTGTAGAAGAACATGACAATGTTACGACACATAAAGAATACTTAAGTTACATCCCGACAAATATCTATTGGCGTCAAGTCCATAATTTAAATGAGCCGCAGATTTTTCCCAATACGACTCTGGACATGCTAATCATCGATAATCCTTTCTGGCAAGAAAGTCGTCCTCAAGATGATAACACACAAAATATAAAATGGAACATGACCGAAACGATGGGATGGTGGAATGAAAGTGCAGGAACACCTCAGGCACAAGTTCTTTATTCTCTCTATGGATTCATCCGTTGTGATGCCAATGGCAACCCCTTTGTTGTAAAGGGTGATGGAACTACAGAAACTCTTCCGGCTCCAGAAAATGCCAATGCAAAAAACTTGCCTGTCGTACGTTACATACTGCCTTACCCAGAACAAGCAATACAACGTAGTTCTGGCACTTACAAAAATTATTATGGCTATAAAAACTAATTAATAATCATACATCTTATGAAAAAACTAATATATGCATTCGCACTTCTATCATTCATTATATCTTTCTATTCCTGTTCGGATAATGATAGTATTAGTAGCTCTGCAGAACGCGAATTCATGACGATGTTCCGCAAGGATGATAATACCGGTAAAGGAGATACAGATCCTTATAATTGCCATATAGAAAACATGAATGACGTTCATCTTTATTGGTATGGCGTCAATGGATGCAAGGGCTATGAAATCAAAATGGCCTTTCAGGCAAATGTGTCTTCCGGACTGGCTTCAGATTGGGATAATCCCGACTACATACTTTTAGATACTATTGTTAGTCCGGATGTTTTGGAAATGACGATCAGACATCTGCAATATCAGACTGATTATCGTTTCGCTATTCGTACACTTTCTCCTAAAGGAGATGCTTACGATTCTAAATGGTATGGCTACGGCAATGGTCGGCAATGGGCCGATTTCTTGGATCTGGAAACGGAAAGACGCTATGACGTACCTGAAGTCATCTACAGTAGTAATATAACAAAAACAACATTGCGGATCAATATTGACCGAACAGTTGCAGAATCCGGAACAGCTAATGACATAGCAGGATTCCTTCAGCATTTTCATACAGAAGATTTTGAAGGTACACAGGTATTTAAAATGCAATACCTTGAAATTAATGCGGCTAATGACAACCCAAATGCCACAATTCTAGATAAATGGAAAAACTATAAATTAACGCAAGAAGATTTTGAACGTGGCTATGTTGATGTTGACGGTTTAGAACAAAATAGTGTATATACGATCAATGTCGAAGATAAAACTATTCCCATACACTGGGATGCCATCTATAATACCCTCTCAGTACGAATGGACGGTGATCCTGGTAAGCCGATACTGATCAAGCATATTACGGATACCCACGAGGATCCTACTCTTCCCGGTACTATTGGTGCAGCAAAATATGATGCATCCCGTCTGGACACTATTATTATGAACTATAACCAAGATTCTAAACTTGCTGAAGGGCAAATATTCTATCTTGAAGGTGGAAAGGCCTATTATTTTGCCCAAAACTTAAGCCTGTACAAAGGGTTTACTCTGGAAACGGATCCTGCTGATATTCAAGCAGGCAAAGGTCGGGCAAGAGTTTATATGGGTGGTACAGCCATCGTTAATAATAATCCTAATAGCTGCAATTTCATGTTAGGGCGCCAACCTTTGTCCGGAGAAAACCCATCTGTCCGAATTAATATCAAGTCCCTCGTTTTCCGTGACATTGATTTTGATTGCCCTTTAGCTCAAAATTACGGACAAAAAGGAGGAAACGGAACAGGAAATTATTTTGCGAATATGTTCTCTAATGGTATGGGCGTACAAATCCACAGTTTTGAGATTCACAATTGTTCATTTCAAAGGTTCATTCGTGGATTTATCCGTGTTCAAGGTTCTGCCGTCAAAGTAATTGAACATTTTCTGATTGATGGCTGTGACTTTTACAATGATGGTTACTATGACAACAATGGCCGTGGTTATCCTTGGATTGCAGGTGATGGCAAGCAACCGAAATCAAATATCTTCTCAGATATGGAATTTACGAATAATACTTTTTATGATTCACCACGTACCAGTTTCTTTAATGATAATAATGCAGAACTTGACTGGCCGAGTAGTGTCAGCTATCATATCACATTAACAAACAATACATTCGTGAACTTCAGTACCCGTTCTACAGGCCATAAACTTTTTGACTTAAGGTATCTTCCAGGAGGTTCTGTAATAACCGTCAAGAATAATCTGTTTATTCTAACCAAACAAGATAATGATTCCCGGCCTCTGTATTTTGAAGGTGCAGATATTCGCAACATCGAAGGGACTGGAAAAGTACTTTTTGATGTGGCTAATAACTGGTCAACGAATACGCACCTGACCGGAGGGCAGATATTTACAGGTGGTTCTTTCGCTGCCAGCAAACGCAGTTTCGCATCTTTTGGCGACGAAGCAATTAAGAATGGTCGTGAAGAACTCCAAGTTCATGTAGACAATATTTCGCCAACAGAATTAATGTCAAGTCCTAACCCACCACATATTGCACCGGATGCAGAGATGCACAATGTAAATAATCTGCAAGGGTTATATTATAATAATACAGAAACTGTTCGTAATAGCAATATCTACAAATTAGAAATCGGCGCGTCAAAATGGCGAGAGCACACAAAATAATTTAATAATTTTATAAGGAGGATATGTCCAAATAGCATATCCTCCTTTACTTGAAGCTTGATTATACGATCCCGTTTAATTGCTTTTTCAGCGCAAGCAATTGGTCCCGTACAGACATCAGTGTTTCAAGGACTTCATTCTGTTTATTTACTCCATTGCGATTTTCGTTCAGGTATTTCCTGGCAGCAGCAATCTTCAGTCCGCGGACTTTGATTAAATTATAGATTACCTTGATCTGTTCTATGTCTTTATCCGTATATTGACGCACCTTATTGCCCGTCACCTTCGGCCGAAGATGAGGGAACTCCTTTTCCCAAAACCGTAAGGTAGATTCATTCACTCCTACTTCTTTGGCTACCTCCTTAATGGAATAGTAAAGTCTGACGTCTTTATTCGGATTTAATGCCATAATTAACAGCCTTTTTATTAAACAAAACAGAATTTAATGACAAAATTAGCTAAATCTTTGTATCTTTGCAAGAGTTTTTGAAAAAGAATCAATTAAAACAGAAATAAAACGATGATGACAGCAAATGAGATCCGAGACTCCTTCAAGAAATTCTTCGAGTCCAAGGGGCACGTTATCGTACCATCAGCCCCTATGGTCATCAAGGATGACCCTACACTGATGTTTACGAATGCGGGGATGAACCAGTGGAAGGATATTATTTTAGGGACAAAGGATCCAGAGCCTCGGCGACGGTGTGACTCTCAGAAATGTCTGCGAGTAAGCGGCAAGCACAATGACCTTGAAGAAGTCGGTCATGATACTTACCATCACACCATGTTCGAAATGCTCGGCAACTGGAGTTTTGGTGACTATTTCAAAAAAGGTGCTATCGATTACGCCTGGGAATATCTGGTGGATGTCCTTCAGATGAATCCTGATGATCTGTATGTCACAGTGTTTGAAGGCGATCAGAAAGAGAACCTGAAACGCGATGACGAAGCTGCCAGTTATTGGGCCAAACACGTGTCTGCTGACCATATCATCAATGGTAACAAGCATGACAACTTCTGGGAGATGGGAGACACCGGACCTTGTGGCCCGTGTTCTGAAATCCATATTGATGAGCGTTCGGCAGAAGAAAAGGCGAAGGTACCGGGAAAAGACCTGGTCAACAAGGACAATCCTCAGGTTATAGAAATCTGGAACATTGTGTTCATGCAATATAACCGTAAAGCAGACGGTAGTCTGGAACCACTGCCCATGCATGTCATTGACACGGGAATGGGATTTGAGCGACTCGTCCGTATCATGCAGGACAAACATTCCAATTATGATACGGATATTTTCCAACCGATTATACAGGAAATCGAAGGTCTCTCTAACAAGAAATATGGGTTTACCACACCTTCAGGAAAGAATGGCGAGGGAACTACAGAACAGGAAAGAACAGATATAGCCTTCCGGGTCATCGCTGACCATGTACGTGCCGTAGCCTTCTCCATCGCTGACGGGCAACTGCCGGGGAACGCCAAAGCAGGATATGTTATCCGGCGTATCCTTCGCCGTGCCGTACGCTATGCCTACACTTTCTTAGGTCAGAAAGAGGCTTTCATGTACAAGTTAGTGCCCGTTCTTGTCCAAGAAATGGGTGAAGCCTATCCTGAACTGCCTGCCCAGCAAGAACTGATTACCCGCGTGATGAAGGAAGAGGAAGATTCCTTCCTGCGCACTCTCGACAAGGGTATCCAACTTCTTGACGGAGATATGGATGAACTGAAAGCTCACGAGAAAACGAAACTGGACGGAGACAGTGCCTTCCGCCTGTTTGACACTTATGGTTTTCCTTTGGACCTGACGGAATTAATCTGCAGGGAAAATGGCTATACCGTGGATGTCGAAGGCTTTAATAAAGAGATGTCCCAACAGAAAGCCAGGGCACGCAATGCAGCTGCCGTAGAAAACGGAGATTGGGAAGTCCTGTGTGAAGGAGTACAGCAGCAGTTCGTGGGTTATGACTATAGTGAATACGAATGTCACATCACCCGTTACAGAAAGGTAACTCAAAAGAAGAAAACGTTCTATGAGCTCATGCTTGACTATACACCTTTCTACGGTGAGATGGGTGGACAGGTAGGAGAATCGGGCACACTGGTCTCTGACAGCGAAACCATTCAAGTCCTGGATACCAAACGTGAGAATAACCAGAGCATCCATATTGTCAAAAACTTGCCTAAAGATCCAAGAGCAGACTTTACCGCATGTGTAGACCTGCAGAAACGTGACGGGTCTGCTGCCAACCATAGTGCAACCCATCTCCTGGACTATGCCCTCAAGCAAGTCCTGGGTGAACAGGTAGAGCAGAAAGGATCATTTGTAGATGACAAAACGTTGCGATTCGATTTCTCACATTTCAAGAAAGTAAGTGATGAGGAACTCCGTAAAGTAGAGCATATCGTCAATGACATGATCCGCCAAGATCTTCCTTTGGAAGAGCACAGAAACACACCTATTGAAGAGGCTAAAAAACTCGGTGCCGTAGCCCTTTTTGGAGAGAAATACGGAGATAATGTACGTGTTGTCCGCTTTGGTCCCAGCTGTGAATTCTGCGGAGGAATCCATGTCAAGAGCACGGGACATATCGGATTCTTCAAAATCATATCAGAAAGTAGCGTCGCAGCAGGCGTTCGTCGTATTGAAGCTCTTACGGGCAAAGCTTGTGAGGAGGCTATCTATGCCCTGGAAGACCATTACAAGACCATCCGTTCACTGTTTAACAACACTAAGGACCTTGAGGGTACCGTAAAGAAATATATCAGTGAGCATGAAGAGATGAAGAAAGATATTGAACAACTTCATGCCCAGGCAGTAAGTCGCCTGAAAGAGGAGTTGGTCAAGTCTGCAAAAAAAATCGACGGGGTCACGGTCATTCGTTCTGTCGTACCACTCAAGCCGGAAGGGGCTAAGGACCTGGTGTTCCAGATACGGGCTGCCATCCCTCACAAACTGGTTTGCGCTATCGGCAGTACAGGAGAGGACAAACCTCTTCTAAGTGTCATCTTCAGCGATGATATGGTGAAGGACCATCAACTGAATGCCGGTAAGATGATCCGTGAAGCTGCCAAACTCATAAAAGGTGGCGGAGGAGGTCAGGCTTACTATGCACAGGCCGGCGGTAAGGATATGAATGGGCTGTCTGCTGCAATAGACAAGATCATTGATCTGGCTAATCTGTAAGCCTTCGTAAGCAAACATAAAAAATCCGAACTTCAATTTATGAAGTTCGGATTTTTTCATGACTGGTAAGGCGAGATCCTGTAAAGTTTACCCCACTCAGAATTCTGTCTTCCAAAGTCACTAATCCTTCAAAGAATACGTGATCGTGGTCACTACACGCACCTTCTTGATATAAGGCGTATTAGCATCACGATTATCAATAGAAAACTGTCCCTGGTCTGCACTGATGATCTTATTCAATGTGCTATGACTGTTTTTGGCAAATTGAGTTGCCGTCTTCTCTGCATTGACAATCGCCTCTTCCATCAATTTCGGTTTCAATTTTGCGAATGCCACATATTCATAAGAGACCGGATTATCATAATTATTTGAAACGATTGCCACCCCTTGCTTGAATAGTTCTCCTTGTCTGGAAATAAGTTTGCGAACCAATCTTACATTCCTGGAGGTCACCGTCACGATAGAGGTCACATTATACCGATAAGGCATCTTGTTGACATTATACTGATCCGCGCTCATATCAATGACTTGCGGGGCGTTGATACTGATCTCATCCGTTTTGATCCCATTCTGAATCAAAAAATTCTTAATGGTCCGTTGCGAAGCAGCCATCTGATCATATAATTCAGAAAGATTGTTTCCCAGGACCTTTGATGGAATAGGCCAGGTCACCTTATCCGCCCAGACCTCCTTTTCGGCAAGTCCTTTTACCGTGACTTTCCGGTCCTTATTCGCGAAATCATCAATGCCACCTTTGATACAAAAACCTAAGACAATAATTCCGATTGCCGTAATCGCGGCACTTATTACACTCCTGTAGAATATTCCGTTTTTCATGTCAAAATATTTTTATAAGTAATATCACTGGGGTTGCGCCGTCACTGAAACTACTGAGTTCCAAAATGCAAGCAACTTCAACATTCATTCTGCCTCAAGACACAAAGGAACCTGTTTGAGACGAAAAAACTCAACCTCAACAAAGATAAATAAAAAATTCAACATAACGATCCGACTCATCTGATTTTACAACGAAAAAGTTGTATAATCCTTTTCTAAAAGGAAGAATGACTCTAAATATATTTCTGATCTAAGAAGTCACGGCCTTATCACAAATAGAAACACCTGATCTTATTTCTCTATAAGATGAAACTCCTGCATATCCGGCAGAAAGCGCCGGAATTCCTCAAGGGTGAGATGACGCCCGCGAAGACTGCGCACTTGAGGATAATTGACAAACTCCTCCAGTTTGGAGGTATACCAGTCATGCTCTTTGATTGATGATTCCACTTTCAACTGCCTCTCAAGAGACCAGGCAAACTTAGGGTTCACACGGGAGAGATAGTATTGTCCGGAGGCCAAACGCAAGACCAGCAGTAAGGAAACAGACGATAAGCCTCTCCTCAAACGGCACTCCGCCCAGTCAGCCACTTCCCATCCCTTCGTAGAAGTCATCACACTGATATTCCATCCATATTTTCGATTCAGTTCATTCATTTTCGCACGAAAAATCATGCCATGTGAAGACGTATCCTGAAGCCCATGGTATCCGATAGCATAGTGGATCATTTCATGAAGGAGCACATTCTGGGCTTGTCGCTCAGTCATATTATAATAGGTGGTCAGTCGGATCGTGAAATCAGAAAACACGGTCTTTCTCAAATGCCTGATCCGTTTAAAACTCATCGTACCCAATTGTGTACGGGCTCGGGACAACCCGAAATGGGGGTCAGGCAACCGACCCTCAAAATATTTCTGATTGAAAACACAAAAATTGGCTTTCATCCAATCAATGGAAACTATCATCGCTCTTATTTAATATAATAGACATTTCACTTTACAGACGTCTCTGTGATCTGTTCTCCCCAGACAACTTACCGTCTCGTCCCTGATGATTCCTCAGTCATGCTCCATCCCCTCTGTTTGCGTTTTAGGCCAGTTAATCAGATAAAGTTTACTGGTAGCCCTGGTGATTGCTGTATACAGCCAATGGAAATAAGATGGGGAAAACATCTCATCCGTCATATAGCCCTGGTCCAAATAGACATGCTTCCATTGCCCCCCTTGTGCCTTATGGCAAGTCACAGCGTAAGCAAACTTGATCTGCAAGGCGTTGAAGTAAGCATCCCCGCGAAGTCTGCTCATCCGGTCAGCCTTTCTGGGAAGATCGGTATAATCCTCCATGATTCGCGAGAAAAGTTCATTAGCCTGCTCCCGGTTCAATGCCGGTGACTCTGTCACAAGACTATCCATAATCACCGTAGCAGACAGTTCCTGATCATCATAGTCAGGAAATCTCAAATCCACATCAGCAAAATGAAAGCCATAAAGTTCCCTGACATGATGCACCCGCTCCACTTCAGCACGATCACCGTTAGCGAGAAAATCCAGACAACTGTCCTGTTGTTGCGAAGGTGCCTCTCCCAGTCGTGCCAATAGTCCATGAGGTTCGTCGGGTGTTGAAGCGGGCAAAGAGGAAGTAACCGTATGATCCCCTCCGGACCCCTTCATCATCCAATAATAATTATTCCTCACGATCATAATCCGGTCGCCCCCGCAAAGTTCGTCCTCCATTCCCAGGACCTGATTCCGAATCCCCTGATTATAAATGTTGGCTCGCTTGTTGCTTCTTGTAATCACAATCGTCTCATCCATCCCTACCTCATCATAACTGCCAGACAATTGTTCCACAAAATCTGCACCTGAAAGACACGACACATCAGCAAACCCATCAAACTGGATTTCGGGTGCTGTCAAAGCCCCCTCGAATGAAGTTTCCTTAAAAGAAAGGATGATCTTCCGGAGATTTGACGCATTCGAAAGTATGCCACTCCCCCGTTTCTGACGCAGCACTTCATTCAGATCACACTGGAAGACTTTCAATCCATACGACTGGATGACAGAAGCACACAAGGCCGGAGATTCATCTTCACCTATCGGTGGCAACTGTGCCTGATCACCTATGAGAACCAGACGATCATGCTGGCCGGAGTAAACATATTGGATCAAGTCATCCAGGAGACTCCCGCTGCCGAATCCACTCTCTGATGACTTTTTCTCCACAGGTTGAGGAGACCGGTTGATCATTGAAGCCTCATCTACCATAAAAAGGGTATGCTTGTACCGGTTCTCGGCAAGATTGAATATCCCCCCTATGCCGGTATAGGCTTTCTCACGATAGATACGACGATGGATGGTATAAGCGGCCTGTCCGCTGTTGACGGAAAACACCTTTGCTGCACGGCCTGTAGGAGCCAGCAATACCACCTTCATCTTCAGGTCAAGCATCGTCCGCACGATTGATCCGGAGATAGTCGTCTTCCCGGTCCCGGCACTCCCTCGGAAAATCATTATACTCCGCGGGTCACGGTCCGTCAAGAACCGGGACAGTATCGTCAGTGCCCGATCCTGTTCGGGAGTAGGAGTAAAGCTGAAATGCTGTAAGATCTGATGTTTTAGTTCCTCTTCTTGCATAAATGATTATCTTCCGGAAAGCACAGATTATTTTTCCAGAATAAGACACAAATAAAAACTTTTTGCTATCTTTGCAATTGCAAATGTACAAAATCCCATCGGAATACGAAGGAAATTATGCAAGAATTTCACATTTAGAATCAAGACATGCCGGAAACAGAACCTCATCATATTATCCATCAGCCGAGACTGACCTTTCGGATCAGCTGTGATTCGCTTTCTTTTTCAGTAGCCGACACGACCCTTGAAAGTCAACTCCGCTACGTACCTTATCCGGT
Source organism: Segatella asaccharophila (assembly GCF_054687055.1). Lineage (NCBI taxonomy): Bacteria > Pseudomonadati > Bacteroidota > Bacteroidia > Bacteroidales > Prevotellaceae > Segatella > Segatella asaccharophila. The sequence goes on along the minus strand of NZ_BAACAN010000007.1, from coordinate 164,872 downwards.
GAAGAGTGGCATCTCCATAGCTGCGAATCTGCGTGAAGCGTTCAAGGATAATGACCTTCTGCAAATGGGTTATGACAGGGCAATGATCATCATCGATACCCTCAGCCTCCTCATCCCGACGGAAGAGTTTAAGAAAGATGATGCAGAGGCACTCTATCATTATACTTTTCCGGGACATGACAATGATGTCATCCTGACGAATGTCCTGCCTTACCTGAATTGCGTCGTAGCGTTCTCCGTGAACAAGGATCTCAAGCTCGTCATAGATGATCATTTCAGTGACGTGCGCTTCCAGCCGGTCATGCAGTCTATATGGGATCATCTTCATGAAGAGAGTTTCACGGGAATGTTCAAAAAACTCTATGGCTATTTCCATGACAAGAAACTTGAAATTATCTGCTACGACAAGAACCGGTTCAAGTTCTACAATGCTTATCAAGTCAAGCATTTCAGAGATGCGGTCTACTTCCTTCTCTACGTATGGAATCAACTGGAACTGGATGCACAAAGGGATGAGCTGCATATCTTGGGGAATATCCCGGAAAGGGAAGCTCTCACCAGTGAACTGAAAAAATTCCTGCACAAAGTATATTATCTGAATCCCTCGGCTGTCTATAACCGTGCCCCCATCGCACAGATCAAGGAACTCCCATTTGATTTGCTGGCATACTACATCCATAAACGAGCATGAGAATTATAACTGGAATTTACAAGGGCAGGAGGTTTGATATTCCCCGGACCTTCAAGGCCCGTCCTACAACGGACATGGCCAAAGAAAACATCTTCAATGTCATACGGGGCTACCTTGATCTGGAAGGAGCAATTGCCCTGGATCTGTTTTCAGGCACAGGAAGCATCTCCCTTGAACTCGCCAGCCGTGGCTGTCAGGAAGTAGTAAGTGTGGAAAACGACCGTGACCATGCGAAGTTTATCTCGCAATGTTTTGAAAAAATCGATTGTGACAAGGATATTCTGATCCGGGGAGATGTGTTCAAGTTTATCCGGCATAATCATCAGACCTTCGACTTTATTTTTGCAGATCCTCCCTATACTCTTCCTGAACTGCCCACCATCCCTGAGTTGGTGCTCAACAGTGGGATACTGGCTGAAAATGGTTTATTCATCATGGAGCATGGGAAAAAGCAGGATTTTTCACAACTCCCGCGTTTCAGAGAACACCGGAATTACGGGGCCGTCAACTTCTCCATTTTCAAATAGAGAATATTACAAATACTAATAACACTACTCGTTTCCCGGATCAAGAGATCCTCCCGGAAAACGCAACAGGCTAAAAATACAACTCAACAGAAAGATAAACCAATGTCAGTACATCAGTATTCCAAGATTCATCCTATGGGCACTGTCCCCTTAAAACATTTCAAGGACCTTCTACTACAAAAACAATTTATAGACCTTTCAGGATTAAAGCGTCTGGCTCAGCGCATGAATCCTAAAAACATACATGCTCCTAAAATATTCACCCAACTGGAAGAGCAGACTAAAACACCTGAATCTGAATAGTCTTTTATCAACATATCTTCCTGACCAGGAACAGGTTAACCGGCAACCCTTCAACTCTGAATCACCCTTATCACATCAAAGGAGAAAACAGACGAAGCAAACTCTCCCATAACCGATGTATGAAGGGTCTATGATGGATCTTATGATAGTAATCCTGCAGGAACACGCTTTGCCTTTCATCGTCAAGGTACACCTTCTTGATCCTTAGAGACATCCCCTCATCATAGAAAAATGCATTCGCTTCAAAATCATCCTCAAAACTCCGGAAATCCACATTCGTGCTACCTACCGTTGAAATGTAATCATCACTGACCATCAATTTTGAGTGATTGAATCCGGCCTTGTAAAGATACACTTTCACCCCCGCCTCAACCGTTTCCTCGACGTAAGAACGACTTGCCCAGTCGACAAGGGCAGAATCCCCTTTGAGGGGAATCATCAACCGGATATCTACACCGGCCAGGGCTGCAGTACGCATGGCAAACAATACCGGTTCCGTAGGGAGGAAATAAGGAGATTCCATATAGACATAATGCCGCGCCTGCAGGATAATACGGACATAACCTTGCATGATCGCCGGCCAGGCATCTGCGGGACTGCTGGAGACGACCTGCATCAGACAATCATTGCTGATTGCCGCATTAATAGGCGGATAGTATTTCCTGTCCGTCAGCAACGTACGGTCCACGAAATACCAGTCTACCAGGAAATCCCGTTGGATGGCATATACGCCTCCACCTTCTACCCGTATATGTGTATCGCGCCACGACTGCCGGCCTATCCCTTTCACATATCTCAATGCGATGTTCATCCCCCCGATAAATCCCACACGGCCGTCAATGACAATGAGTTTGCGGTGGTTCCGGTAATTGGCTTTACTCGTAAAAGCGGGGAATTTCACCGGCATGAAAGCATGAACATCAATACCGGCATCCCGCATACGCTCGAAAAAGCGGTTATGCGACCCCCAGGAACCTACATCATCATAAATGACGCGCACCTCAACACCTTCCTGAGACTTGTCAATCAAAGCATCAGAGATAAGATAGCCTAAAGCATCATCGCAGAAGATGAAAGAATCAATATGTATATGCTTTGTGGCTTTCCCTATTTCCCGTAAGAGAGCCGGGAAAAACTCATATCCTGTGGTATAGATCTCCACCACGTTATCCTTGAAAGGCAGAGCGAGGTTCTGTTTTGCGAAAAGTCTCATCAGTGGTTTCTGACTCTCCGGGATATGTAAGTTTTCCTGCTCTGCAAATTCGAGCATGGAGCGTTTCGACAGTTCATCAAGGCTCCGCTGGCTCATCAGCCTCTGCTTCCGGATATTCTGGCCGAAGAAAACATACAAGATGATCCCAATGACAGGTAAGAAAAAGAGAACCAGCAGCCATGCCATCGTTTTTGCGGGCTGTCGGTTATCCATCAATACAGCTACCATTGTCGCGAGAATGACAGCCATATAAGCAACAAGAACTATCCAATGTACATATATCATACTTACCTGCGCGAAATTAAGATTTCAGAATCACCCTCCTTATGTTTCATTTCAAGAGCTCCACAACACCGTCATAGCCCTGCCGTTTACCGGACATCGGCCGTCGGCAACTCACTTCCCGTCTCCCTTCAATTTCTGCAGATAGGCCAGTTCTCCTATCGCAAAATCCGTATTGTCAGGATCGTCAAGCATCCTTTTAAGCAATGCCTCAGCCTCGTCATACCGTTGCAGGTCAATATACACATAAGCCTTGCGGCGGTTCAGGAAATTGACAAAAGAGTTCACGGCCACATTTTCCCGATCCTCCCCGTCAATGTTGTTTTCAACATTCTCAAGAAGGCCGTCTATAAAACTAATGGCCCGGAAATCATGACCGTTAACCAGGCTATTCACGAGTTCTTCCGTATAGGTCACCCGATGAAGTGGGAACACAATATCCAGGTAATAGTAAGCCTGACGATACAGATGAAGTTCGCTATAACAGAACCCGATCAGATAGCACACTTCATAAAAACGATCCTTCTCCTCAGGCTTCAGATCCTCAAACACGGACTGGGCAAAATTAAAGGCGTCCAGAAGATATTGCAAAGATTCATAAAAACAATGATTCAGGAACAGTCGTTTCCCGCGGAATAGCAGATAGGCCAGTTTTGGCTGGGCACTTTCACACATCAGTTTTTGCTCTTCCGTCATCTCCTTTTCCTGATTTCTTTTCCGTTTCTGCAAGGCATCCTCCCACATCAGATGAAATTCTGCCAGACGCTCTTTCGGACAAGTGAGATCATAAGCGGCAAGCAGGCTCACGACCCTGGATTTCGTCAGCTCGCTGCCTGATGGGATACGGCGACTGACAGACAGAGGGATCAGGGTGATCGTAATACGATAATAAATCGTGCGATCCGTCGCCTTCTCAGAGTTCAGATGAAATTCCATGATACGGTTGAGTGGCCCGCGGAGATCAACATACTGTAATTCCAAAGAAGCCTCTTCACGTATCAGTTTTCCCTTTTCTATCAGCGCTCCGCTGACATCATAGTTGCGGATCGCCTTCCCATCTTCCAGATGGCCAGAAGGGCCCTTCAGGCAGACCGGCTCAAATTGCTTCACCCCGAACAAAGTATTCAGCAACTGCTCTATGGTAATTTTTTCATCTGCATTTCCCCTCCAGGAAGGTCCTGCTTTCTGATGCATCATCTCCTGCTCCCGAAGGAGAAACAGCTCCCTGCCCCATTCTGCTGAGTTTGTCTCAAAGTCCTTTTGCTCTGCCTTCTGGTTGTCATCTTCCAATTCCCGGAAACGCTTGACAAACGTACTCTGCCAGCGGAACATGTCCAGCATCTCTCGTTCCAGGACCTCCACGGCATTCTTGAGGGTCAGCAACAGACCTGACACGATATGCAGATCAACGAGGTTCTGGTCCGTATTTAAAGTATATACGATACGACACATCTCAGAGCTGAGCGAACACTGGTTACTCAGACTTCTCACTAAGGCGATGTGATCCATGGACGTCGAGAAAAAGAAAGGATAGGTTAACCGGATATAGGGCGTCCCCTTTTCTATCCGGATATAGAAATGCCCGGTCTGATAGTCAAAATGGTAAAGGACACCATTATGATCCTTGTCATTCTCTATCCTGTATTTGCAGTTGAACTTCTTCAAGGCCATCTTGACCAGCATGGTGTTGAAGGCTAAATCATAGTCATGCAAGGCACGGCCTGAGTCGATGTGCCGTCTCAGGGCCGGTATAATGACAAAGGCCACGATAAAGACGATTGTCCAGAGAACAACTATGATGACTATATTTCTCATTTCTAACTTTTTATATTGCTTCTCTTGACTTTTGCCCCTCCGCTTATACGGAAAGGAACAGATAATGAAGGCCCTTCATACAAGGATATTGCTTCCGAGCATCTTGGCCATCTGATTGCGGATAGTCTGCAAATTCTGGTATTTCTGAATCAGAAGTTTCATTTCTCCACTGTCACCGGTGCTCTCGGTGATCTTCCTTTTCAGTTCGTCCAGGTAATGCTCCACATAGTCCAGACGGAAATTGAGGATCAGGGTAAGCACATCATGTGCCAGACGGGAGGGCTCATCCTCCACCTTCAGACTCTCTGAAAGGTGGAACCGATCCGTACACATCCGTGCAGCCAACTGACTGATCTTGGGATTAGGGTGATTGATGAAATAGTTCTCACTTTCAAAACCTGTGTCCTTCAGATGCTCTACACATTCATGAAGGATCTGATTGTAAATATCCTCTGAAAACAGGAGTTGGTCTGTGCTGAGGTCTGCATCAACATATTGGGCAACGGGCAACGTGACATCCTTTCCCTGATGGTCCTGGACGGTGATCTTTTCATTTCCATGCCGGATGACCAACTGGATAAGTTGCTGTTCCACTTCCTTTTTCTGACTTATCGCTGCCGGTTCTGCTATCTGCGGCCGGGCAGCGGGCACAGCAGAATGCTGGTCAAGTCCGGCAGCACGTCTCTCTGCCTTCTCCTGCTCACTTTTTCCATTACGGATAAACTGGTTCATCTGCCGGATGAGTGTTGACTCATTCAGCCCAAGTCTTGCGGAACAAAGGTGGATATAGGTAGCCCGGACGATCTGGTCCGTGATGACGGAGACACTTTCGACAATCGAATTAATCGCCTCTGACCGCTTGATCGGATCCGAGACCCCCTTAAGAAGGACACGGATCTTAAACTCGATAAAATCTTCCTGATGGCCTTCCACATAACTTTTAAAATCGGCAGCCGTATGGCTCCGGGCAAAGCTGTCAGGATCATTACCATCGGGAAGGAGCAGGACCTTGACGTTCATCCCTTCTTTGAGGAGCATGTCGGTACCACGGAGAGCAGCATGGATCCCGGCTGCATCACCGTCATACAACAAGACAATATTATTCGTGAAACGATGAAGGAGACGTATCTGATACACGCTCAGTGCCGTTCCTGAGTTGGCTACCACATTCTCTATGCCACTCTGATTCATGCTGATCACATCCGTGTATCCCTCCACCATGTAGACCAGATTCTCACGGGCGATCGACTTCTTGGCCTGATAGATGCCATAAAGCTCCTTCTCTTTATGATAGATCGGACTATCCAGGGAATTCACATACTTCTGGCTGACCCCTTTCGTCCGCTTGTCCAAGACACGCCCCCCGAAAGCAATGACTTTTCCACTGACACTGATCCAAGGAAACAGCGCACGGCCGGCAAACCGGTCTTTCAGATGTCCGTCACGACCCTCATAGCTCAGCCCTGTCTTTTTAAGGAACTCCGGCTGGTACCCTTCCCTGACCGCCTCTGACGACATCGCATCCTGCAGGGGAAGGGCAAAACCCAACTGGAACCTGCTGATGATGTCATCCCTGAAACCACGACTGCGGAAATAGGCCATCCCCACAGCCTTGCCGTCCGGGTGCTGATGAAGGATGTTCTGAAAGTATTTTGCTGCCCATTCGTTGACGATGAACATGGACTCACGCTCGCCCTCTTCTCTCTTTTCCTCAGGAGTCAACTCTTTTTCATGGATTTCAATATTATATTTTCTGGCAAGCCATCTCAGGGCTTCCGGATAAGTCATCTGCTCCAGCTCCATCAGGAAATGGACGGCATTACCTCCCTTCCCGCAGGTAAAACAATGACAGATCCCCCTGCTCGGAGAAACTGAAAAAGAAGGATGCGTATCATTGTGAAAAGGGCAAAGACCGACATAATTGACACCCCGTTTCCTCAGTGTAACAAATTCCGAAACCACATCTACAATGTTCGTGGCTGCCATAATCTTATCAATCGTAGCTCTGTCTATCATATTGCTCTTCTTTCCCTCTCTACTTCCAGAAATGTCCTCACAGAATTTTATTTTCTTATATTGTTATCAGATAAAAGATTTCCTTTGTCCGCCCATCCTGTAACTTGCTGTCTCGTAAGGATGATTATGCAAATATACGAACTTTTTTCAAATTGTAGAATACACCTAATTATTTTTCATGAATCAAACCATGCTTTTTCAGTCAAAAAGACATCAAAAGGATCTATTATTGCACAAACCTTTCGTTTTGTGCACATCGTAAACGAAAACGTGCAATTTTCAAGTATTTTATTTGCCCAACAAGCAAAAAATTCGTAATTTTGCGCCGAATTTCGAAATTAATTTATTTATACATAACAATTTATGAAGTTGAAAATCGTTGTACTTGCCAAACAAGTACCTGACACAAGAAACGTGGGAAAGGACGCCATGACAGCTGAGGGAACTGTCAACCGTGCAGCCCTCCCTGCCATCTTCAATCCTGAAGATTTGAATGCTCTGGAGCAAGCTCTTCGCATCAAGGATCAGAATCCGGGTTCTACTGTTGGTATCCTGACCATGGGACCTCCCCGTGCCGGTGAGATTATTCGACAGGGCCTCTATCGTGGTGCCGATACGGGTTGGCTACTGACTGACCGTCTCTTTGCCGGTGCTGACACGTTGGCTACTTCTTATGCCTTGTCTCTGGGTATCCGTAAGATCGGAGATGTAGATATTGTGATCGGAGGTCGTCAGGCCATTGATGGTGATACGGCTCAAGTCGGTCCTCAGGTAGCCCAGAAACTGGGACTCAATCAAGTCACTTATGCCGAAGAGATTATAAAGATAGACAACAAAAAAGCCACGATCAGACGTCATATTGACGGGGGTGTAGAAACAGTGGAAGCTCCTTTGCCACTTCTCGTAACCGTTAATGGTACGGCTGCGCCATGCCGCCCGTGCAACGCCAAACTGGTCATGAAATACAAGTATGCGTCTTGTCCTATGGAGCGCAAAGGGGATGAGCCATGGACTGAACTTTACAAGACCCGCCCTTACCTTACCTTGAACCAGTGGAGTGTGGCCGATGTGGCAGGTGACTCTCAACAATGCGGCCTGAGTGGTTCCCCGACAAAGGTCAAAGCCGTACAAAATATTGTCTTCCATACCAAGGAAAGCAAGAGGCTGACTTCTTCTGATGAGGATATAGACCAGTTGATGAAAGAATTGATTTCGGAGAAAATTATCGGTTAATTACTGTAGTACCAGAAATTTATGAATAACATTTTTGTATATTGCGAGGTTGAAGGCACTACCGTTGCCGAGGTATCTCAGGAGTTGCTTTCCAAAGGCCGTAAACTGGCCAGTCAGCTGGGCGTAGAACTCGAAGCTGTCGTAGCCGGAACCGGCATAAAGGGTAAGGTGGAAGATCAGATCCTGCCCTACGGCGTTGATCATCTGTTCGTGTTCGATGCAGAAGGCCTTTTCCCTTATACCTCTGCTCCACATACGGACATTCTCGTCAACCTCTTCAAAGAGGAAAAGCCACAGATCGCTCTCATGGGAGCTACCGTTATCGGCCGGGACCTGGGCCCTCGTGTCTCATCATCCCTGACATCAGGACTGACCGCTGACTGTACCCAACTGGAGATCGGTTCTTATGATGACCGGAAGACCGGCAAGCACTATGACAATCTGCTCTTCCAGATGCGCCCGGCCTTCGGCGGGAATATCGTTGCAACCATCGTCAACCCTGATCACCGTCCGCAAATGGCTACCGTCCGCAGCGGTGTCATGCAAAAGGCTCTCTACAAGGGAAAAGCTAAAGGTCAGGTGTCTTACCCTGACGTGGCCAAATATGTTCCGGAAACCGACTTTGTCGTCAAGGTTATTGACCGTGAAGTCAAGGCTGCCAACTGTAACTTGAAAAGTGCTCCTATCATCGTTGCAGGGGGCTATGGTATGGGCAGCAAAGAAGGTTTCAATATGCTCTATGAACTCGCTGATGAACTCCATGCAGAGGTGGGCGCTTCCCGTGCTGCCGTCGATTCAGGATGGATAGACTCCAGCCGCCAGATCGGCCAGACCGGTGCCACCGTTCACCCAAAGGTTTACATCGCCTGCGGTATCTCCGGACAGATCCAGCATATCGTCGGTATGCAGGACGCAGGTATCATCATCTCTGTCAACTCTGATCCAGACGCTCCCATCAATAAGATTGCAGACTATGTTATCGTTGGTACCGTCGAGGATGTTGTACCTAAACTTATCAAGCATTACAAACAGAACACCAAGTAAACTATGGCAAATTATTATAGTGATCATCCAGAGATTGCATTCCAACTGAGCAATCCTCTGATGAAACGTATTGTTGAGCTTAGAGAGCGCAACTTCGTCGAAAAAGACAAATATGCTGAAGCTCCTGTCAACTACGAGGATGCTATGGAGAATTACAAACGGGTGCTGGACATCATCGGTGATATTTCCGCCAATGTCCTTCAGCCTAATTCGGAATCCATCGACCTGGAAGGTCCTCACCTTGAGAATGGCCGCATGAAATACGCCAGCAAGACCTATGAGGATCTTGACGCTACCCGTAAAGCCGGACTCTGGGGAGTTACCATGCCTCGCCAGTATGGTGGGCTCAACTTCCCTCTGACCATCTTCTCCATGATGTCAGAAGTGGTGGCAGCTGCCGATGCCGGCTTCCAGAACATCTGGAGCTTGCAGAGTTGTATCGACACTCTTTATGAGTTTGGCTCTGACGAGCAACGGGAAAAGTATATCCCGCGGGTTTGTCAGGGGGAGACCATGAGTATGGACCTCACGGAACCTGATGCCGGCTCTGACTTGCAGCGTGTCATGCTGAAGGCTACCTTCGATGAGAAGGACAACTGCTGGCACCTGAATGGGGTCAAGCGTTTCATCACGAATGGTGACTCTGACATCCACCTTGTCCTGGCTCGTTCTGAAGAGGGTACCCACGACGGACGCGGATTGTCCATGTTCATTTATGACAAGCATAACGGTGGGGTAACCGTCCGGCATATTGAGAACAAACTCGGTATTCACGGATCACCTACCTGCGAGTTGGTCTTCAAGAATGCAAAGGCTGAACTTTGTGGAAGCACCCGCCTGGGCCTCATCAAGTATGTCATGGCGCTGATGAATGGTGCCCGCCTGGGAATCGGTGCACAGAGTGTAGGGGTTGCACAGGAAGCTTATGACCTGGCCGTAATGTATGCCAAGGAACGTGAACAATTCGGAAAGAAGATCATCTCTTTCCCGGGTGTCTATGACATGCTGTCCCGCATGAAAGCCAAACTTGACGGTGGCCGTGCACTGCTCTATGAGACTGCCCGCTATGTGGATATCTACAAGACCCTTGAAGACATCTCACGGAGCCGCAAACTGACCCCTGAAGAACGCAAGGAGATGAAGAAATACGGACGTATGGCAGACGCCATTACTCCGCTTTGCAAGGGGATGAATTCCGAATATGCCAACCAGGCTGCCTATGATGCCATCTCCATCCACGGAGGTTCCGGCTTTATCATGGAATATGAAGCCCAGCGCCTCTACCGGGATGCCCGCATTTTCTCCATCTACGAGGGTACAACACAGTTGCAAGTGGTCGCTGCGATCCGCTATGTGACCAACGGCACTTACCTCAAGATCATTGAGGAGATGCTGGGACACGAAGTAGCTGAAGACCTGAAGCCTCTTCAAAAACGTGTCGAGGAGATGACTGCCCTTTACAAACAATCCATTGAATATGTAAGGGATGCTGACAATCAGGAGATGCACGATTTCCTTGCACACCGGCTTTGTGACATGACGGGTGATATTCTCGTTTCCCTGTTGCTTTTGGATGACGCCACTCGAAATGAAGATCTTTTCGGGCGGAGTGCAAAGGTTTTTGTCTTTGCAGCAAATGCTAAGGTAGTAGGAAATGCAGACTATATCCAGAACTTTATCGCAGAAGACTTGACGGATTTCCGCGTGGAAGAAACTCAGGAAGAAGCTGGAAAATAAAAGGTTATCATATCAAGAACAAAAGGGCGTCCGGTCAGGCCGCCCTTTTTTATAGGTTCTCAGTTGCTGAAAAAAATTAATCATGGCAAAAGTATTAGTCACAGGAGCCAATAAAGGAATCGGCTTCGCTATCAGTAAACAGTTAGGGCTCTGCGGATGGCATGTACTCGTAGGAGCTCGTAGCCGGGAAAGAGGAGAAAAAGCGGTCTGCCGCCTGAAGGCCATGGGGGTCAAAGAGGTGGAATGGGTTGAGGTCAACCTTTCTGATTTAGAGGCTATCCGACGTTCCGTAAAGTTAATTAAAGACAGTCACCCGGATCTGGAAATGCTGGTTAACAATGCCGGGATACCCGGGAACATGGAATGTGCAAGTTATGAGTCTGACATGGAAGACATCATCGAAACGGTAAAGGTGAACTATATCGGCACCTACGCCCTGACAAAAGGGCTTGTCCCTGTCATCGCCAGAAACCGTGGAAGGATCGTTAACATCACCGTCCCTACCAGCGTCAACCCTTATTGGAATCCGCTGGCCTACAAAGCCAGTAAGGCTGCCCAGAATGTGATGACCGCTACCATGGGTTTTGACTTTGACAAAAACAAGGTTCCGGTAGAGATTTTCTGCGTTCATCCCGGACCTACCACTACCGACCTGAATGGCAATATGACAGGGGAAGGATTTCATACCCCGGAGGTCGTCGCCGGAAAGTTCATGGAGATCATCAACGACGGGAAACGTCACCAGGGTGAATTCATAGAGATCTTCCCCATCGTATCTGCCTGATCACTGTACAGCAAGGAGATGCCCTGTTCCGCAAGTGAGCGGACGGGCATGTCCTCAATTAATTCAATATTCACTGCATGGGGAATTGCTGGTAAATCGTCAGGCCATAATCCCTTGCTATGGAGTAGACATAGTCCATGATGTCCGCCAGATGCTCCTCATAAAGTTTCCAGTCCTTTATTTTCAAGAAGAAATAAAACTCTACAGGAACGCCGCACTGGGTAGCCTCCAGCTCGCGGACCATCACCATCATTTCACTGTTCACATCATCACGCCTCATGAGGAATTCCTCCATGGCACGGCGGAACAGTCCCATATTCGTAACCTTCTTCTCATCGTCCACGAATTTAATACTCCGGAAATCGAAGTAAACGGCTCGCTTGATACGGCGGCCGGGACTTTGTTCCATTCCGATCCAGTTCTGGAAACTCCCGTTAATCAATGCTTGAGGCGAGATCGTAACTATCGTATTATCAAAATTCTGTACCTTGACCGTAGAGAGCGACATTTCCTTGACAACACCGTCAACAGTCGTATCCGGGACTGTGATCCAGTCGCCGACATGAATCATATCATTACTCGTCAAGCGCACTCCTGAGACCAGTCCTTCAATGGTATCCTTGAAAACGAGCATGAGCACGGCCGAGGTCGCGCCCAGTCCGGCAAAGAGCGCCATCGGACTCTTGTTGAGTAAGATGGCGATGATCACGACAAAGGCTATAAAGACCATCAAGATCTTCAGCACCCCGCAGAACGATTTCAGATATTGGCGGGTGGAAGACCGTCGGCTGATTATTTCCAGTTGATTGAAAGAATCAATAAACACGACTGCCGTGCGGGTGGTCATGACAACGATATAAATGGCTGTCAGACGGGTCAGGATGACACGGATGGAAGGAAACTGGTAGAACACCATCGGCAAGAGTTTCCAGACGACAATGGCCGGAACAATCCGGCAGGCACTGACCAGGACTCTCTCGTTGAATAAGACCGAATCCCATTTCGCTGTTGTTTTCCGGGTGATGCTCATGATCAGGGGGACAAGGGTCTTCCGGCAGATCACATAGAACAGCCAGGCCAGGAATGCGGTCACGAGAATGAGTAGGACATGTCGCAAGACAGGGACGGCAGGGCCATGAATCCCCGTGAGGGAAATCATCTGCTCGACAAAAATTCTGATCCTTTCCAACCAGATATGAGAACTCACTAATTTATGAACTTGCAAGACCATAGTAAAAAATTAAGAATGAAAGGGACAAGGGGCCATCATGTATTTCCAAAACAAGACAAGAATCCCCCGGCATAAGATTTATTGAGGAGAACAGAGTGATATACAGACGCGGTCCTGAAAGGCTCTCGCATTGACCGCATGCATCACCCCCTGGTTAAGGATGGCGAAACAGAGCAGGTGACTGTTGGCTGCCGTACAATAGCCTGCGAGAGAGACCACTCCGGTCTCGGTGCCCGTCTTTGCATGCACGTTCCCCCGTGTAAAAGCATTATGCATCCGGTGTTCCAGTGTACCGTCCACGCCCATAATGGGAAGTGCCGGATGCAGATGCATATAGATATTATCATTCTGATAAGCATATCTCAGCAAACGTACCAGCAACTCAGGCGTAATATAATTATAGAGTGACAGACCGCTTCCGTCAGCCAACCGGTAACGGGAAGGATCCAGACCTATTTTCTCGATCAGTTTCCGTTCCACAGCCCTTGCGCTCTTTGCTGACGCAGGATGATTGCCGGTGGAAGCAGCTACTTGATAATATAGTGATTCCGCATAAAGATTATCACTTTCCTTAAGCATCCTGACCAGGATCTGATCCAGGCTGTGGTAACGCGTACAAACCGTGAAGGCATCATCCGGACAACGCTTCGTACCTGTGGAAAACGGTGAAAAGATCACACCTGATTCACGGAGCCTGGAGATAAAACGGTCCATGAACTGGTCCTTTCCGGAGATCAGAAGAGGAGAAAGCGTAGGATTGTCATCATCCCAGCACCATCCTTCGCCATAAAGGTTGGTGTCTTTCATTGACTTGTCTGCATAGATGGAACCATGGATGGAATCCACTCCCATCTCCTTCAAGTTGGAGATGAAAGCTGACAGGTCATCAGAATTGAACCGGGGATCCATCCCTCCCACTAAATATACATCTCCCGTAAGGGTGTGGTTCTCTATCTTGCCGGTGTATCTTAACTGGGTCTTAAACTGGTAGGAACCTCCCAGACGGTCAATAGCCGTAATCGCGGTCAGCAGTTTCAGGCAAGAAGCAGGACGCATCATCTGGAATTCATTTTTCTCGAAGATGCATGAATCTGCCGTAAGATCCCATACCATCATCCCTACCTGGGAAGTCTGGAACATCTTGTTCTCCAGCAGTTTGTTGATCTTTTCCTGCACTGATTTCGGCCATGGCAGATTTGTGACAGTATCCGTATTGACGGAATCAGACCATGCCGAATCCTCCTTGACCTCCTCATTATTCTCTATATTTTCATCAATGACCTGAGCTTCCGCCGGCACGAGCATCACGGTCATCACCAGCAAAAGTAAACATCTCAAATTTTTCATCATCCTATATTATTCATTTATTGAATGTCCGGAACACGCGATCCCCTTCGGATCCATGTACAAGAACCATCCTTCATCTCTCCTGGCTCACACACCGTTTCTTCAGCTCAGACAGGAAGCCCTCCTCTTCTACCGGCATTACTGCCTCCATTCTCTTTCCAGATCCATACACCAACAGAAGATAATGGTTCAGTCCAAACACGGTTTTCATACGAGTCACCTCCTGGAGTTCCCTCAAGGGAATGGATTTATTAATTGAAAACCTGCCCTTATTGATGATCAGTATCTCCTGTTCCTTCCCAGGTGTCCCCGCTCCGACCTTATGAAAAGTGTAAGTCGTATGGATAACCCGTTCGATCATGCATAAAATAAGTACCATAAGCAATGTACCGATCAACGCATGCTTTTCCCAAAAGAAATAAAAGGTGAGAATCGAAAATAGAACGATACCACTCATAGCTCCTATCGTAAAACGATGATGAAATGTCTTGTCCATTACCTTTTTTCTTTTCATTCAGACCGAACAGAAATACACTCACTGGAAACCTGAACGGCGACATAGATGGTTACAAGTGCAAAATTACAAAAAAATGCTCGTTTAAGCTCCCTTTTGTTCATTAATTACACTTTTTATATCCGTTTACCCCTTTTTCACCTCCATTCAGCCTCCACAGAATAAATCCCCGGCGATCAGCCTTTGCTGAAAGCAACCGGAATGATCATTTGATCTGCTTCAAAGCGAGTTTGACGACCTGCTCCACCGGGAGATCGGGCTGTTCAGCCATAATTGCCCTTACAACCTTATCGGAAGGTGCCGGAGAAAAACCGAGCATGGTCAATGCGCTCACAGCCTCATCCTTAATATCCATATTAATGGAACTCTTGCTGGTCCCGCCTGCGGGAATCTCATCGGTGATGCCCAGGCTGACGATCTTATCCTTGAGGTCCAGGATGATACGCTGAGCTGTCTTCAGTCCGATGCCCTTGACGCTCTTGAGCATTTTATCATTCCCTGTAGAAATAATATTGCACAGTTCGCCCGGAGAAGTAGAAGAAAGGATCATCCTGGCCGTATTGGCCCCTATACCGGACACGGTGATCAACAGGCGATACAGGTCACGCTCCTGACGAGTGTAAAAGCCGAAAAGGGTGAAAGAATCATCACGTCCTCCCGTCACGAGAGACTCATGGACGAAAAGTTTGACCTCCCGGTTTTTTAAACCCTGGACAGCCGTATACGTGTTCAGGGATATGTTCAGCGCAAAACCTACCCCTGAAGCCTCTACGACAGCCAGTGCAGGAGTTATTTCCGTAAGTGTACCTTTGACATAATCAATCATAATTTTCTTTTTAAAGTTCAGACCTATTATACATTTTATCCCTCCGCAGGCCGGTGCAGTTCGATGATCGGTATTTCCGGTGGATCCCCGAGGCGGAAGGGCATGGTGCCGCCGATGCCGGTCGAGACATACAACATACTTCCGTCCTCGGTATACTTTCCACCCCACTCATGGTAGAACCATTTGACCGGGGAGAAATGGCCTATCCTCAGTTGTCCTGCATGGGTATGCCCGCTCAGTGTCAAGGCGATGTCCGTATGATGCAGGACCCCCATCCGCCAATGATGGGGATCATGGCTCAACAGGATCTTGAACATCCCCTCGGGTAATCCTTTCATTGCATGATCCAGATCACCATAGCTCTGAAAAGGTGGTCTGCTGATATTCTCCACCCCGATCACCGCTATCGTCGAATCCTCATCAGCAGGAGCATCCGGACAGGACTCCCCCCTTACACGACCGGCTGCCTCCTCCTGAGAATGACGAGCCACTTTTACCGGCCGGTGGATCAGGACATGATCGTTCAGAAGGAGTTTCCACCCCATCTTCTCTTCCAGATAATGGAGCACTTTCTGGTTCTTGCGGATATTTTCCTCGGAAGTATCCTTTCCATATTCACAATAATCATGGTTGCCCAGGACGGACAAGACTCCGTCGGGAGCATGAAGTCTGTCCAGGACAGTAGTAAAGGGGATGATCTCCTCCGCGCTGACATTCACCAGATCGCCCGTGAAGACGATCAGGTCCACCTTCTGCTTCTGCACCGTATCCACCACTTTAGTGATGAAGGACCGGTTTTTCAGAAATGTGCCGATATGAATATCGGAAAGTTGAAGGATACGATAGCCCTCGAAAGCCTGGGGAAGAAGAGGAGAGACACAAGATACCCTCCTCACCTTGATATGGCGCCAGCCGATCAGTAACCCGTAAACGGCTATCAGGAATATGCATCCTGCGCCGATCACCCCCGGCAACCAGCCCAGAAAGGGCCATAAGATCAGGAAGACAAGACCGGGGATGCCAATAAAAAGGATGGCCCCGAAGATCCCTCTCACCAATGAATTATGATGTATCGTCAATTTCATAACCTGTTCGGATAATTCAATACAAATATAGTGAATTCTTTGGAAAGGCCATCCTCACTGACTGGTTTTTATCAATTTTTCCGGAAAGGCCTGGTGATCCGGACATCCTGGGCCCGCCTGCGGGAACGAGCAGGCAACGGTATAAAGGGAACAGGAAAAATTATGGAATAAATTTGTTTTTCTGTATAAGTTAATGTATCTTTGCAAAGATACATCCTTTCTAAAAAATGCAGAATCAACATACATACGGACTTTTAGATAAAATCATTTATCCCAAAGATTTACGAAAACTCAGCATAGACCAACTCCCTGAGGTATGCAAGGAACTGAGAAAAGATATTCTTGACGAAGTATCGATCAATCCGGGGCACCTGGCTTCTTCGCTCGGTGCCGTGGAAATAACGGTAGCCTTGCATTACGTATTCAACACTCCCGATGACCGGATCGTCTGGGATGTGGGGCATCAGGCCTACGGGCATAAGATTCTGACCGGCCGCAGAAAACTCTTCTACACGAACCGACAGTTGCACGGCATCCGCCCGTTCCCCTCTCCTTTGGAGAGTCCTTATGACACCTTCACCTGCGGGCATGCCTCCAATTCCATCTCGGCTGCACTGGGCATGGCCGTAGCCGCTAAGAAAACCGGGCATGAGAAACGGCATATCGTAGCCGTTATCGGAGACGGCGCAATGAGCGGGGGACTCGTTTTCGAAGGACTCAATAATGTGAGCTCCACGCCCAATGACCTGCTCATCGTCCTGAATGATAACGACATGAGCATTGACAGGGCCGTAGGGGGAATGGAGAAATATCTCCTGCGGCTGGATACATCGGATACCTATAACCGTCTCCGCTTCAAGGCGAGCAGATGGCTCTTTTCCAAAGGTTATCTGAACGAGAACCGAAGAAGGGGGATTATCCGGTTGAACAATGCCATCAAATCGGCCATCAGCCATCAGCAGAACATCTTCGAGGGAATGAACATCCGTTATTTCGGCCCTTATAACGGGCATGATGTGAAAGAACTTGTACATACCTTCCGTCAGCTGAAGGACATGAAGGGACCGAAATTACTGCACCTCCACACCATCAAGGGAAAGGGTTACAAACCTGCTGAGAAATCGGCCACCGTCTGGCATGCCCCCGGGAAATTTGACATCCAGACCGGTTACCGGATCATCCAGGACAGTACTGACCAGCCTCCAAAATTCCAGCAGGTGTTCGGAGAAACGCTGCTTGAACTGGCTAAAAGTAACCCCCGGATTGTGGGGGTGACCCCTGCCATGGCCCCCGGGTGCTCCATGAATATCATGCAGAAAGTCATGCCGGACCGTGTGTTCGATGTGGGAATTGCCGAGGAGCATGCCGTCACCTTCTCGGGGGGGATGGCAAAGGACGGACTTCAGCCTTTCTGTAACATCTACAGTGCTTTCGCCCAAAGGGCTTATGATAATATCATCCATGATCTGGCTATTTTGAATCTGCCCGTCGTCCTCTGTCTGGACAGGGCAGGAATAGTCGGCCCTGACGGCCCTACACACCACGGCGTCTTTGATATGGCTGCACTGCGTCCGGTTCCCCATCTGACCATCGCTTCTCCAATGAATGAACATGAACTGAGAAAACTCATGTATACGGCACAGTTGGAAGGCAAGGGGACTTTCGTGATCCGCTACCCGCGGGGAAGAGGCGTGCTCACCGACTGGCGCTGCCCCCTGGAAGAGATCCCCGTAGGAACGGGGAGGAAACTGAGGGACGGGAAGGATGTGGCTGTCCTCAGCATCGGTCCTATCGGCAACGATGTAGAAAGAGCCATTAATGATCTGGAACAGGACAAAGATCCTCTTGCGGCCAGAGCCTCTCTGGGAAAGGTAGCTCATTATGACATGCGCTTCCTCAAACCGCTTGATGAACAACTCCTGAAGGAGATCGCAGAAAGATTTTCCAAGATCATTACCATTGAAGACGGAGTGAAAGCCGGCGGATTCGGCAGTGCTGTCCTGGAATGGATGAACGATCACGGATTCCATCCTGATATTCTGCGGATGGGCATACCGGATGAATTCGTAGAACACGGGACCGTGGAACAGTTGCATCAGATTGTGGGCATAGATACGGAAAGTATTAAACAGAATATCGCAGCACTGCTGTAACGGGCGTGCTGCCCCGTTCGCTTCTCTGTAGTCAATCTGTTTATATTCAAAAAGGAAAAACAGGAGGATAGATCGGTCTGTCCTCCTGTTAATGATTAACAAGGTGCCCACACCTATAATAATCTATTTATCATTATAAAGCATTTTACAGTATTATGAGGATTATCATTTCAGGCGCTTATGCCATAGGAACATACCTTGCCAAATTATTGTCCCGCAATGAAGAGGATATTACCCTTATCGATGAGGATGCAGACCGACTGGCAGAGATCGGCTCCGACTATGACCTGCTCACGCTGGAGGCCAATCCCGGGAGCATCAGGACTCTGAAGGAAGCGGGAGCACCAAACGCGGACCTCTATATCGCCGTGACGAAAAGTGAAGCGCTCAACCTGAACACTTGTATCCTGGCAAAGGCCCTGGGCACAAAAAAAACCGTCGGAGAAATAGGAAACTCCGAATACATTGAACCCGAATCACAAAAGTTCCTGCAACGACTGGGCATTGATTCCGTCATTTTCCCGGAGGTGCTCGCCGCACAGGACATCAACAACGGCCTGAGAATGAGTTGGGTCCGGCAGCGCTGGGATGTACACGGGGGTGCCCTCGTTATGCTCGGCATCAAACTCCGGGATAGTTGTGAGATTCTCAACCGACCCCTGAAAGATATCTGTGGCATGGGAGCACATTATCATATCGTTGCCATCAAACGCGGAGACGAGACCATTATTCCTTCGGGAAATAATAAACTGAAGACCTATGACCTGGCATATTTCATGACTACAAAGGACTATATCCCCTATATCCGGAAAATCGCTGGAAAGGAAAACTATGAAGATGTCAGGAACGTCATGTTCATGGGAGGCGGTGAAACTGCCGTAAAAGCCCTCAACACGCTCCCGGAATACATGAATGCAAAAGTCATTGAAAATGATAAAGAGCGTTGTAAAAGACTCAACGAACTTTTAGATGACAGGACACTGGTCATCCACGGTGACGGACGTGACGTCTCCTTACTGCAGGAAGAAGGTATCTCCAGCACACAGGCTTTCGTGGCTCTCACGCCGAACACGGAAACGAATATCCTGGCCTGTCTCACAGCAAAGAGGATGGGGGTCAGGAAAACTGTGGCAATGGTCGAAAACATTGATTATATCAGCATGGCAGAAAGCCTGGACATCGGAACGATTATCAACAAGAAAGTCATTGCGGCCTGCCATATCTATCAGATGATGCTCGACGCAGATGTGATGGATGTCCAATTCCTGATGAATGCCAATGCAGATGTCGTCGAATTCATCCCTAAAGAGGGCTCCAGAGTCACCTTAAAACCAGTTTGCAAACTCGGACTGCCTCACGAAGCTACCATCGGCGGCCTTGTCAGAGAAGGAAAAGGAATGCTGGTATCCGGAAACACACAGATCCAGACCGGTGACGCAGTAATCGTTTTCTGCCATCATATTAACCTGAAGAAAATTGAAAAGTTCTTTATCTGATCCATCAAAGACCAGGACAAACGAATAAATAATGCTTCATTTCAAATTAATCAACAAGATTATCGGCCATCTGCTTCTTATAGAAGCCTTCCTGATGAGTTGGTGCCTGGTCGTCAGCATCATCTACCATGAAGATGACATCTTCGCCTTTCTCTGCTCCATTACTCTTACCGTGCTCGCGGCTCTGAACCTGATCACGATAGGCAGGAATGCCAGGAATATCCTTTCACAAAGAGATGCTTACCTCATCGTCGCCGCAGCCTGGATCATCTTCAGCCTGTTCGGCACCCTGCCCTTCCTGATCAGCGGATACATCAGGAACTTCACGGACGCTTATTTCGAGACCATGTCTGGTTTTACAACCACAGGAGCCTCTATCATCGATAACGTCGAAGCCCTGCCACACGGCTTGTTGTTCTGGCGGTCACTGACCCAATATATCGGGGGACTGGGGATCGTCTTCTTTACCGTGGCCCTGCTGCCTTCTCTCGGAGGGGGCTCCATAAAAATATTCGCTGCCGAATCCACCGGACCGTTCAAGACCAAACTCCACCCTCGTATTTCCACAAATGCCAAATGGATATGGGTCGTCTATCTGATTCTTACCACAGGCTGTGCAGCCAGTTACTATATCGGCGGGATGAACTTGTTTGATGCCATCAATTTCTCGATGACGACAACTGCCACAGGAGGTTTCGGAACTCATAATGACAGCTTTGCCTTCTATCATTCCAAATTCCTGGAATACGCCTGCACGCTTTTCACTTTCCTGTCAGGAATCAACTTCACCCTTCAGTACAATTCTATCTTCAAGGGCAAGATACAGAACCTGTTCCATAATTCAGAGTTTAAGTTTTACCTGATCATGGTCCTCACCTTCTCTGCCTTCATCATGTCAAAACTGATACTGAATAATCACTATGACCTGGAACACGCTTTCCGCAAAGCAGTTTTCCAGGTGGTAACCTTCATTACGACAACCGGTTTTTTCAGCGATGACGCCTCGACATGGCCCCATATCACATGGGTGATCCTCGCCGTCTGCATGTTCTTCGGAGCCTGCTCGGGAAGCACGAGCGGAGGACTGAAATGTATCCGAGGGGTCATGACGATGAAAACGATCAGAAATGAATTTCTCCAGATCCTGCATCCTAATGCCGTCCTGCCGGTAAGAATCGACGGAATAAATGTATCGCAAGAAAAGAGGCTGACATTGCTCTCCTTTCTCTCCACTTACCTGATCCTCTGCCTGGTCACCTCTTCAGCCCTTATAGCCATGGGGATTGATAACACCAATGCCATTACGATGGCGTTGAGCAGTATGGGAAATGTAGGGCCGACACTTGGAACGGAGATCGGACCAACAATGTCATGGAGCATACTGCCTGCTGCCGCAAAATGGCTGTGTGCATTCATGATGCTGATCGGACGCCTGGAGCTCTTCACCGTACTGGTTATCTTTACCCCTTCTTTCTGGAAGAATCATTGAATTACAGAAAACCCGGAAATCAAGGAATCTTCCGCACTGCCATAGAAATCGTGTTGATTTATATTATTTAAATGGACCGGAACACTATATTATCTTCTGATTATTTGGAAAAATCAAAAGATTATGATATATTTGCAGATATATAACTAAATTATTATGAAACCATTTAAATTTGAACCTCTGTTGAAGTCGACCCTCTGGGGAGGCAACAAAATTATCCCGTTTAAGCACCTGAACATGCAACAGGATAATGTAGGAGAGAGTTGGGAAATCTCAGGTGTACCGGGTAGTCAGAGTATTGTAGCAGAAGGCCCTTACAAAGGGAAAACACTTCAGGCCCTCATTTCCGAGTTGAAAGACTCACTCGTGGGCGTAGACAATTACAAGCACTTCGGCACGGAATTCCCCCTGCTCATCAAATTTATTGATGCCAGCCAGCAACTCTCCATCCAGGTTCATCCGAATGATGAGATTGCCCACCAACTCGGCAAGGAGCGCGGCAAGACAGAAATGTGGTATGCGATGAATTCAGACCAGGGTGCAAGTCTGATGTGTGGCCTGAAGCAGCACATCAACCCGGAGCAATATAAAGCCATGGTGGCAAACGATACGATTACCGATGCCCTCGCCAATTATCCCGTCAAGGAGGGAGATTGTTTCTTCATACCTGCCGGCCGCATCCATAGCATCGGGAAGGGTTGTTTCCTGGTTGAGATACAGCAGACCAGTGATGTCACTTACCGTATCTATGATTTCAAGCGTAAGGACAAGAACGGCAACTATCGCCAGTTGCATACTCGTGAAGCTGCGATGTGCATTGACTATCAGGTCAAGAGCAATTATCGCCAGCAGTATGTCCCTCAGAAGAATCAGGGGGTCAGTCTGGTCAAGTGCCAATATTTCAACACTACGGTTTATGATTTAACTGAGCCAATGACGCTGGACTACAGTGAGCTTGACAGTTTCGTCATCCTGATCGGCGTGGAGGGCAAAGCAAAGATGAGCGACAATGAAGGCAATGAATTTGAGCTCCAGGCTGGTGAATCCCTTCTGATCCCTGCCACGACAAAACAGGTACATGTAGACGGTAATATCAAATTCCTGGAATCTTATGTATAAGGTATCCTGAAAATCAGAAAAAGAGAGGATGTTTCAAGTGTGAGATCCCCTCAAAAAAGTCAGACGTTAAATTAAACGTTATAATGCTCTATTCTGAGCCCGGTATATGCCGGGCTCATTCTTTTCAGCCCCAATGACATTTGCCCATCACTTCTTCAGCCATCAACACCAGACTTTTGGGGATTCAATATGTCCCATGCTGAGAGCGATACACCATTGAGGCTATCCCAATGCACCATTGAGATCATCCCGATGCACCATAGAGACCACCCCAATGCACCATAGAGACCACCCCAATGCACCATTGAGGCCATCCCGATGCACCAGGGATGAACATAGGCAGCAATGCCAAAGTCAGGGATCATAGTCACCTACCGCTCTCATCAAATACTGAGAAAATGATCAAGGTCTTTCAGCAAACGCTGAAAAGGTTCGGAATATTGATAGACCATATTTTTCTTCATCATCTGAGTCACACTCTCGATGCTGTGTTTATAACTCGACATCTCAGTCGTTTCCTGCATCACATGGACCGACTGCTCCCGGATTTCCTCCTCCCGTTCCTCCTCCAGTTTCTCGGAAACCTTCATGACGACAGGACACACCACCTTATCAAACAGATGATGTCCCTGGATAAACAAATAAGTATTGTCTGACCGTACCCCCAGTCGGTTGAGATCTTTTATCAAGGCCTCCTTCTGATCCTGAAACTGAGGGTAATCCTTTCTCAACCGTTGCAGTTTACGGTCAATTTTCCTGCGCATGTAAGAGATCATCTCCTCAGGGTGATTGATCTTGACATACCCCGGCTCAATGATTTTATTGAAATCCGTAATGGTGAAGTCATTATAATGAGGTCCTCTGTAGAACCAGATATTCCAGACGAATAAAGGCCATATTGCCTCAGAATAATCAAACAGATACTTCTCAAAGTCGAAAATATTATGATCATTCAGGGTCACCATCACACAGGCGTCATGCAAGCCAGGCGCATAGCACTGGTAATTTTCTATGGCATAGACATACGTATGGAAGATATAAGGATTCTCATTGATTAATTTCGACGTCTCGGTTGCCCCCTGGATAAGATAGTCATAGTCCGCATCCACACAGGCAATCATATCCCTGCCTACGCCGGAAAGCATATTGGCAATCGCAGCCTTCTTCCCCCTTTCCAGATAACTGCCCCTGACGGGGAGCATGATTTCGAAATAGCGGGTATTATTCTCAAAACGGCCCAGCACCTGCCGCCAGAAGAGTACATCATCATAACTTTCCACATAGGCGACAATCTTCCTACGGGCATGCTGAGAATTCAGTCGGTTGGCGGCTTCAAAATATTGAGAGGTTATATGGTCTTTTAATCTTGGAGACATAAGCAGCAAATTTACTTATCCTCCGGTTTCCCGGAAGTGTGGGCACCAACAGTAATATCCGTCACTTCAGTAACATTGTCCATCCATCCATTCATGATCACAGCCGGACTGTGCGTAGTCATGATCAACTGGACATTCGGGTTCAGTTTCAAGACCAGGTCAATCAACTGTTTCTGCCAGTCGAAATGCAGGCTCACCTCCGGTTCGTCCATGAAGAGGACGTAAGGTTTCTGGTCCTCTACCAGGACGGTCAGGAGGATGCAGAGCATCTGTTTCTCACCGCTTGACAACATATAAGGGACCAGTGTCTCCCCCAGTTGTGAAAAGCGTATCTCATTTTCCGTACGTATAATCTTCTTGCCCGTGGAGGCGAAGAGTTGATCGACCATATCCTGAAACATCTTTTTCGGTCCAGCGATTTTCTCCGCTTTTCCCGCTGCATCAGGTCCCCCGCACTGCAAGACCTGGATGATGCGATTACCGATATTGACCTGATAGTCCAGATATTTTCGCTGGAGATTATAAAGTTGCAGATCCATTTCCGTTCCCATCGGAATATCCAGTTGAGACACCAGCTCCGAGTTGACCAATGGCCGGTCAAAAGAGCGGATGACATCATAGCGGATCCATTTTGCGTCCCCCGGACACACCTGAAGATGAACGCCCTTCAAAAGATGACTGGGGAATTCGCCCCCCTGTGACAGTCCCTTGATGACCTTGTTCAGGATGGTGGTCTTCCCGACCCCATTGATACCACTCAGAATATTCACCTTACGGTCAAGATTCCAGATAATATGTTTGACCCCGCTCCAAAGAGAGTCAATTTCGATCTTTACGATATAATCAGCGTATTTCTGCATAATCTAAAAATCTCCCAATCACTTGTTCTATTCCTTATCTCACTTCCAGATGACAAATATAAGAAAAAGAAACTAAAATCAAAAGGAGTTCAGAATTTATTATTAACTTTGCGAATGATTTAACGGGAGACAGCATAAAGCACGGCAGTACCCTTCTGCTTGTGAGATGAAGGGCAAGCATTCATAATGATCATAAAGAATGATAAAAGACAGCGATCAAGATGACAATTATCCGAATATTTCGTTTTATGATCATGCCCTGCTTTATTTCACGAAGAGAGCATTAACAAGATGACACATATCAGCAAGCCACTTCAAGCACACCTGAGCATTTTCAGCGCCGAGATATTCTGGGGTCTGATGGCCCCTATAGGGAAAGCAGCCATGACCCATGGCATTGATGGAATAGACCTGGTGACCTTCAGGGTCCTGGGAGGAGTCATTCTTTTCTGGATCAGTTCGTTATTTGCCCCTAAGGAGACCGTTCCCATGAAGGATAAGTTGAAATTCATCGGTGCCGCCATTTTCGGTCTGATCTGTAACCAGTTCTGCTACAATATCGGACTGAGCATCACCTCCCCCAACAATGCCAGCATCATGACGACGACGATGCCCATCTTCTCCATGATATTTGCCTTTCTCATCCTGAGAGAGCCCATCACCTTAAAAAAGCTGTCAGGCGTCTTGATCGGCTGTGCAGGTGCCCTGATCCTGATTCTGACCAGTGCATCAGCCAATAATGCCAAAGTAGGGAATATCCGCGGCGACCTGCTGTGCCTGACCGCCCAGTGTTCCTTTGCCCTATACCTGACCCTGTACAATCCTCTGGTAAGAAAATATTCAGTCTTCACGACCAACAAATGGATGTTCCTCTGGGCTGCCATCATGATCCTGCCCTTCTCCACCCACCATGTCATCACCACTGTTGACTGGAGCAGGATCCCCTCCACGACCTTGTGGGAAGCAGGATACGTCGTCGTCATCGGCACCTATGTCTGCTACTTGCTGACGATGATTGCCCAGCAGACCCTGCGCCCCACCGTCGTATCCATCTACAACTACGTCCAGCCCATCGTTGCAGTCACCGTCAGCGTTCTCACAGGGATGGGTGTTTTCAAGTGGAGCCAAGGACTGGCCATCATCTTTGTCTTCTCCGGTGTCTGGCTGGTCACACACTCCAAGTCCAGGCGTGACGACCGCCCGCAAAAGGCCAGCGCTCACCCGGAGCATTGAGAGCCGAGGACACCGGCAGCCCGTGGAGTCAGAAAATACCATACTTATGGTAGGGAGAATGCCGTGAGTATGCGATTACCGGGAAGCCTTTTTCAGCGTAACTTTGTAACATGAATAAAAGATAAGAAGAGACCAGAGCAGGATACCCTTCTTACCCCCGTATAAAATATAACAACAAAAGAATTATGAGTAACAAAAAGAAACTTCACTTCGAGACTTTACAAGTTCATGTAGGGCAGGAACATGCCGACCCGACAACAGATTCACGGGCCGTACCTATTTACCAGACCACATCCTATGTGTTCAAGAACTGCAAGCATGCCGCTGACCGTTTTGGGCTCCGTGACCCGGGCAACATCTACGGCCGTCTGACCAACACCACCCAGGGCGTACTTGAAGACCGTGTAGCAGCCCTCGAAGGAGGTGTCGGCGGCCTGGCTGTAGCTTCCGGTGCAGCAGCCGTCACCTATGCCATCCTCAACCTTGCCTTTGCCGGCGATCATGTCGTAGCCAGCAAGACCATTTACGGCGGTTCGTATAATTTATTAAAACATACGCTTTCCCGCTACGGGATCTCCACGACCTTCGTTGATCCTGACGATCTCGACGCCTTCGAAAAAGCTATCCAGCCGAACACCAAACTGGTCTACATCGAGACCCTGGGCAACCCGAACTCCAACATCTCTGATATTGAAGGCACTGCAGCCGTCGCTCACCGGCACGGCATTCCGGTGGTTATTGACAACACCTTCGGCACCCCTTATCTGATCCGCCCAATAGAACATGGAGCAGACATCGTCGTCCATTCCGCCACCAAGTTTATTGGCGGTCACGGTACCACACTCGGAGGAATTATCGTAGACGGGGGCACCTTTGACTGGATGCACAGTGACAAATTCCCCGGTTTTACCCAGCCTGATCCCTCCTATCATGGACTGAAATTCGGCGAGCTGCCGGCACCATTCGTCACTCGTGTCCGAGCCCTGATCCTCCGTGATGAGGGTGCGACCATCGCGCCCATCGCAGCCTGGATCCTTCTGCAGGGCCTGGAGACATTGAGTCTGCGTGTAGAACGGGAAGTCTATAATACTCAAAAGATCATCGAGTATCTGAAAACCCAGCCCCAGGTCAAGAAGATCAACCATCCATCCCTGCCTGACCATCCGAACCATGACCTGTATGAAAAATACTTTCCTCATGGAGCCGGCAGCATTTTCACCTTTGAGATTGACGGATCCCAAAAGAAGGCGACAGACTGGATCGACCATCTGAAGATCTTCTCCCTGTTAGCTAACGTAGCCGACGTGAAATCCCTGGTCATCCATCCGGCCTCTACGACACACTCAGAGCTCAGTCCAGAAGAAGCTGCCGATCAAGGGATTTACCCGAACACCATCCGCTTAAGCATAGGCACGGAACATTACCTGGACCTCATCGATGATCTGGATCAGGCTTTTGAGGCCGTCAAGGACGAGAAATAGTCCGCATCTTGGCAAAGGAAAGAGGACATTATCAGGAATCCGGAGCATCGCCTATAGATGTTCCGGCATCCTGAACAAAATAAAACATTCATAAAAAGGAGATCATAATGACAAAGATTGCAAAAAATATTACGGAATTGATCGGCCATACCCCCTTGGTAGAGTTAGCCAAATATTCTGCCTTCAGAGGTCTGAAGAAACCGGTCATTGCAAAAGTTGAATCCTTCAACCCAGGAGGAAGCATCAAGGACCGTATCGCCCTTGCGATGATTCAAGACGCAGAAAAGAAGGGTACGCTCAAGCCAGGCGCGACAATCATTGAGCCGACCAGTGGGAATACGGGTGTAGGTCTCGCTTTGATGGCAGCCGTAAAAGGTTATAAGCTGATACTGACCATGCCGGAGACCATGAGCATCGAACGCAGGAACCTCGTAAAAGCATACGGAGCCCAGGTGAAGTTGACCAGTGGCCGTGATGGGATGACAGGAGCCATCCAGGCAGCCAACACACTCAGGGATTCCATTCCCGGCGCCGTCATTTTGGGGCAATTTGACAACCCCGCCAATCCGAAGGCCCACTATGAGACTACAGGACAGGAGATATGGGCAGACACCGATGGAAAAGTAGACATCTTCGTAGCCGGCGTCGGCACCGGCGGTACAATCTCCGGTGTGGCAAAGGCTCTGAAAGAGAAGAACCCGGAGATAAAGATCATCGCCGTCGAACCCTCCACCTCACCGGTACTCAATGGCGGCAAGAGCGGTCCCCACAAGATCCAGGGTATCGGAGCCGGATTCATTCCGAAGACTTACGATGCCGCCCTCATTGACGAAGTCATCGACGTAGATAATGATGCCGCCATCCTTGCCGGACGCCAACTGGCACAGCAAGAAGGACTGCTGGTAGGAATCTCTTCCGGTGCGGCAGCCTTTGCTGCTACTGAGATAGCCAGGCGGCCGGGGAATGGCAACAAGACCATTGTCACCCTGCTCCCTGATACAGGAGAGCGTTACCTGTCGACGGTCCTCTATGCCTTCGACGAATATCCTCTATAAAGAGAAGTCATGAAGGAAACGTTAAAGAAGGCCATGAAGAAGGCGCACTCCCATCAGCGAGTGCGCCTTTTTTCATAAGATTCCGATAAGGGTCCGTTGCCGCCCCGTCTCACCTCTCCAGCAGATGGCCCCCCAGACTATCCTTTGGTTCCGGTATAGGTCTGTTGGCATTTTCCTTCGCCCCCAAATCAACCAGTTCTTTAGCTTTCTTTGCGACACTCTGCTGTCCGGAGATCAATTTATTATCCGCAGAATCATACGCAGCCTGTGACTTCTTAAGCAGATCACCGAGTTTGTCATAGCGCTGGCAGAAATCCCCGAGCCGGTCCAGGAGCGCCTCAGCCAGGCCAAACACCTTCTGCTGGTTCTCTGCCTGTGTGTTCTGGACCCAGGCAACACGAATCATGTGGAGGATAGCCGTGAGATTCTGCTCACTGGTAAGAAACACCTTCTTCTGGAAAGCCTCATCCCAAAGGTGAGGATCATTGACCAGGGCCAACTGCAACGAGGCTTCCACAGGCATGAACATGATGACGAAATCAACGGCTTCCCGCGGGCTCTTCACATATTTGCTATAATCCTTCTGAGCCAGTTCCCTGACATGGCTGCGGACACTGACCAGATGTTCTTTCAGATAGCGGTCCTTCTCTTCAGGAGCAGTGGCATTGACATATTTCTCGAAAGCGACCAAGGAGACCTTTGAGTCGATGATCACATCTTCCCCCTGAGGGTAGTGAAGGATAACGTCAGGGATCATCTGAGCGCCCGTCTGGTCATTCCGTATCGGTTTTCCATCAGCATCACGGAGATGAGCCTGCACGTCATATTCCTTCCCCTCGACCAGTCCCTGGCTGTCCAGGAGATCCCCGAGGATCACCTCCCCCCAGTTGCCCGTCACCTTATTGTCACGGCGCAGCACATTCACCAGGGAGTCCGCCTTATCCCCTATGACCTGATTACTTTTCCTCATCTGGTCGATCATCTCACGGAGCCCCGCCTGGCCTGCAGCAGTTTTTATAGAACTGTCATTCAAGGCTTTACGCATATCCGAGATAGCCGTCTGCAACGGAGCCGTAATATGTCCGACATGCTCCACATTCGCCTCTTTCAACGCCCTGGAATTTTCTTCCAGCACGGCCCGGGCCGCAATATCCATCTCCTGTTTTGCAGATTTCAACTGCTCAGCGAACTGTCTCTCCTGCTGCCCCTTCAGGTCTGCGAGTTGTTTCTGGAACGATGCCCCCTGGTCCTGCAGTTGCTTCTCGTACATGGACTTCAACTCTTCCCGCTGGCTGCGGGTATTCTCCGCATCCTCCGTTCTCTGCCCCTGAAGGATCTCCAACTGCGTATGCGCTTTTCCGACCTCAACCTTCAGCGCAGCCTGAGAACGGCCGGCCAGGAGATAGCCGGCGACAGCGCCAGCTAAAAGGCCGATTATAAGTAATACTATATCCATTATTTACCTCCCAAGAATATTCCGTTAATGCAAGACAACCATATAATTCCGGATCAGCCAGTAAGAAAAGATTCCCGCGACATAACCCACCAGAGCTATCCAACTCACATGCTTCATATACCAGCCGAAAGTAATCTTCTCCAGTCCCATGACCACGACCCCCGCGGCGCTTCCGATGATCAGGATAGAGCCGCCGACCCCTGCACAATAGGCCAGCAGTTGCCAGAAGACCCCGTTTACCGCCATATCTCCTATTGCCTGTACAGGGTACATCCCCATACAACCGGCAACCAGGGGCACATTATCAATGACACTGGAGATCAGTCCGATAATACCGGTTACCATATAATGATTGCCGTTAAAAGTAACGTTCAGGCCCTGTCCCAGTATTTTCAGGGCACCGATCTCTTCCAGGCAGGCCACTGCCATCAGCACCCCCAGGAAGAAGAGGATGGTAGAAAGGTCAATATGAGACAACAGACTGGCCACCCTCCTGACGAAAGACTTCCTGCCTGTCAGGCGATGGAGACGGCGATAGAACAGTTCAGTGACGATCCAGAGGATGCTCAGCACAAGAAGGATGCCCACAAATGGAGGAAGATTCGTCAAGGTCTTGAATACAGGAACGAAAATCAAACCGCCGACCCCAAGGAAGAAGATGGTCTTGCGCTGCCGCCCGGAGAAATCCAGCACCTGATATTCAGGTTCCTCAGAAATCGGAATGTCCTCAGGAGTTTCCAGGTTCCCCGTGAGCTGGGTCTGGAGGATCAGGGCAGGGATGACCACCGAAATGACCGACGGGATGAAGACCTCCGAGAGGACTCCTGCAGGAGTGATCAGGTTCTTGTTCCATAGCATGATCGTCGTCACGTCACCGATAGGAGAAAAAGCCCCGCCCGAATTTGCCGCCAGGATAACCATAGAGTCATAGATCAGACGGTCCTTCCGGTTAGAGGTGAGCTTACGAAGGATCATGATCATTACGATGCTGGTGGTCATATTATCCAGTATGGCAGAAAGAAAGAAAGTCATAAAGGTGATTTTCCACAACAACGACCGCTTGCTCTTTGTCTTCATCACCTTCCGCACCCAGTCAAACCCACCGTTCTGGTCCACGATTTCCACAATCGTCATGGCCCCCATGAGGAAGAAGAGTGTCGTAGAAGTGCTCCCCAGATGCCGCTCTATCGTCTGGTTAACCACGGCAGGAATATCAGCTGCCGGAACACCGGGATTATAAATCCCCGGATTGACCATATACAACGTCCAGCAGGCAGCAAACATCAACAATGCTACAGCCGACTTATTCACTTTCGTCACGCTCTCCAAGGCTATGAAAAGATAACCTACACAGAACACGACCACGATAACGACAGATAATGTAGACATACGAACTAAACGATTAAAATTCCTCTCGAAGCAGCTTTCCCCTTCCATCACGATGAAAAGTGCCCTTTGCCATTCTTAATGCAAAGATACACAACTTTTCAGAAACAGATGCCATTTCCGACGTTATTCGAAAGCAAGAAAGCACTTTCTCTTACAAAGCAGATTAAATATTCACAGTATTTGGCTCATTCATTAATTTTTAGTATTTTTGTCAGGAAATAGAAGAAATGCCATGCAAACCAGTAAATACCTTGTAGCTAATTCCAGGGATGCCCTCTGGGGACTTACGATCAGTACTGTGGGTCAAGAGATTATTCTTCCGGGAGAAGAATATCCCACCCATGGCCATGCTGACGGGTATTACTTCAATGTAGAAAAGGGACGGGTACTCAATGAATACCAGATTCTCTATGAACCTGAAGGAGAAGGCGAATTCCAAAGCGAGCATATCAAACCCGTGAAGATCAAGGCAGGAGATATATTCCTTCTCTTTCCCGGCGAATGGCATTCCTATCATCCTTCAGCAAGCAAAGGCTGGAAGAGTTACTGGATCGGGTTCAAGGGCAAGAATATGGACGACCGGATCAAGGCCGGTTTCCTTTCCCCCGCAAAACCCATCTACCATGTAGGATACAGCAGTGACATCATCCGCCTCTATGAAGAGGCTTACCAGACGGCCTTAAAGGAAGCAGCCTACTCCCAGCAAATGCTGGCAGGCATCGTCAATCATCTCATCGGCATGATGTATTCCCTGGAAAGGAACATCATCCTCAACCGGAACCAGGAATATGTCGACATGATCAACCATGCCCGCAAGATGATCCGGGAATCACTGGAAGAGGACCTCTCCATCCAGGAGATCGCCAATCTTATGGGAGTCAGCTATTCGAATTTCAGAAAACTCTTCAAGGAATTCACCGGCATTGCTCCGGCCACTTACCAGCAGGAGCTCCGCCTGCAAAGGGCAAAAGAACTATTGTCGACGACCGATTTCAGTATCAAGGAAATAGCCTATCGCCTCCGTTTCGAAACTCCTGACTACTTTTCTTCTAAATTCAAGATCAAGACCGGATGCAAGCCCAGTGAGTTCAGACACCGGACCAGGTAAGGCCTGCCGTAAGAGCATTCCCCTACGGACGACTATACAGAAACAAGCACCAGGAAACACCGGCCTTGACCGCTGGCCTTTCCTGACGGTATGGATCTGAAGAGAAAACAGATGCCGTACCTACCTTTTTCCTCATACAAATACTCACTTTTCTCAAATTTTTATGCTTTAAAATCAAATAATGGAGTTGTATCCTCTCCATTCAGAGTATCTTTGTAAAATCAAACTAAACAATACTTAACCACAACTATAAACCGATGACAGAAAAAAGAAAGTGCTTCTTTGCCGTAGACTTAGGTGCGACGAGTGGCAGAACCATTATTGGAACCCTGCATCAGGGAAAGATGAAACTGGAAGAGTTGACTCGCTTCGACAATCATATCATAGAAACAGGCGGTCATTTCTACTGGGATATTTATGCCTTGTATGACGAGATCATACAAGGACTGAAACTTGCACACGACCGCCAGATCCCGGTCGGGAGTATCGGTATCGACACATGGGGATGTGATTTCGTCTTCGTGGGCCAGGACGGTGCCCTGATGCGGAACCCGATGTCCTACCGTGACCCATGTACCATGGAGATTATGGATGACTATTTCAGGAAGGCCGTCTCAAAAGAGGAGGTGTATGAAAGAACCGGAATACAATTCATGAATTTCAATTCACTTTTCCAACTCTATCAGATGAAAGAGTCGGGGAATTCGGCCATGAGACATGCCAGCAAGGTCCTTTTCATCCCGGATGCGCTGAGTTATATGCTGACAGGCAAAGCCATCTGTGAATATACGGTATCGTCCACCTCCCAGCTCCTTAACCCGAAGAGTGGAGACCTGGATGACAAACTCCTTCAGAGTATAGGACTGCGACGGGATCAATTTGGCAAGATGACCCCTCCGGCTACCGTCATCGGACCTCTGACCAAGGAAATCCAGGGGCTGACGGGACTGGGGGCCGTCCCGGTGATCGCCGTTGCCGGCCATGATACCGCCAGCGCAGTGGCTGCAGTCCCCGCCACAGATGAGAAATTCGCCTATCTGAGTTCCGGAACCTGGAGCCTGATGGGAATAGAAAACCGGGGGGCCATCATCAACAAGAAGAGTTTCCAACTTAACTTCACGAATGAAGGAGGAATAGAGGGGACTACCCGCTTTCTGAAAAACATCTGTGGAATGTGGCTTTACGAGCGCTGTCGGTCAGAATGGCCGGAGCTCAAGAGCCTGGGGCATCAGAAACTCCAGGC
The DNA here is from genome assembly GCF_054687055.1 of Segatella asaccharophila. Lineage (NCBI taxonomy): Bacteria > Pseudomonadati > Bacteroidota > Bacteroidia > Bacteroidales > Prevotellaceae > Segatella > Segatella asaccharophila. The sequence goes on along the minus strand of NZ_BAACAN010000007.1, from coordinate 130,766 downwards.
TGACGCTGCGCGGGAGACAGGTTTCAGAAGTCTTATCAATCCAGATGATCCGGTATTCGCAAACCCTGCCTCCATGGAGGTCGCCATCCAGAACTACTGTTCAGAACATCAGGAGCCCGTTCCCCAAAGTCCTGCTCAGATCTGCCGCTGCATCTTCGACAGTCTGGCACTGCGCTACCGTCAGGTATTCAACTGGCTGAAAGAGTTTGCTCCATTCCCTATCAACACCCTTCACATCATCGGAGGAGGCTCCCTGAATGTCATGCTGGACCAGTTTACGGCCAATTCCTGCGGCATACCCGTACTGGCCGGTCCGCAGGAAGGCACAGCCATCGGTAACATCATGCTTCAGGCCAAGGCCTCAGGCGATGTCAGAGACATCCATGAGATGCGAAAGATCATCGCTGACAGCATCGATCTCAGACGCTATGAGCCGCAAGACAAGGCACAATGGGATGATGCCTATCGGCAATATCTGGATATTTGCAAATAAGGATCGTCAGAAGATCTCCTTCCTTAAACGCTCCCTGACAAGCCGCAGAAACGGTATATTTGACAGGCATCAGCCGGAGGAAAAAGGTGAAAAAACAATATTAATAACTAAAAAATTAAACCAAACAATTATGAAATCAGAAACTATTGAGAAAAATTACCAGATTGCAAAAGAACGCTACGCCTCATTAGGTGTAGATACTGACAAGGCTATTGAGGTATTGCAGAAAACTCCTATCTCCCTGCACTGCTGGCAGGCTGATGATGTCATCGGTTTTGAGCGCAATGAAGCCCTCTCCGGCGGCATCCAGACCACGGGTAACTACCCCGGCCGTGCCCGCAACGTAGCAGAAGTACGTCAGGACATTGAAAAGGTCGTTTCCCTTCTTGGCGGAACTTTCCGCCTGAACCTTCATGAAACCTACGGTGAATTCGGCAGCAAATTCGTAGACCGTGACCAGTGCGAGCCAAAGCATTTCACAGGATGGATGCAATGGGCCAAAGAGCACAATATGAAACTCGATTTCAACTCCACCTCTTTCTCCCATCCGAAGAGCGGCTATCTCTCTCTGGCCAATCCGGATAAGGAGATCCGCGATTTCTGGATCGAGCATACCAAGCGTTGCCGCCGCATAGCCAACGCTATGGGCAAATATCAGGGCGATCCCTGCATCATGAATATCTGGATCCATGACGGGTCCAAGGACTATACCGTGGAACGCTCCCGTTACCGCCAGATTCTGAAAGACTCCCTAGATGACATCCTCTCCGAGAAACTTCCGGATATGAAGACCTGTCTGGAAGCCAAACTTTTCGGTATCGGACTGGAAGCCTACACTGTAGGTTCACACGATTTCTATGCCGGATACTGTTCCAAGAACAATGTGATCTACACCCTGGATACCGGTCATTACGAGCCAACGGAGAATGTCTCTGACGCCATCTCCGCCCTGCTGCTGTTTGTTCCGGAACTGATGCTGCATGTCAGCCGTCCCATGCACTGGGACTCCGACCATGTAACCATCTTCGATGACAAGACCCGCGACCTGTTTGCAGAGGTCGTACGTGCCGACGCCCTCAAGCGCACCCACATTGGCCTGGACTACTTTGATGCCTCCATCAACCGTATCGGCGCCTATATCATCGGTGCGCGGGCTACGCAGAAATCACTTCTGCAGGCACTTCTGGAGCCACTGCCCACACTGCGCAAATATGAGGATGACGGTAAATGGTTTGAGCGTCTGGCTCTTCTTGAAGAAGAGAAGACCCTTCCATTAGGAGCGGTTTATGATTACTTCAACTACAAGAACAACAAACCCGTAGCTGAAGAGTATATCCCGGATGTAGAGAAATACGAATCTGACGTACTGTCAAAGCGCAGCTGATGGAAATTCTCTTTGGATTACTGATCATAGCAGCCGGGGCATTCTGCCAGTCGAGCTGCTATGTTCCCATCAACAAGATCAAGAACTGGAGTTGGGAAAGCTACTGGCTCGTGCAGGGTGTATTTGCATGGCTTATCCTCCCCTTCTTAGGAGCGTTGCTGGCTATACCTGAAGGAGAGTCACTCTTTGGCCTCTTTGCAAGTGCCGATTCCTTCCATCTATGGATGACGATACTCTTCGGAGCGCTCTGGGGTGTCGGAGGTTTAACCTTCGGTCTTTCCATGCGCTATTTAGGAGTAGCCCTGGGACAGTCCATCGCTCTGGGAACATGTGCAGGACTGGGGACAATCATGGGACCGGTACTGCTTAATCTCTTCTTCCCCGAACTCAATGCACTGAGTTCACTGACCTTCGCCGTTATTTTCGGCGTTATCGTCACGCTGGTCGGCATCGCTATCATCGGTATTGCCGGCAAGATGAAAGCCAACAGTCTTCTCAAGAGAGAGAATCAAGAAACCGTCAAGGACTTCAACTTCCCTAAGGGAATTGCCATAGCACTCCTCTCCGGTTTCATGAGCGGATGTTTCAACGTGGGACTTGAATTCGGAAAGGACATCAACTTCGGTGATCTGACCAATCCGATGTTCAAGACACTACCGGCAACATTTCTCGTTACGTTAGGAGGTTTCGTTACCAATGCTCTCTACTGTTTCTACCAGAATCAGAAGAATCATACCTGGGGTGACTATAAGAAGGGAAATGTATGGGGGAACAATATCCTTTTCTGTGCCCTGGCAGGTGCCCTCTGGTACAGTCAGTTCTTCGGCCTCTCACTGGGAAAAGGATTCCTGACCTCTTCTCCTACATTGATGACACTGGCCTTCTGCATTCTGATGTCCCTCAACGTAGTATTCTCCAATGTCTGGGGGATTATCCTGAAGGAATGGAAAGGGTGTTCCAGAAAGACGATCACCGTCCTGGTACTCGGCATTATCGTACTGGTCATTTCCTGTTTCGTGCCTCAATTACTAAAGTAAAAACAAGTATTTATAACCTTAACTCCCGGGCACGACAAACGTCATACCCGGGAGTTTTTGATGAACGATAAAACCCGAATACTATCAAAGTTACATCCGGGTTCTTCTATCAACTATATGTAAAATATCTATCTTAAAGATTTCTCTATTACTTAGGTAAATGGAAAGCCTTGCTCATTTCCTTCATCTGAGCATCTGTCATGCCCTCAGGTTCAAAGCCCATGCTCTTGCAATCCAGATAGATCTTCGCACTCTTCGACAGGACATCTATCTGATCAAAGGCATCCAGTACATCTATGCCCTTGGCAAAGACACCATGCTTTTCCCACAGTACGACATCATAGTCTTCCAGTTCCTTCATCGTACCCTGGGCCAGATTCACGCTTCCAGGCAACTGATAAGGTACGACACCAAGTCCCAGCGGGCAGAAAGCCTTTGTCTCAGGGATCATGCTCCACAACAGATGGGTCAGGACATCCTTTTTCAAGAACGGTCTGTGATGGCTCATAGCCACCAGTTCAATAGGGTGTGTATGAATGGTTGCCTTGTCCCTGGAACATTGTCCCACCAGCCGGTTATGGACGGCGAGATGACTGGGAAGTTCACTGGTCGGCAATACCGGTTGATCAGCAATGATTTCATAATGGGCACAGTCGTCAAGGATACGGATGACACTCCCATTCTCCATCGGCCACCGGGCGAGGTCACGCATACGCTTACCTGTTCCCTTACAGAAAAAGTAACATCCCTTCAAGTGAGGAAGGGTCTCCCCTATGGCTTTCACTTCATCAATGGCAGGCATCTTCCTGATAGCATCATCTACCAGATCCGTAATATTGACCGTGATATTGCCCCCATTACGTTCAGCCCAACCATTCTGCCAGAGATACCCGGCAACTTCCGCAACCTTGTCAACTTCTTTTTTCAAGGCCGGTCTGCCTTCCAAAATGCTCTTCGTCATATTATCTTATTTTTAGTATATTGGTTTATGTTGCAAAGATACTCACTTCCCGCTGTAATGAACCTCAGGATTTGATTTTTCAGCTTAAAGTTTTGAGATTTATCCGTCCCGCTTTTCCGTCCCGCCATCCTATCCGGCCAGATGGATATAGCCCCCCTTACAGGGAATCACAAACCGACAGATCCGGATGACTTCTGAACGCAGGCACTAACCTCATAATAAATTTCTAAAGTATTTTGGAAATTATTAAAATTGTTGTACCTTTGTCTACATGAACGACTTGAATCAAAGCAACATCAGATGGACCGAGAATGTCATCATTGCCGACGCAGATTACATGGATAAGGTAGCCTTTAATCTTATCGTCAACTTCGAGAGAATGATCAACCGGAAAATACCACAGGCTGACATCAGCCAATGGGCGGTAGACATTGCCCTTGACGGAGGACTGCGTGAGGGAAGCCATGAAACGCAGGTAGTCCTCGTCCATGAGCACAATCATCCGAAGCTGGAGAATTTCAAGCCCTCTGTCTATGAGAGCGAACTGAATGCACAGGCTTTCCAGGATCCCAAACTGGGCGAGTTTATTATGAGTTCCATCCCTACGGAAGAAACTGTCACCAAAGACGATCTTTTCCTGGATATCGTCAATGAAGTGATCTCCCAGAAAGGCGTAAGGCGAATCATGATCATTCCAAATGCAGAAGAAGGCCAGCAATACGCAAGGGTACGCCAGTCCCTGGACTATGTAAATGACGATTCCAAGCGCATCACCGTCTTTGCCATGCAGCCCATGCCAGGCGGGAACTTCAGGCAGGAGATCCTGGGCTATTCACTGATGAATGCCCTCGGCATTCATGCTGATGAACTGGACCACTCAAGTTTTCAATAACTAAGGAAAAACCGTAACAAGAAATAAGATAAGGTCTGTGACAGCCTTTCAGCAAGGCTTCATCAAGATCTGTTTATTCATCAAACCAATCATTCACTGATTGCAATTCATTAATTTATAATAGACTATGAGTAGAGTTCTATTGCTGGGTGCCGGTGGCGTAGCCACTGTCTGCGCCTTCAAAATTAACAAGAATCCCGATGTGTTCACGGACTTTATGATCGCTTCACGCCACAAGGAGAAATGCGACCAACTGGTCCAGGCCATCGGCAATCCGAATATCAAGACAGCACAGGTAGATGCTGACGATGTAGAGGCTCTGGAAAAACTCTTCAAGAGTTATCAACCTGACCTGGTCATCAATCTTGTCCTCCCTTATGAAGACCTGACGATCATGGATGCCTGTCTGGCATGTGGATGCAACTATCTGGATACCGCCAATTATGAACCTAAAGACAAAGCCCACTTCGAATACAGCTGGCAATGGGCTTATAAAGACCGGTTCCAGAAAGCAGGCCTGACCGCAATACTGGGTTGTGGTTTCGACCCGGGTGTTTCAGGTGTCTACACCGCCTACGCCGCAAAACATATCTTCGACGAGATTCAATACCTGGATATTGTCGACTGTAATGCCGGAAACCATCACAAAGCCTTTGCGACCAACTTCAACCCGGAGATCAACATCCGGGAGATCACACAAAAAGGCCTCTACTATGAGAACGGCAAATGGATAGAGACCAAGCCGCTGGAGATCCACAAGCCCCTCACCTACCCGAATATCGGGCCACGTGAAAGTTATCTGATGCACCACGAAGAACTTGAGAGTCTGGTCAAGAACTATCCGACCATCAAGCGTGCCCGCTTCTGGATGACCTTCGGCCAGGAATATCTCACTCACCTCCGTGTGATCCAGGACATCGGCATGGCAAGCATCAAACCGATCAATTACAATGGCCAGATGATCGTCCCCCTCCAATTTCTGAAGGCTGTTCTCCCTAATCCACAGGATCTGGGAGCCCATTATACAGGAGAGACGAGCATCGGATGCCGCATCCGCGGGCTGAGAAACGGAAAGGAACATACCTATTATATCTATAACAACTGCAAGCACCAGGAAGCCTATCAAGAAACAGGCATGCAAGGAGTCAGCTACACCACCGGAGTTCCGGCCATGATCGGCGCCATGATGTTCCTCAAAGGGCTCTGGAAAAAACCGGGGGTCTGGAATGTCGAGGATTTCGACCCGGACCCGTTCATGGAACAACTCAACCGGCAAGGTCTGCCCTGGCATGAAATCAAGGATAAAGACCTGGAGGTTTAGCTTTCCTGATCCTCCGGAAAAGCCGGCCGCAGGCAGGCACTTTCTTCATCCGGTCAATGGCAGATCTCACCGACAGATATTTCTTACAATTATATACGATTAATTATGGCACAACAAAACGCTGAAAATACAGATAAGAACGACACGAAGGATACAGCCCAGACCGACAAGCAAACAGCGGCCCAGACGGCAAAACTCCAGGCAATGAAGGATGGAAAACTCAAGGCTCTCCAGTCGGCGATGTCAAAAATAGAGAAGGACTTCGGCAAGGGGTCTATCATGCGTATGGGTGATGAGAGAATACAGGATGTGGACGTCATCCCTACCGGCAGCATCGGACTGGATGTAGCCCTGGGAGTAGGAGGTTATCCCCGTGGCCGCGTTATCGAAATCTACGGTCCGGAGAGTTCCGGCAAGACCACACTGGCCATCCATGCCATAGCCGAAGCCCAGAAACTTGGCGGCATCGCAGCCTTTATCGATGCAGAGCATGCCTTTGACCGCTTCTATGCAGCTAATCTCGGCGTGGATGTCGACAATCTCTACATCTCACAGCCTGATAACGGTGAGCAAGCCCTCCAGATTGCGGATCAACTGATCAGTTCTTCTGCAATAGACATCCTGGTCGTAGACTCTGTAGCCGCTCTCACGCCAAAGGCAGAAATTGAAGGCGAAATGGGAGACAACAAGGTCGGCCTCCAGGCCCGTCTGATGAGTCAGGCACTCCGGAAACTCACAGGGACGATCTCCAAAACCAATACCTGTTGTATCTTTATCAACCAATTACGTGAGAAGATTGGTGTAATGTTCGGGAATCCCGAGACCACTACCGGTGGCAACGCCTTGAAGTTCTACGCATCTGTCCGTCTGGACATCCGCCGCATAAGTTCCATCAAGGATGGTGATCAGGTCATCGGCAATCAGGTCCGTGTAAAAGTTGTCAAGAACAAGGTAGCCCCTCCCTTCCGGAAGGCTGAATTTGAGATCACCTTCGGTCATGGCATTTCTAAAGTTGGAGAGATCGTGGACTTAGGGGTGGAATACGGCATCATCCAGAAGAGTGGCAGCTGGTACAGCTATAACGGCGCCAAGTTGGCACAAGGCCGTGATGCCACGAAGAAACTGTTACAGGACAATCCCGAACTCTGTGACGAACTTGAAGGGCTGATCAAGAAAGCCATTACAGACAAGAAGGAAGAAGAATAGTTCAGCTGGTCACCAGTCTTGCCCCAGAGGGAGACAAAACCAGCCAATTAAAAATAGGATCTGACCAAGGACCTGTGAACCCAAATCCAGGCCCTTGGTCTTTCTGTTTCCACCCCTAGTCCCGACAGCAAACAATTTGAATCTGCCCTCACAGTTTCTTCCTCATCCAGACTGACGTCATGGTACCAATCTCCGGTAAAGAGGGCTGACAAGCCCTTATTCTCTGCCAATTTGTCAAGATGTAGTTCTGATGATCATCTTGGCACATCGTTTGTAATGGATAAAGCGGACAGCAATGTCCACATAAAACAAGAAAATAACAAATAACAACTAAATAATTATGGGAAAGATTATTGGAATAGACTTAGGAACAACTAACAGTTGCGTTGCCGTATTCGAAGGCAATGAGCCGGTAGTTATTGCTAACAGCGAAGGTAAACGGACGACACCTTCCGTAATAGGTTTTGTCAAAGACGGCGAGCGTAAGATCGGTGACCCTGCCAAACGCCAGGCTATCACGAATCCGAAGAACACCGTTTATTCTATCAAGCGTTTCATGGGTGAGACCTATGACCAGTGTGCTAAGGAGATTGCCCGTGTACCTTATACCGTAGTGAATGAGAATGGCTATCCTCGTGTAGAAATCGAGGGGCGCAAATATACACCGCAGGAGATTTCTGCAATGGTCCTTCAGAAGATGAAGAAGACGGCAGAAGACTATCTGGGTCAGGAAGTGACGGATGCAGTCATCACTGTTCCGGCTTATTTCTCTGACACACAGCGTCAGGCTACAAAGGAAGCCGGAGAAATCGCAGGCTTGAAAGTCCGTCGTATCGTCAACGAGCCTACCGCTGCAGCTCTGGCATACGGTGTCGACAAGGCCAACAAAGAGATGAAGATTGCCGTCTTCGACCTCGGTGGTGGCACCTTCGATATTTCCATCCTGGAATTCGGTGGTGGTGTATTTGAAGTTCTCTCCACAAATGGTGACACCCATCTGGGAGGTGACGATTTCGACCAGGTCATCATCGACTGGCTGGTAAAAGGTTTCCAGGCTGATGAAGGAATAGATCTGAGCAAGGACCCCATGGCTATGCAACGCCTGAAGGAAGCTGCTGAAAAGGCAAAGATCGAACTGAGTTCTTCAATGACCACTGAGATCAACCTGCCTTATATCACCGCAGTAGGCGGTGTACCAAAGCATCTGGTAAAGACTTTGTCCCGTGCACAGTTTGAACAACTTGCACATGAGTTGATCCAGAAATGCCTGATTCCTTGCCAGAATGCTGTCCGTGACGCGAAACTGCAGGTTTCTGACATTAACCAGGTGATCCTCGTAGGAGGTTCCAGTCGTATTCCGGCTGTCCAGACATTGGTCAAGAACTTCTTCGGCAAGGAGCCTTCCAAGGGCGTTAACCCTGACGAGGTAGTAGCAGTAGGTGCAGCTATCCAGGGCGCTATCCTGAACAAGGAACAAGGTGTAGGAGATATTGTCCTTCTGGATGTAACTCCGTTGACACTGGGTATCGAGACAATGGGTGGTGTAATGACCAAACTGATCGATGCCAACTCTACGATTCCTTGCAAGAAGAGTGAGGTGTTCTCTACCGCAGCTGATAACCAGACGGAGGTGACCATTCACGTACTTCAGGGAGAACGTCCTATGGCTGCAGACAACAAATCTATCGGCCAGTTCAACCTCACCGGTATTCCACCAGCACGTCGGGGTGTTCCTCAGATTGAAGTTACTTTCGATATTGATGCGAATGGTATCCTGAATGTCAGTGCCAAGGATAAGGCTACAGGTAAGGAACAGAGTATTCGTATCGAGGCTTCAAGCGGACTGAGCAAGGAAGAAATCGACAAGATGAAAGCTGAAGCAAAGCAGAATGAAAATCAGGATAAGGAACAACGTGAGAAAGTTGACAAACTCAATCAGGCTGACTCTCTGATCTTCACGACTGAAAACTTCCTGAAGGATAATGGCGACAAGGTTCCTGCTGACAAGAAGTCACAGGTTGAACAGGCTTTACAACAGTTGAAAGATGCGCACAAGGCACAGGATGTAGCCGGCATTGACAAGGCTATGGCTAACCTGAATACCGTGATGCAGACGATGAGTCAGCAGATGTACCAGAATGCAGGCGGTGCTCAGCAACAGGCTGGTCCGGGTGCTGGAGCCGGTGCTCAAGACAACAACCAGGGATCACAGAACAATAACACCACAAATAACAACAATGGTGGCAAAGGTTCTGATGACAACATCCAGGATGCTGACTTTGAGGAAGTGAAATAGACTTTGACAAATAAACTAGAAAAAGGGGTATAACTTATCGTTATATCCCTTTTTCAGTTATTCAATTTTCGTGTCAGCAAGTGAGCATGGCATCAGGCATGATACCGAGAATCTTACAGATCTTACCCGCCAGAGACAAACTAGGTTCGCTCTTCCCTTTCACGAAATCATTCACCCTGCTTGGACTGACTTTCAATTTTTCAGCCAGTTCTTTCTGTGTCATTTTCTTCTCTGAAAGTCCGCATGCTATCAATTCAGCCGGTGTAGGCTTACCGATAGGGAAATGGATCTTCTCATATTCTTCCACTACATCACTCATCAACGTCAGTTCCACGCACTTAGGATCATCCAGTGGTGTGGAATCGTTTACATAGGGAAGAAGTTCTTCTATGCGCTGCTCCGCAAACTCATATTGCTGTTTGGTAATCTCTGACATCGTTCTGTCCTCCTTCATTTAAATCATTGAAGCATCAATCTCATCATATTCCTTATGGGTACCAACAAACCGGATATACAGCCTCGAAATGGTAAACTGTACTACAACCACTAACCGGTACTTGTTCCCATGAATATTGAATACATAATGTTGGTTACCCACCATATCCGTATCACCAAAGTCCTGCCGCATATCAGCGAGGCTATGCCATTCACGCTTACAGGCTATTTCGTACCAACGTTCGAGGGGTACCCTGGAATCTTCATATTTAGGCTGTTCATAGAAAAGCTTTAGTTTCTTATGGGATATAATTCTCATTTCTGCTGCAAATATAAATATTTGATTCTGTATTTCAAAATTAAAATATGCAGAAATCCTTTATTTCAGAATAATTTAACAGTTGATACGAGAATCCTTTAACTATCTATCACTTCATACAGGATTACCCAGCCACGCCAGAAGCACATAGAGTCCACTGAATAATTGTTTCGTATAAAGAGAAATGTCTCCATACCGAATATCTTTTATTAGAAGTTTACTCTGTATATTCTTACACGGATGCCTATTTTAATTGCTTCATAAATTCACAAAAGCCAAGTTTCATAAACTGGAAATAAGCCGAAATATTTTCTGGAGTATCGATCTTCAATAAACGCATCAACTCTACCGCAAATTCCAGAGAAGCTGTACCATTAGCTGTTACTATTCCATGATCACTTACCGCCTGTTGATTCTGATACCCCGCTTCATTGGTATAATTGTCTCCTCCCCATCGCTTCAGTTCATCCAATCCATTACCTGTATGCTTAATATGATTCAGGAAACCATTTTGTGCAAGGAAAGAAGCTGCATTACAAATAGCTCCAACTATGATCCCTTTCGAAATGGCTTGTTTGATAATAGGCACAAGCTTCTTAGCTTCTTCCGATTTCCAACCGAATCCTCCGATAAGAATCAATGCGGCATAATCAGCAGGCATTGTATCAAAAGTATAGTCCGGTTTTGTATAAAAGCCTCCTACAGAACGCACCAGATCCATTGTCGGAGCCACCACCTTATTTATATATAAAGGCTTTTCTTTTAAGCCAAATCTACCACAATTAATACTTCCTGAAATATAAGCCGGTTCATAATCGGCATATTCGTCAAGTAAAACAAATAAAACTTCCTTCTTCATGTTTAAATAATTTTTGTGTTTTGCAAAGGTATAAAATTAAATGCCTTACCACAATACTGAAACAGGAAATTAATTTCCTGTTTCAGTATAATACAATAAAGGAAGTCTGTTCTTTTATTACATTTCTCTTATTATCTCAAGAAACGCATCACTCACCTTAACGAAGCCATCAGGGCTGCTCATGAGGACGAACTGTTTGAAACCAACGACATCAACACATTGATGAAAAACTTGACGGAATAAAATATTCAATCAGATACTCAGGTTTATTCAAATAATCCTTTAAAAAATGCATAAAGCGTGGCTTCAACATAGAGGCTTTCCATACTGTGGCCGAAACATTAGGCAATGTAGGAAGCCTCACGGAAAAATACAAGCCCCTCAAATTGAAAGGGAGATACAGTGAGTATTGGGAGTTTCATATTGAACCTGATTGGTTACTGGTATGTGAACAAAATGATGAGGTGCTAACTCATATTGCTGTTTGGCAATCTCTGCCTTTGTCCAATCCTCCTTAATTTAAATCATTGAAGCATCAATCTCATCATATTCCTTATGGGTACCAACAAACCGGATATACAGCCTCAAAATCTGTATCACCAAAGTCTTGCCGGATAATTGATACTACATGCATCAACTTGCTTCGAAGATTGTTCAGTCGTTGTTCATTTCTCTAATACTAATTAGGATTCACAGAATAAAGAAACATTCTCTAATTACTCTTATTAATCAGGTTTACCACAACTTTTACCATCACATCTTTCTCCTCCGTCCTACTCTCAGCGATCATCAGCGTAAGGGCGACAAGGGTATTATCAGCTATGCGTTTCCTGCCATCATTACAGTAAAGAATACCATTGTTATTCATATACCAGAGAAATAATGTGGCAGCAATGCGCCTGTTTCCATCGCTGAATGAATGATTCTTTGTTACGAGATAAAGAAGCATCGCAGCCTTCTCCTCTACACTTGGATAAAGATCTTACCGTCAAAGGTCTGGTAGATCTGTCCTATAGAACTCTTGAATGACTCATCTTTCTCATTGCCAAACAATACGGATCCACCAAATTTCTCCCTTAAAAGGTCTATCTCACGCATAGCATTCTCATAGGTAGCATGAAAAGGTTCTTCCTTGGTTATCTTGGCAATATTCAATCGTTGATAGTCATAATCGTCAAGGGTGTCGAGGGCGTATGTATAATCTACTACCACATCAAAGAGAGCATTACTCTCATCGGTAACAGGCACAGGTTGCTGCTGGATAGTACGACCAAGAACCTGCACAAGTTGACGAAGTTCTCCAATCTGATGCTTACGGATTTTATCATTCACAGCATAGCCCTTGATGAGGTATTGCTTCAAGACATTGTTTGCCCATTGGCGAAATTGAGTGCCTCGCTTGCTATTAACACGATAGCCGACAGAAATAATAACATCAAGATTGAACAACTTAGTTGTGATCTTTTGAGTAAATCCTTCTCTACGTCCATATTCTTCGGTATGTGCAAAATTTGCACATACCAAGAATTCATCTAATTCACCTTCCTTGAAAATGTTTCTGATATGGCGGCCAATCACTGTTCTGTCTTTCTCAAACAACGTTGCCATTTGCTGTTGAGACAGCCACACAGTTTCCCCTTCCAACTTGACATCAAGTTGGGTCTTGCCATCTGCACTTTGATAAATAACAATTTTATTGTTCAGGTTAACCGTTGTGCCCATAGCAATATCATATTAAGAGACAAATATACTAAAAATAATCGACACGATAAATGTAAAGAAGAAAAATCAGTATTCCCTTTCTTCGAAGAAGATAAATCATACGATATAAATCGACTTCTAAAATTTTCTACTGACCTATTGCCTATCTCTTCTGATCTTCATACTTACTACATAAAGAATTTCTGCAGCATGCTGCAATTTTACTTTTCAAATTCAAGCCATTAGAACTTACCCAAAACATCATTTTCTCTATTTGTACAAAGATTTCTTCTCTCGTTTTTTAGATATTTACAACTATTCCGCTATCTTTGCAATAACTATTGTCAACGACCAAGCCCAAAGTCTGAAATTGGGAATTGATCAGATTTAATCTAGTTGCCAAAAAGTTATAAAATTCCAACCGTCTTCTGGTTTCTTGATTATCTTATCCGCTTGATTTTTCTTAAGAATCCAAAAAAGTTGCTCCTAAAAGTTAGGAATTTCCATTTTCATGTGTATAAGAAAGTAAAATGGCACAAAAAGAGATCATAGAACAGTTGTTTCGACGATGCTATCGACCAATGATACATCTGGCAAGAATCCTTCTTCATGATGATAAGGAGAGCGAGGATGTTGTCAGCGATGTATTCTTAGAGTTGATGAATAAGGATATCGTACCAGAAAGCGATACGGCCTTAGCCTTCCTGATGACGAGCGTCCGCAACAGGTGCCTAAATATTATCAGGAATCAAAACATTCAACAACGTATCCTTCATCTTTATTTACTGGATGATAAACTGGATGAATATGAAGCAGAAGAAAAGGAAGAAAGAATTCATCAGATAAGGCTGGTCATTGATGAAAAACTATCCGATGACAATCGCAGGATTCTCCTTGAACATTATCAGGAGCATCTTACTTATCACGAGATAGCCTTTCGGGAAGGCATCAGCGAGGTAGCTGTCTACAAACACCTAAAGAAGTCTTTGGATACCATTAAAGAATTAGTGAAGCGTTAATAATGAACGACAATGGAAAAGATTGAACAACTTATACAGATGATGGAGCATCCGGAACAGTATTCGAATGACCAATGGAGAGAAATCCTGAAAGACAAGGATTGCCGGGAATATTATCAATTGATATCAGAGACAGACAATGCCATCCACGACAAACCTCTTTCCGACAAAGATGTCAACCGAGCACAAAAGAATTTTGAAAGCAAATATTATTCCTCAACCCCTCATTTTTTGTTATTGAGAAAGATCGCAGCAATTTTCATCGGCCTTATACTTATCTCTTGTATAGCCATAGCTGCAGTATCTATTGTAAAACACCATCAACGAACACAGACATCACTAACTCATAACGGAATCATAAATCACAAGATAAAAGACAGTGTAAAGACAGTAGTAATGAAGACTGACTCTGTAAAAAGAAAGTCAGATACTGCTGGAGAAAAACGATTTGTCAATGTGTCTCTGGAGAATATTCTTCAGCAAATAGCTGTTTACTATCATGTAAAAGTTTCTTTCACAGACGGAAAAGCCACAAAGATAAGACTTTTCTTCAACTGGAATCAGAATAATACGCTCCCCCAGGTAGTGGAACAACTCAATAATTTTGAAGAGTTCCACATCACCTTATCTAATAATACCCTAACAGTAAAGTAAACATGAAAAAACTATTGATACTCCTTCTGTGTTACTTTACCGGCATTTCTTCCATCGCCCAAAGTATCACCCATAAATATAATAATGTGTCTATATCGGATGCCCTCCAGTCGATAAGTAAGGTTTCAAAAGACTATATCATCAACTTCGTCTACAATGATCTGGAAGACTTCAAGGTGACGACAGATATCCGCAATAAGAGCATTCCAACTGCCATTCGACAGATGATCGGCTTTTATCCTATTGGCATGAAAATAACCAAGGGCGGAACGGATATCAAAGGCCAGCCATTACCTGATATGATCTTTGTAGAATACTTGCAGAAAGAAGACCGTAAAATAACAGGAAAAATACTTGATGAGCATGGACAAACTATGGAATTTGTCAATGTTTCCATCCTACAGCCAAAAGATTCAAGTTTCATTAATGGGGGCGTGACTACAGAAACCGGTGATTTCGTCATCCCATGCAATCAGACCAATGTGTTGCTAAAAATTTCCTATATCGGTTATCGCACCCTTTACCGCCATTTTGCATCTGCCCGTGTGGGAAATATCTCGATGATACCTGACGCTTACCGCATCAAAGGTGTCACCGTAAAAGGCCACCACAAAGTAGAGATGGTAGACCGCTCCGTCTATACCTTCTCCGAGGAACAACTCAAAAATTCCAATCAGGCCCAGCAACTTATTGCCACTCTGCCGGGACTTCGTATCGACCGTATGCGCAACACCCTTGCCACCCTCTCAGGAAAGTCACTCAAGATTCTTATCAACGGCATTGAAGCCAGTGATAATGACCTGAAAATGCTCAAGCCCAAGGAAATCAAGAATGTGGAATACTATACGGTACCACCGGCTCGATATGCTGATGCCGGAACACTCATTAATATCCATACGCGGAAAGCAGATGACGGTTATGCTGCCGGAGTTGATGTTATGCAGGGATTCAAGGATGGTTTCAACAACTCTGCCATCTTTGCCAAGTATAACCATGGCAATAGTCAGTTCTCCTTCGACTACAACTTTTCCTGGCGCAATGTCCCCAACTGCGATACACAGCATTACTACAGTTTTATGGATAATGGCAATAAGACTAACTATAACTATAAAGGAAAATATGATTTTGGCTATACCACACAAGACTTCAATCTGAAATATCTCTATAGCCGTGACGACAGTCTGAACTTTCAGGCAAAGTTCACACCTTCCATCTTCTCTTGGTTCAATAACAGCCATAATAACATTTCGGCTGAAAACAATCTGAAATGGAAAAGCGGATGGAATGAACAGAAGCGACATCAGAACAGTTTCAGTCCTTCAATAGATCTCTATTTTGACAAGAAACTGAGTCATGGACAGGAGTTGACTACTGATATTGTGGGCACATGGTTCCACAATCGGGAGAGCAACAATAACCAACAGTACGAAGAGCAGGAACAAGTTCTTGATGATAATATGCGACAACACAACAACAAGCATTCTCTTATCGGCGAACTAGCCTACAGCAAGGAGTGGAAAAAGGCCAAACTCTCACTCGGTTATAAAGCAACACTGGCGAAATCCGACTTTAAGATCAGTAATGTCCTCTCCGATTATCAGGAATATCAATACCATGCTACCGACGATAAACATTATGCTTATGCACAGTTGAACGGCAGCATCCTCAAAATGGGATATCGTCTCAGCATGGGTGGCACGTATGTTCATTCCAGCAATGACGACACACATTATAACAAATGGTATTTTACCCCAACGGCAGAGTTCAGCTACCCGATGAAAAACGGAATATTACGCTTGGAAGGGAATATCAATACCGATATTCCGTCAATTGCAGACCTAAGCAATAACAGCACAGTGACGATTCCAGGATTGTACCGCCATGGTAATCCTTATCTGAAGAGCGCACTGAATAAGAACATGAAACTATCTTATTCACTCAACACACCTTATATTAATATGGATGTCAATTTCGGCCTAAGTAAAACCGATGATGCGATCAGTAACTATTACCAGTGGCAGGAGCTAAATGGAGACCGTGTGATTGTCTCCCGACCGGAGAACTGTGACTATATGCTCGACTATGGCTTCAAAGGTACTTTCCAAATCAGGCCTTTCAAAAGTGACCTTCTTGTCTTTTCCCTGGAAACCGGTTATTTATGGCAGAAGGAGAAAAGTGAAATCATCGGAACCCATCATTATCATTATCTTCCTTTGGACTGGACTGTGGATTTCCGGAAAGGCAACTGGGGAGCAGAATATTACCAGAGGATACCCAGTAAAATCCTGAGGGGCACTAATATTGACTCTGAAGAGAATACACAAAATATCTATCTCTATTATCAGCATAAACAGTTGCATATAGGTCTTTATATGCTCTTCCCCTTTACAGCAGCGAAGTATACTTCCGACATTCTTAGTAACGAAGTACTTGATTATCATAGCATGAGCAAGGTAACAGAACAGGCTCATACCATAGGACTGCATATAAGCTACAACATCTTCTCAGGCAAGCAGAAAGAACTACGGAAGAAGATAGACAACAAGGACCGCGACCAGGGATTCTTCTAAAGAATACTCGTAACTGTTCGGCCACCAAAAGAGTTATAAAATATTCCCCCTTAAGGGTACCCATCCGGCTGATATAACATTCGATTCATACATTATTTGCAACAGGAAATTCCAATTTACTTGTATCATAACCTCTTCGCCGAGCCTCTACAAGTAGATTATCACAGATCTCTTTCGGCAAACTCTTATTTCTCGACAAGATCCATAGATAACTGGAATTTCCGGCACCTACTAATGCCCACTGGTAATCTGTATCCAACATTAATATTCTGTAATCTGAATAGAATTTCCAGAAGAACGAGACACGTAGCAAACCGGAGATAGAAGTAGTTTTCGCATGACCAGTTATTGTACTTCTACGCCCCTTCCGGATATTCCATCCTGAGTTCTCTACTTGTATCGTTCCATCGTCTTTCAATACATATTCTGCAGTTACATCTGTCAGACCACGTTCAAAACGATGATCCATACGTGCCACTTCATGCCAAAGCCCCAGATACCGTTTCAGATCGAAGTGCCTGACGGGTTCAAGGTCCAGCATCTCTTGCTTGTTCCTGTGAAAAAGACTCATCATTTATGCCTCCTCGTATTTATATTCATAATCTGTTTAGATTATTTTTCCTGAATTGTTTTCCTAATCCATTTATACAAGCTGGAATACAGAAACTTAATTATGAGAGCTATCCTCTCTACCTTTAAAGATTAATCCATTTATTATTAATAAGTTGCATACGACAAAATATCTTATAGGACATAAAATAGTTAAGTCCTGCAAACACAAGAAATATCAGGATTATAATGACACCATCAGCCATTAAAGATACCTCAAATTTAGACCACATCAGAATAATTCCTAAAACTAGAAGAAGTAAAGATGTTATAATCCAGGCACTCTTACGAAAAACGGTACCACCAAGAGTATAGACAGAATGCATCCATATTATCCATGTCAAAAGCATTATATTACCTCCCGCATAACAAGAATTTCCTCCCACTGCATATCCTCCGAAAGATATATAATGATTTTTAAAAATATCTATGCTGATCAGACCAGTTTGAGATATCGGATACCGGAATAGAGAGATAATCCACTGGATAAGATCTGCGGCAATCTGTGCTACAACGACACAAAGTGTATAAAAGACAGTAACCATGACGATACGCGCAAGAAACTTCTCGAGGTTTGTGGCAGGTAACATCAAATAGTCCAATGAACTCTTCCGATCTTTCATATTCGAAAGGATCCATGAAGGTGTCAGGAACAAAAAAACAACAAATACACCAAGAGTAACTCCAGCAGCACTATCCAGGCGGAATGGAAACGAACTACTGGAAGAAAAGATCAGATTCGTAGTAAGAAGATATATAGCCAGAAAAGCTATAAAAAATCCCATGGTAATCTTCATCAATATTGACTTATTGTAATATACTGTCCATTTCAGTACTTTTCCGAAACGATAAATATCAAATGTTTTCATATTATATGCTATTAAAAATCAATAATTTAATCTTCCCTTAGTCGCAGCATTGAAAAAGAGCTCCAGATTGAGGGTTGTCTCCTCATCTTCTGGTTTGCGGAGAGATATAGCCGCATTACCTTGAAAAGAAGGTTCTGCATAAAGAACATCGTCCATCTCCTGTGCACTGCGAAAAGAAAAGGTATATTTGCCGGTAATATCAGCAACAGAAGAATTGACAAGGATATGTGAATTATCTAATATGATAATATGGTCCAGCAGACTTTCCAGATCGTGAACCTGATGAGTAGAAATAATAAGGGTACTCCCCTCTGTCACGTTCTGAGCAACTACCTTACGGAATAAACTCTTCGAAGGAATATCGAGGCCATTGGTCGGCTCATCCATTAGCAAATATCTCGTTCCTGAAGCTAATGCAAAACTCATATAGATTTTCTTCTTCTGTCCCATAGAGAGTTCCTTTAGATTGGGTTCCTCCGACAACTCAAAGTCTCTCAAACAATTTCGGAGTACTTCTATATTGAAATGAGGATAGAAAACCTCATTCATTTTAACAAACTCCCTCAAGGTTACCGGGGGCATATCGTACTCTTCCGGTACAATGAAAATGTCCTGCAAAACAGAAAGCCGACGATCCTTGGAAGGAACACCATCAACAAGGATCTCTCCACTTTTAGGACGAAGGAGTCCTGAAATAAGATAGAGCAGTGTACTCTTACCCATGCCATTTTTACCCAACAAACCATAGATATGGTTACTTTCCAATGAAAAACTCAGATCCTCAAAAACAGGATGCTTTCTGCCTGGATATTCAAAACTGATATGATTGATTTTGATCATAATGTTACTATTTTTAATGTTCAAATAAATATTGCTAATATTAACGGTCAAAATGCCTTTTTGATCATTTATCAAGAGCAGGATTATTCTTGCTCTTAAGCCATTCATCTTCAATATCTCTGATATTGATGCCTAGAAGTTTCATCTGCCGGAAAAGTTCGGGAAGAGTCTCCTCAAGGAAAGCTTTCTTGCGAGAAGCTATGATTAAATCTCTTGCGCCTTCATTGACGAAATAACCTAGGCCTCTCTTATTATATACGACATGTTCACGGGCAAGCAAATCATAAGTCTTAACAACTGTATTTGTGTTAACTTCCAACATAACTGCATACTCTCTGACACTTGGTATACGTTCATGGACTGCATATTTCCCCGCTACGATTTCATCGCACAGGCGATCTGCCATCTGGACATATATTGCTTTGTTATTATTAAAATTCATAAGTTCAATATTTATATTGCGTTATTTCCACTTGTTTTCTCGTATAAAAGATCCAAAGGTAAATTCATGACAGGCATAATATAAATATTCTGTCATTCATCACTATTAACGGATGAATTACTCAGGCTGGAAAACACTCTCTCTATTGCTGCTGCTATATATAATTGCTTCCATAATAATATTCTTTATTGAACACATTACCGAATCCAAGATTGTTATTTTTATTTGTCCTGCTCATTAGTTATAGTGTAGTATATCAATATGACACTACAAATATAAATCAAAATCCATTACGCAACAAACACCAAAGGTGAAAAAGTGATTAGGAAGGATATTATTTAACTATTATACATATAAAAAGGGTGGATAATGCCTACAATTAACTATAAATTAACTTATCTGTACCCTCACCTCAGCACACTGATCTGAACAAGAAATATATATAAATGAAGAAATATCCTATTTATCATACCCACATAAAGATATTTGTCATTATCTCTGACTTATTATTTAAAGCATCTACAACTAACACCAAATCCGACCTTATGCACAACAATATGATAAATCTTCCTTATATTTTTCATCATAAGGTTTGCTTTTTAATGAAGTTTCATTTACCTTTGCAAAACAAAAGGACAATTTATTTCTAAAACCGCCTTTTATAGCAGAGATAAAACCAATAGTACAAATGGAAAATATATCTTTATCGACCGGCCGGAAGACAATTGTGGGAGTTCAATTTCTCTTCGTTGCTTTTGGCGCCACAGTCCTTGTGCCACTCCTTGTCGGACTCGATCCTGCCACTGCCTTATTTACGGCCGGTCTGGGCACTTTCATCTTTCATCTCGTTACCCAAGGAAAGGTTCCTATATTTCTAGGGAGCAGTTTTGCTTTCATCACTCCTATTATCCAGGCCAGCAGAGAATGGGGCATGGCGGGAACCTTAGCCGGGATCGTCGGTGTATCTGTGGTCTATTTTATCATGAGTGCACTAATCAAATGGCAAGGTAAGAAATTTCTGAATCGTATCTTCCCGCCTGTTGTCATCGGCCCAATCATCATCCTCATTGGTTTATCCTTATCCTCTTCTGCTGTAGACATGGCTAAAGGAAACTGGACATTAGCTTTCATTTCACTTGTCACAGCCATCTGCATACTCTCATTAGGCAAGGGAATGTTAAAGCTCGTGCCTATCGTCTGCGGCATCACCGTAGGATACATAGCAGCACTCTGCATGGGTGTAGTTGACTTTTCCGGGGTGGAAAAGGCTGCATGGTTTGCCTTACCCGGATCCATAGCCCATTTCCATCTGCCCGAATTCTCCTGGCAACCAATCGTATTCATGATGCCTGTAGCCATAGCACCAGTGATAGAACATATCGGCGATGTCTATGTGGTCAGTTCTGTTGCAGGAAAAGACTTCGTAAAAGATCCAGGGCTCCACCGTACCATGTTAGGGGATGGTTTAGCCTGTCTGGCTGCCGCCTTTCTTGGGGGCCCTCCTGTCACAACTTATTCAGAAGTGACCGGCGCAATGCAGATTACGAAAGTAAAAGATCCCGTAGTAATACGCATAGCAGCCGGTACTGCGATCATTTTCTCTGTTATCGGTAAACTGAGTGCCCTACTACAGTCTATCCCCCGTGCTGTGCTGGGCGGAATCATGCTGCTGTTGTTCGGTTCTATCGCCAGTGTCGGTGTACAGAACCTGATCCAGCATAAAGTAGACCTCAACGAGACCCGTAATATCATTATCGTTTCCGTAACACTCACAATGGGAATAGGCGGTGCAGTCCTCCAGTTCGGCAACTTCACCATGAGTGGTATTGGTCTTTCTGCCATTATCGGTGTCGTCACCAATCTGCTTCTTCCACAAACGAAAAAGCCTGGGAAAGAATAAATACAGAAAAACTCATGATCTCCTTCCCTGTTCAAACTCATCCAGTTTGCGGCTCATTTCATCCCTCCCGAATCGGATAAGCTCTTCCCCCTTGTCAAAATCAAAAAGACCGAAACGGTCCATAGGTATATCTGCACAGAGGTCAGGCGGAATCAGTTCCATTTCCATTTGCACATTAGCTTGTATGGAGAGACTAGCCACCCGCATGGCTATGTTCATTGCGTTCTCGGAAAAATCATGATAGTGGAAAGGAAGGTTATCGAGGAATTTACCGAATTTCCCCTCCCGTGGTTTCTTTAATTTGGTCACAAAGGCTGGGGCCAACTTTCTATCTGGTGCTGAAGCATTAACGGCAAAGAGCCAGTCACCCTTTTTCCTGGCTACCCTGTTCAATGGCAATGTGTTTTGGACACCACCGTCAACATAGATATGACGATGATCCTTTACCGGTTTAAAGAAACAAGGTATGGACATGCTGGCCCTCATAGCCATTTTCAAGGAACCTTTACGGAAGACCATCTCTTTACCACTCACCAGATCAGAAGCAGAACAGCAGAAATTTACCGGCAGATCCTCTATCTTCGTGTCACCCACCAATTGATTGAAAACAGTCAGTAGTTTCTCTCCCGACATCAGATGATCCAGTCCGATAGAAACATCCATAAGTGACAAGACTTCTTTCTTGTTAAGTTTCAGAACGATCTCCTTAACTTCCTTCATCCTACCTGCAGCCCACAATCCTCCTATTAAAGCTCCAATAGAAGTTCCGGCTACGGAATGGATCACGTATCCCCTCTCCTCAAGGACTTCTATCGCACCGATATATGCGAACCCTCTGGCCCCGCCACCTCCCAGGACAAGTGCTACCTCGTGACTCCTTCCTGGTAAAACCAGCTGTTTTAATCTTTCAAATATATTCATTCTATTTTATTAATGATTACAGACTCATAAATCAATATCATACTGCACCGTAAATGGGATAACAAGTTCAACAGCCTCTACCACAGCAAAACTATAGAACTGAGAAAACCAGTTATAACAGCAGGGGCTTACGCAACGAATAGAGAAAAGAGCTCAAAAGACATAGTACTTAGTACTTTTATTAGATCAAAAGACAAATTTAGCAAAATCCGCTCACAATCGCAAATGTACAAAGAATTAATCCATCTGTGTCCTACTAAATCTATTTTTTCATTTTTTGAATAAAATTATTCCCTTAAACAGAAATTACTTTGTACTTTTGCCGAGCATTAAGTTTTCTCGCTGAAATAGATCTGTAAATTATGCTCATTGTCATTACCATATTTGCCTATTTTGCCATTCTTCTCCTTATCAGCCGATTTACGGCAAAAAAAACAGACAATAACACTTTCTATCGAGGTAATCAGCGATCACCATGGTATATGGTAGCTTTTGGAATGATTGGTGCCAGCATTTCTGGAATTACCTTTGTCTCCGTACCAGGTATGGTAATGCTAACGAATATGACTTATCTGCAGATGTGCATCGGTTTCATTTTCGGTTATTTTGCGGTTGCCTTCCTGCTATTACCAATCTATTATAAGTTCAATCTTACGACCATCTATTCCTATTTGCAAGACCGACTGGGTATGCGATCATACAAGACCGGTGCATCATTTTTCCTATTATCCAAGATGACCGGCGCAGCGGTACGCTTCTATGTCGTATGCATTATCCTGCAGAAATTTGTACTTGAAGGAATCGGTGTACCCTTCCCCGTTACTGTCATTGCTATGGTAGGTCTTATCTGGCTATATACCCGCAGAGGGGGAATCAAGACTCTAGTCTGGACAGACACTTTTCAGACACTATGTATGTTTGTGGCATTAATCCTTATCCTATTTGAAGTCATTTCTGATTTACACTTCACTGTTGGAGACGCTGTTGTTGCCATTGCACATGATACCCATAGTCAGATATTTGTTTGGAATGACTGGATCTCGAAACAGAATTTCTGGAAACAATTCCTGAGTGGCATCTTCATTGTTATTGTGATGACAGGCCTCGATCAGGATATGATGCAGAAAAACCTTACTTGCAAGAATCTTCGTGATGCCCAGAAAGATATGTGCAGCTATGGATTTGCCTTCGTTCCAGCCAACCTTCTCTTCCTCTCCCTGGGAATACTCCTATTGATGTTAGCCCATCAGCAAGGTGTTGCTTTGCCCAAACAAGGTGATGATCTTCTGCCGATGTTCGCCGCCAGTGGCAAACTAGGTGATACTGTTGTTATTCTTTTTACGATAGGAGTTGTGGCTGCAGCATTTTCCTCGGCCGATTCAGCGCTGACAGCCTTAACGACAAGTTTCTGCGTGGACATCTGCAATCAACCCCGGAATGAACATCTGCGCAAAAAGGCCCATATAGGCATAGCCGTCCTTTTCACCCTATTTATATTAGCATTTAAGGCCGTCAACTCAACAAGTGTCATCAATGCCATCTATATTCTTTGCTCTTATACATACGGACCCTTATTGGGTCTCTTCGCCTACGGCCTGCTTACCCGACGAGATGTATCTGACAAGTGGGTTCCTTATATCTGTATTCTCTCCCCTTTTATCTGTCTGATTTTAAATATCGCAGTATCCAAGATGACTAACTACACCTTTGGTTACGAACTCCTCATGCTGAACGGTTCTCTTACCTTTATAGGATTATACCTATCATCATTAAAAAGACATCATCCGTCAATTAGATTATAAATCACAAGGTCAACCCTTCTTTTACAAAAATACCTATGAGCACCGACTCAGGGCATATCACGAGACAATAGCATTGCTACCGCAACATCATAAATCAAGAGGAAGCCATAAAGAACAATGATTTACCAATCGATTTCCCCTATACCCTTCCCACGCAAGAATGCATTAGCCTTACTAAAATGTCTGCAATCAAAGAATCCGCGGTCAGCTGACCGGGGTGAAGGATGAGCAGCGGTCAGCACAAGATGCTTACGGGTATCAATAAGGGGCATTTTCGCTTTCGCATAACTCCCCCATAACATAAACACCAGGTTCTCGCGCTCATCACTCAATTTCCGGATTACAGCATCTGTAAAAGTCTCCCATCCTTTATTACGGTGTGAACCCGTTTCGTAGGCACGCACCGTAAGAACGGAGTTCATAAGAAACACCCCCTGATCTACCCATCGGTCCAGATTACCAGAAGCAGGTATCGGCTTGCCCAGATCCTGATGTATTTCCTGAAATATATTTGCCAAAGAAGCTGGAACAGGTACTCCTTCTGGCACGGAAAAACATACCCCATAATATTGCCCCGGAGTAGGATAAGGATCCTGTCCTAAAATGACAACTTTCACTTTTTCGAAAGGACAAGCATCGAACATGCGAAAGATGAAGCGTCCCCGTGGAAGCACATGATAATTTGCATACTCACTCCTTACAAATGCAACCAGTTTTTCAAAATATGGTTTATCAAATTCTCCTTGCAAACGTCGTCTCCAACTCTCCTCTATCTTGACGTCCATAAATACAAAATTATTGGTCTATCACAAAGATAGATATTATACTGCAAATAACCAAAAGACGATCTCGTTATGCCTAGGAATCCGTCCATATTTAACTTTAATTTCAAAACTGTCTAGGAAAAGGAAGAAAGCTATTTCTTAAAATAGGACACCTTATGAAAAGACGATGGTGAACTGTTTTCTACAACAGGCCAATATTGTATCTTTTGCGCCACCATCTCTCCAGGATTCTACGCAGTATCCTCTTTTTATGCAAAGTGATTCCTAACCCTTTTAACTCTTATCTTTACTTTTTCTTGTCTAAAGCTCAAATTATTAAAGGAGTTTAAGCATTTGTAAGTATTCATTTAGTTCTTTTAATCTTATTTCTTTTTCTGTTTGTACACAAAATCGTAATTTTGCGCCAAATTACAAGTTTAGGACAAAAAATCATCACCAATAAGTTCTAAAAACTTGAAAATCAAGTGACCAAAGCAAAATATAAATCTTAAAAAGAATTTATGGGTAAACAGATTTTCCAAACTGAGTCCAAATCACGATGGATTAAATTTTTGTGGACACTGAGAGTAATGGCAGTAATACTTTTCCTGCTGGTCATCACCTTCATTACGATGTTCGCCTTGGAAGGCTCCCCAAAGATGCCACTGATCCGGGAATACCGCCGGGCTCTGACTGCAGAAAAGCCCTTGATGAGATCCAACGCGATGTCAAGACAGTATAAGACTTTCCGTGATTTCTTCAAAGAGAAGAATATGCACAACGACTATACGGCTGAGGCCATGAGGCAGCACCGCTTTCATGTAAAGGCGGATAAAGCCACTGACCGCTACTTACAAGAATGGGATAGTCCTGCACTAGGGGTTCGGGCTGCATGGTATGTTAACTGGGATGGCCATTCCTTTCAATCCCTTAAACGTAATCTCAAGCATTTGAATATGATCCTCCCAGAGTGGTTTTTTATTAATCCAAAGACCGACTCATTGGAAATCCATATTGATAAAAAAGCCCTCAGACTGTTCCGCAAGTCAGGCATCCCTGTATTGCCGATGCTCACCAACAACTATGGTGAAAGCTTCCGTGCCAAACCTATCGGCAGGATCATAAACAATCCAAAGACCAGCAAAAAATTTATCTATCGCCTCCTGAAGACTTGCCAAAGGTATCATTTTTCAGGCATCAATCTTGACCTTGAGGAATTACAGATCAACGATAACACGAATCTCACCAACTTTGTAAAACATCTCTCCTCTACTTTTCATGACAACAATCTTTTTGTAACCCAGGATATTGCACCTGACAATGAAGACTATGATGTGGTCAATCTTTCAAAATATGATGACTATCTCTTCCTCATGGCCTATGATGAGCACAATGCCGGCAGTTCTCCCGGAGCTATCAGTTCACAATTATGGGTCGAGCATGCCATGGATCAGGCTGCCAGATCCATCCCCAATGATAAAATCGTCCTCGGTCTTGCCGGTTATGGTTATGACTGGACGAAAGCCGACGGGGGCACTACGGTCTCCTATAATGCAGCACTGGCCAGTGCTTCCGATGCCGGTTCTGACATCAATTATGACGAGAACACTTACAATTTGAACTTCTCTTATGATGATGATAATAACCAGTTGCATGAAGTCTACTTCACGGATGCTGCCACCCTGTTCAACCTTATGCGTTTTGGCAGTGAATATCCTACAGCCGGTTTCTGCCTCTGGCGCTTAGGAACAGAAGATCAGCGAATGTGGAAATTCTATGACCATAACATGACCCGCCCAGACGCCGTTAAATTTCCCCTTATTAAATTAGAAAATATCCCTGGGCTCTATGATATTAACTATATGGGCAACGGGGAGATACTCAATGTCAAATCCGAGCCACAACCCGGAAGGGCAAAATTATCCATTGACCGGCAGGACATGCTGATCTCAGGAGAAAAATACTTACAGATCCCGCAATCCTACGAAATTGACAAAATCGGACACGCAAAGAAGAAACAACTATTGTTGACCTTTGATGACGGGCCTGATTACAGATGGACCCCTACTATTCTCAGTATTCTCAAGCATTATCACATCAAGGCTACCTTCTTTATGGTAGGACTGCAGATGGAGAAAAACCTGCCTTTGGTAAAAGAGGTATATCAAGAGGGGCACACTATCGGCAACCATACGTTTACCCACCCGAATGTAGCTATGAACTCCGCTCAACGGGCTTATACAGAACTGAAGCTCACCCGGATGCTCCTGGAAAGTATTACCGGACAAAGCACTATCTTATTCCGTGCGCCATACAATGCTGATG
This sequence comes from Segatella asaccharophila, assembly GCF_054687055.1. Classification (NCBI taxonomy): domain Bacteria; kingdom Pseudomonadati; phylum Bacteroidota; class Bacteroidia; order Bacteroidales; family Prevotellaceae; genus Segatella; species Segatella asaccharophila. The sequence goes on along the minus strand of NZ_BAACAN010000007.1, from coordinate 103,147 downwards.
CAGATCCTACGACACGGGATGAAATCGAACCTATTATATTAGCCTCCAGACGCAATTACCTGTTCGTCGGCGAATCCATAGATCCTGATGACTGGCAACCGGGGATCACGACACAACAAATTTACAACCGTGTCATCAAAGGAGTCCACCAGGGCAACGGACATATCATCCTGATGCATGATGCAGGAGGAGTAACCCGTAAACACACCCTTCAGGCTCTGCCTCTCATTATCCGTGAGCTCAAAAAAGAAGGTTACCATTTTATCTCTATCGAACAGTATCTCGGAAAAAGCCGCGACCAACTGATGCCACCGATCAAAAAGGGAAATACTTACTATGCCATGCAATCCAATCTTGCCCTGGCCACCTTGATCTATGAAATCGGCGACTTCATTACGGCACTACTGATCATCTTCCTGGTACTGGGTCTTATCCGATTAGTAGTAATGTATATCCTGATGATCAGGGAGAAGCGGATTGAGCACCATCGCATTTATCCGGAAATTGATCCCCATACTGCACCTCTGGTATCCATTATCGTCCCGGCTTACAATGAAGAAGTAAACATCACTGCTACCTTAAGTAATCTCCGTAAGCAAGACTATCCCAATTTCAACGTTGTCTTCGTGGACGATGGCAGTAAGGATAACACCTTACAATGTGTTCAGGATCATTTCGGTGACGATCATAAAATTCAGATCCTTCACCAGAAGAATGCCGGCAAGGCTTCTGCACTGAACAACGGCATCAACCATACTGATGCAGAATATATCGTCTGTATTGATGCTGACACCCGTCTGCAGCATGACGCCATAGGCATCATGATGAAACACATGTTAGCTGATACCGACAAGAAGGTTGGTGCCGTAGCAGGCAATGTGAAAACCGGGAACGAGCGTAACATCCTTACGAAATGGCAGTCCATTGAATACACTACCAGTCAGAATTTCGACAGGATGGCTTACTCCAGTGTAAATGCCATTACAGTAATACCAGGAGCTATCGGCTGTTTCCGCCGTCAGGCGATCATTGATGCCGGAGGATTGACTACGGATACACTGGCTGAGGATTGTGACCTGACAATGCGTATCCTGGATGCAGGTTACATTATAGAAAATGAAAACAAGGCAGTAGCATTGACCGAGGCTCCAGAAACGATAAGACAGTTTGTCAAGCAGCGCACACGCTGGTGTTTCGGTGTCTTGCAATCTTTCTGGAAGCACCGGTCAGAACTCTTCACCACAAAGCACAAGGGACTGGGGCTATGGGCACTGCCGAATATGCTGGTGTTCCAGTATATCATCCCTACCTTCTCGCCTATTGCCGACCTGCTGATGATCATAGGACTGTTTACAGGCAATTTCTGGCAGATATTCTCCTATTACCTGCTGTTCCTGCTGATCGATGGCAGTGTTTCCTTTATGGCCTTCATGTTTGAGCATGAACGACTCAGCAAACTGTTCTGGATTATTCCGCAACGTTTCTTCTACCGCTGGATCATGTACTTCGTGCTCTTCAAGACCTATCTTAAGGCCATTAAGGGAGAGTTACAGTCCTGGGGCGTTCTCAAACGTACCGGTGATGTGCAGATAGAATGACAAAAAATTGTGAATATTTTGCGAATTTGCTTTTTTGCCGTATCTTTGCTGCATGATTTATCCCAAAAATTTCGAAGAAAAGATCGGTTTCGATGAAATCAAGCAGCAACTCTCAAAATTCTGCCTGTGCAGATTAGGACAGGAACGGGTCACCACCCTTTCCTTCTCCTGTCAGTCAGAGGATATCAACGAAAATCTTGAGGAGGTTCGTGAACTCCGTAGTCTGTTAGAAAAAGAAGAACAGTTTCCGCTTGATGGATTCCTTGACCTTCGTCAGGCCATCCAGAGAATCCATATTCAGAACACCCATCTGGAAGAAGACGAACTCTTCGCTCTCGAAAAACTGTTAAAAACGGAAAGGCTGATTCTTAAATTTGTCAGATCCCGCGATGATGACCAGGGCAAGAAGCAAGAGACAGGTACCGACTGTCCGGGCACCACTTACCCCGCCCTGTACGAATTAGCTGATGGGGTGGCCGATTTTCCTAAGATTATACAAAGGATACAGCAGATTATCGACGAAGATGGACATCTGCGGGACAATGCTTCGCCTGAATTACATGATATTCGCAGCTCCCTCAAGCGTGCCCGGGGAAGCATTACCAAGACATTATACGGAATTCTCCGTTCTGCACAGAGTGAAGGAGTGGTGGATAAAGACATCTCACCCACCATGCGTGATGGAAGTCTCGTTATCCCGGTAGCCCCGAGTTTGAAACGGCGGATCCGCGGTATTGTCCATGATGAGTCTGCTACAGGAAAGACGGTCTTCATTGAACCCGAAGAAGTGGTAGATGCAAACAATAAGGTCCGGGAACTGGAAGGGAAAGAGCGTCAGGAAGAAATCAGGATATTGAAAGAAGTTACCACACTCATCCGTCCGTACGTGAGAGAACTGCTTGATGTATGTCGCTTTATGGGTGATATTGACCTGATCTATGCAAAGGTGGCATTAGCCAGATCCATGAAGGCTTCTGAACCTAAAGTAGAAGACCAGCCCGTGATAGACTGGGTTCAGGCACGGCACCCTCTTCTGGAAAAGACCTTGAAAGAAAAGGAAAATGGGTCGCACCAACTTGTTCCTTTAGATATTATCCTGAAGAAGGACGCCCGGATCCTGGTCATTTCAGGACCTAATGCAGGTGGAAAATCGGTGTGCCTGAAAACCGTCGGGCTCTTGCAGTATATGTTGCAGTGCGGCCTGCCTATCCCTGTAGCAGAAAATTCACATGCGGGTATCTTCCAGGACATCATGATTGACATCGGTGATGAACAAAGCCTGGAAAATGACCTGAGCACTTATTCCTCACATTTGCTTCACATGAAGAACATGATGAAACAGGCGAATGAACACACCCTCTTTCTGATTGATGAATTCGGCAGCGGAACAGAGCCCCGCATCGGTGGAGCAATCGCAGAGTGTGTCCTCAACCAACTCTTGGAAAAGGGGGCATGGGGAGTAGTGACTACACACTATTCTAATCTGAAGCACTTTGCCGACTCCCATCAAGAGGTGGTCAATGGCGCGATGCTCTATGACCGCCATGAGATGCGACCCCTCTTTCAGTTGGCCATCGGACGACCGGGGAGTTCTTTTGCCGTCGACATAGCCCGGAAGATCGGCCTTCCGGAAAACGTCATCAGGGAGGCCTCCGAGATTGTCGGCAACGATTATATCCAGAGTGATAAATACCTTCAGGATATTGTGCGTGACAAACGTTATTGGGAAAGCAAACGCCAGCAAATCCACCAGAAGGAAAAGGAAGTGGAGAAGGAATCTGCACGATATGAGGAAAGCCTTAGCGATGTCGAGGAAAAGCGCCGGGAAATCCTTGAAAAGGCAAAAGATGAAGCCCGTTCCTTATTGGCAGAAAGTAACAAGAAGATTGAAAACGCCATTAAGACGATACGTGAAAGTCAGGCTCAAAAGGAGATTACCCGACAGGCCAGGCAAGAGTTGGACCATTTCAAACAAAAGGTAGACAGTGAACAGAAGAATGAGGATGCCATAGCCCTCAAAATAGAGAAAATCAAGCAACGCAGAGAGCGCCGTGAAAAACACAAGGCTGAAAGGGCTAAAAACCTGGAACTTCAGAAAAGCCACCGGACAGGAACTGTAACCCTGGCTCATCCCGAACTGGCTATCGGTGATCCCGTCCGGATCAAGGGCATGAACCAGACCGGGAAGATAGTAAGTCTGAACGGAAAGGGGGCAAGGGTCGTGTTCGGTGATATGTTGACAACTGTAGATAAGAGCAAACTGGAATATGTCCCCATCCTCCCAGATGCCCGGATGGAGAAGCAGAATGATACCACCCGGCAAGAGGCAATAGCAGACCGACTCCGGAATGAGTCTGTCAGCCAGACGACACAGTCGACCATTGACACTCACAGAAGTCAGTTTCACCAAGATCTGGATGTCCGCGGCATGCGAGGAGATGAAGCTCTTAACACCGTACAACACTTCATCGATGATGCTATTCTCATGAACGTCCCCCGGGTCAGAATCCTTCACGGGAAAGGTACGGGCATACTGAGAGACCTGATCCGACAATATCTTGCGACCATTCCGAATGTAACTCATTTCTCAGACGAGAATGTCCAATTCGGAGGTGCAGGAATAACGGTGGTCGATTTTTAATCTACACAAATCCTGCCAAAAACCGTTCTGGACAAGGAACAGAGAAAATGTTAAAAATGGGTAAATACTTCAGAATCCTTTCCCATTTGAAATAAAATTCTTATCTTTGCATTCACTTGTGAAAACAAGTTACACGGGCAAGTCTCTTACGGCCAGCTCCTCTGGAATTCCCCCAGGTTGGGAACGAAGCAAGGGTACAGGGTCGTAGCGGCGCGCTAAGAATCGCTTGCCCACCTGCCTTCTAAAGCTCAGAGGAGAGCATGGAATGGTATCATTCTGAAGGTTGCCGGTCCGATTCCGGCAGAAGGCACAATTATTAAGGGCAGTTCACCATCAGCAGTGTGACTGCTCTTTTTCATGGTGCCCCCTCCGGCATTTCGAGGACTGATATTGTTGTTTTTTTGATCATGGAGAAGCAAAATGCACCATATCGCCCACAATTGACTATCGTCGTGAGAATCAGTGACTATGATTCTGACTTATCGTTAAAAGAACAACAATATTATTTGAACCCTTTTTGTTTATTCAAAAAAAGTAAATTTTCCACCTATCCCTCTTTTTTATGAAGGATTTTAAGTATTTTTGCAGAAAATAAGAGGCTCCACAGTGAAGATTCTGCCAGATGGAAAGAAAAACTATTACTCCATTGCAGAAAGAAGGCTAATCCGCCACAATCTCAGGCTATTACTTCATTGCACTCTCAAACAAGATACAATTATCGAACATGATTACATCGCAAAATATTACACAAGTAAGAGCTTTTGCACGACAGGATGGAGCCTTTCTCTCCGTGTTGTGGATTGCCGGATTTCTTTGTACGATGCTGGCGGTAAGAATGCCCCTGCTGGCTCCCGTGGGAGACCTGGCCGTCCTGGCCACTCCTTTTTTTGTAGCCTTCAGACTGAAGAGATTCAGAGATGGTGCCCTTGATGGTGTCATCTCTTTTCGTAGAGGACTCCTCTATACAGCTGAGACCTTCTTTCATGCCGCACTCATCATGGGGGTAGTACAGTATCTCTATTTCAAATTCGGTGACATCAGCGGCTTTCTGCAGCAATGGAATGAATCTTATTCCATCATTGCCAAAGTCTACAACTTGAATGCCGCACAGGCCCAGCAACTTAAGGAGGCCGTCAGTATGATGAGCCCGCTGGCATGGGCTTCTATGTTTTTCATCCTTGAACTCTTCGGAGCATTGATTGCGAGTCCGATCATAGCAGCCATCATGGCTCGACCGGTTTCTCACACGCACATACAAGATAATCATTCTGACAACAATTGAAATCCATCTTAAAGAAATGAATATATCTGTCATCATCCCCCTTTACAATGAATCAGAGTCTCTTCCGGAGCTCTATAACTGGATCGTTAGAGTCATGGATGCCCATCATTACACCTATGAAATTATCTTCGTCAACGACGGATCAACAGATGATTCCTGGAAAGTAATCCAATCATTGTCGAAAAAGTCCGACTGTGTAAAGGGCATCCGCTTCCGCCGCAATTACGGCAAGAGTCCTGCATTATACTGTGGATTTAAGGTTGCACAAGGTGACGTAGTGATCACCATGGATGCGGACCTGCAAGACTCTCCGGAAGAGATACCTGGTCTGTACAAGATGATTACGGAAGAGAATTACGACATGGTTTCCGGATATAAGAAAAAACGCTATGATCCCCTATCCAAGACCATTCCGACCAAACTCTTTAATGCTACAGCACGGTGGATCAGCGGAATCCACAATCTTCACGATTTCAATTGCGGATTGAAAGCCTATAAAAAAGTAGTCGTCAAGAATATTGAAGTTTATGGTGAAATGCACCGTTACATACCCTATCTGGCAAAAAATGCTGGTTTTGACAAAATCGGAGAAAAGGTGGTACATCATCACGCCCGAAAATATGGCAAATCCAAGTTTGGTGTCAATCGTTTCTTTAACGGCTACCTGGACCTGCTCACCCTCTGGTTCCTCACTAATTTTGGCAAAAAGCCCATGCACGTATTCGGATTTCTGGGGTCCATCGTGTTCTTTGTCGGTTTTATAGCCCTGATCATCCTGGGTATAGACAAACTTGTTGCCCTACATGAAGGAATATATGGCAATCTGATCACCGACTCTCCTTATTTCTTTATTGCCCTGACCACTATGGTACTGGGGACACAACTCTTCCTCGCAGGATTTTTAGGGGATTTGATCAGCCGGCAAAACACAAAAAGGAATGATTATCAAATCGCAGAGGAAATTCATTTAAAAGATAAAGATTAATGGCATACACCAATCACTCCAAACGGTTGGACCAACAGGAACACCCGTTTGATCATTTCCTTTTAGAGGCAATAATTTATGCAAACAAGAAAAACAAGAAAGAAATATGCTAAAGAGAAGTCCCTGCGGGCATTTGTCCTGATCATGCTCTTAGCAGGCTTTACCCTGGCAGGATGTTCCAGTCTAGACTGTCCTTATGAAAATAGAGTCTATACAAAATATCAGTTGAAAGGTGACGTACAGACTCTTCCCGATACGCTTACTGTCACCACGAGCCGCCTTTCAGACGGTCTGGACACCATTCTCCTCAACAAGGCTGTGGAAGTAGACAGCTTTGAGTTACCCGTCAGTTACATGGGCGATCAGGACGTATTCCATTTCCATATTATAAGAGTTGGCGGCCAGACCTTCACGGACACGGTAACCGTAAAGAAGGAAAACCAGGCACATTTTGAATCAGTAGATTGCAATCCAGCCTATTTCCACACCCTTACAGGAGTCAGCTACACCACTCATGCCATTGATTCTATCGTCATTCATAACACTCAAGTGAATTATGATGCTTCACAACCACATTTCTATATTTATTTCCGCTATCACGATTAGCCTCATGCTCCTCTGGAGCCCTGGAGCGTATGCTCAACAGAAAAACTCCCCGGGAAAGATGAGCGACCGTCCGAAAGGCAGAACGGCTGCAACAGACACTACGGCTACTTTCCGCAGCTTTGAAGTGACCTTGGATCTCCTGGGAGCTGCTCAAATGTGGCTCAGTGATTATGGTCAGTATGAGGCGGCTTTAAGGATTGACCTCAAAGACAAATATTTTCCTATCCTGGAAATAGGATATGGGAAAGCTGATGCGAAGGATGTATCAACTAATTTGCACTATAAGACCGGTGCTCCCTATTTTCGCATAGGAGTGGATTTCAACCTGCTCAAGAACAAACATGATATTTACAGACTGTATGGAGGGTTCCGCTATGCGTTCACCTCCTATAAGTTTGACGTCAACAGTCCGGGAACGACAGATCCCGTCTGGGGAGAAATTGCGCCATACAGTGCCAATGGCATCAAAGCCCGTTACCAGTGGTTAGAAGCCGTGGCAGGTGTCGATGTGAAAATCTCCGGTCCTTTGCACTTAGGATGGAGCGTGAGATGCCGCAGACGCCTGTTCCATGATGACGGGACTATTGGTAACACCTGGTACGTACCGGGATTCGGCAAGCAGAGCGGAAGTAGACTAGGAGGCACCTTTAACCTGATATTCGAATTTTAAGGATGATCGGGAAGAGGGGACCCTTCCTCAGACCATACAAAGATGACAACTGAAATATAAAATCCTATGGATAAAAAAAATCGCAGAAAACTGAGATGGCAACTTCCATTTCTGATCCTTCTTATTATCGGGACCGTTTATGTTATTCGCCAGCAACGCTCCACACCTTACCAAAAAGATACCGGATTCATCTTTGGCACGGTGTACCATATCACCTATCAAAATAGTAAAGACCTCCAGCCGGGCATCGATGAGGCTCTCCATGAGGTGGATGCATCCCTGTCCCCTTTTAACTCACAATCCATTATCACACAAGTCAACCAAAACAGGCATGTCAAACTTAACAAGATGTTCACCGATGTATTCTCTTTAGCAGAACAGGTCTCTGCCGAAACCGGAGGAGCATTCGACATTACCGTTGCTCCTCTCGTCAACACCTGGGGATTTGGTTTCAAGAAAGGGAAAGCTCCTACCAGAAGGACTGTTGACAGCCTCAGGACTTTCGTGGGATTCAACAAGGTCAAACTTGTCAATGGCATGATTATCAAGAAAGATCCCCGCATCATGCTGGACTGCTCAGGCATTGCTAAGGGTTATGGGTGTGATGTTGTAGCCCGCTTCCTGAAAAAGAATGGCATACAAAACTTTATCGTGGAAATAGGTGGAGAAATCGTCACCAGCGGCATCGACCAGAAAAGGGTCCCCTGGCATATCGGCGTTACCAAACCGACCGACGACTCCCTGAACACGAATCAGCAAATTGAAAGTATTCTCAATGTAACGAATATCGCCATGGCTACCAGTGGAAATTACCGTAATTTTTATTATAAAGGAGGCCGGAAGTATGCACATACCATTGATCCGCATACCGGTTATCCCGTCCAGCACAGTTTGCTTTCCTCAACTGTACTTGCCAAGAACTGTGCTACAGCAGATGCATACGCTACAGCCTTCATGGTCCTGGGGGTGAACCGTGCCAAGACAGTACTGGAAAAGCATCCGGAACTTATGGTCTATTTCATCTACTCTGACCGCCATGGGAAATTAAAGGAATGGTATTCTCCAGGACTTAAAAACAAGATTCTCGATGATCAGTTGACCCCTTCTCAAAAGAAATAGCATGGCAGAACTAAGAGTGTATGATCAACTTCTTAAGTTGCCCCTCTTTTTAGGCCTCAGCCGTGATGACCTCTCCCTGATTATCACCCGTACCCCCTTCGGTTTTTTAAAATATAATAAGGGGAAGAGGGTGATCAAGGAAAATGAGTCGTGCGACCGTCTTTATTTCTTACTGAATGGCACTCTTGATGCTGAATCGTCTGCAGATGACCACAGCTATCGTTTCATAGAGGAAGTAAATGCCCCTGAAGTGTTACAACCGGAAAGATTATTCGGACTTCACCAGCGTTTTACCAAGAATTTCATTTGCAAAACAGAGGTAAACCTGATGACTCTGGAAAAGGGCGAAGTGATGAAACTCTCTGAAGAATTCGGAATATTCCGCCTTAATCTCCTTAATATCATCAGTGCACAGTCACAGAAACTTTCCAGACGCCCCTGGCAACGAGTCCCTCAGGATATAGAACATCGTATAACCCGTTTTTTAGAATCCCACTGCGACCGGCCTGCAGGCCCCAAAACGATCTATATCAGGATGGCCGATCTTGCAAGAGAACTCAATGAGAGCCGGCTAGACGTGTCACGTGCCTTGAACCGACTGAGTCGTCAGGGACTCGCCACACTCTCACGGGGCAGAATTATCATACCGGCTCTGGAGAAACTGCTTATGGACAGAAATCATCAGAACTGAACCAAATATGCTCTTTCCTGAAAATGATTTACAAAGGGGATGAAATAGATGTTAAATTGAGCAATTTAATGTATGTGCAGCGACAATTTTCATTATCTTTGTATCAAAAATAGAGAAAGAGCATGACAAAAGACGAAATAGAGAAGCAAAAACACCAGAATCCATTTTTTGTTCCTTATGGCACGCCTCATCTTACGGTTCCTTTTGACCGTATATTACCCAAAGATTACGAAGAAGGTATCCTTGAAGGTATCCGCCGCGAAAATGAGGAGGTGGACCGGATTGTAAACAATCCTGATACACCCACTTTTGATAATACACTTGATTGGGAAGACAAAAGCAAAGGCGATCATTACTATGATCTGCTGGACCGGGTCACTTCCGTCTTTTCCTGTATGCTCAGTGCAGAAACCAGCGACCAACTTGAATCGCTGGCTCAAAAACTGAGTCCTGCACTTACCAGGCATTCCAATGATATTAGTCTGAATCAAAAATTATTCGAAAGGGTCAGATATGTACATGACCATCATGGTACACTTACTCCTGAAGAAAACATGCTCCTGGACAAGAGCTACGAAGGATTTGTCCGCAGCGGGGCCTTGCTCGATGAAGAGGGTAAAACTCACCTGAGAAAACTTACAGAGGAAAATGATCTCCTCACCCTGCAGTTTTCCCAAAACTTGCTGAAAGAAAACAAAGCCTTCACGTTGGATATTACGGATCCGGCCGACCTTGACGGACTGCCACAGTCCTTACTGGATGCAGCAGAACATACTGAACAAGGAAAAAAGACATGGACTTTTACCCTTGATTACCCCAGTTACTCACCTTTCATGACCTATTCCACACGAAGGAACCTGCGTGAAAAGATGTACCGGGCCAAGAACACGGTCTGCACTCATAAGAACAAAGAAAATAATATTGAGATCTGCCGCCTGATTGTCAACCAACGGTTACAAATCGCCCAACTTCTCGGTTATTCCACTTATGCTGACTATGTCTTGAAAGAACGCATGGCAGGAGACACGAAGACGGTCTATAAACTTTTTAATGATCTGATCACAGCGTACAAGCCTTCCGCTTTGAAAGAGGTAGAAGAAGTGAATTCTATTGCTCTCCAGAAGGAAGGCCCCGGCTTCAAGATGGAACCGTGGGATTTCAGCTATTACTCCCACCAGTTACAGATGCAACGATACCACCTGGACGCAGAGATGCTTCGCCCCTATTTCGAACTCTCGAAGGTGATCAAGGGCGTTTTCGGTTTAGCCACCCGCCTCTACGGCATAACCTTTCAGTATGATCCCAATATTCCCGTCTACCATCCTGACGTCAAAGCCTATGAGGTCTATGACCAAGATGGCAGTTACCTTGCCGTACTCTACACGGATTTCCACCCGCGGAAAGGAAAGAAAGAAGGAGCCTGGATGACAGAATTTCAGGGACAGTGGATTGAGAAGGACGGGAAGAACATACGCCCTCAAGTGAGCCTCGTCATGAACCTTACCAAACCGACGGCTGGCAAACCGGCACTGCTGACATGGGGAGAGGTCCAGACTTTCCTGCACGAATTCGGCCATGCGCTGCACGGCATGTTTGCCAACACGCGCTTTTCCAGTCTTTCCGGTACTAATGTATGGTGGGATTTCGTCGAACTCCCTTCACAATTAATGGAAAACTTCGCCTCAGAGAAAGATTTCTTGCGGACCTTTGCTTTTCATTATCAAACCGGTGAACCTATTCCGGACGAACTTATTGACCGCATTATCAAAAGCAGGAATTTCCTCGTAGCTTACAGTTGTATGAGACAGGTAAGTTTCGGGCTGCTTGATATGGCTTACTACACCAGGACAAAGCCGCTGGAGGGAGATCTGGTCGATTTTGAACAGAAAGCCCAGGCCCCTGTCCACCTCCTGCCTTCCCTTCCGGAAAGTTGCATGACCGTACAGTTTTCCCATATCATGTCCGGCGGATATGCCGCCAGCTACTATAGTTATAAATGGGCTGAAGTGCTGGATGCCGATGCCTTCAGTGTCTTCAAAAAGAATGGTATCTTCGATCGTACTACCGCTCAGCGATTCCGTGATTGCATCCTTTCAAAGGGAGGGACAGAGCATCCGATGACGCTTTACAAACGTTTCCGCGGTCAAGAGCCAACGATCGGAGCATTGCTCAAGCGCGATGGCATCCGCCGGCAGGAAGAATCTTTAAGGATTATGGAAAAATGACACAAGAAGAAAAGCAGCATCAAGATCAAGAAAAGCAGCATCAGAAAAAGCAGCATCTGCTGGATCTGCGTTATCTGCGCATGGCCCGTATCTGGTCTGAAAACAGCTATTGCCAAAGACGAAAAGTCGGAGCATTGGTGGTCAAGGATAAAATGATTATCAGCGATGGCTATAATGGTACCCCAAGCGGGTTCGAGAATATATGTGAGGATGATAATGGACTGACCAAGCCATACGTCCTTCACGCTGAAGCAAACGCGATCACGAAATTAGCCAGAAGCTCGAATAACAGTGATGGAAGCACACTCTACGTGACGGCTTCACCGTGCATCGAATGTGCTAAACTGATCATTCAAGCAGGCATCAAACGTGTCGTTTATGGAGAGAAATATCGTCTTGATGACGGTATCAAACTCCTTACCCGTGCTGGTGTGAAAGTGCTCTATCTGAATCCGGACGAGGAAGAGAACTCCTCTCCAAAATCTAAATAAGCAACTATTTACTCATGATGAATGTAAATAAATCCAAACGTTTCATGCCGATTGTCATGGCAGTTTGTGTCGTCATCGGTATTGTTATCGGCTCATTCTTCTCCAACCATTTTGGTGGCAACAGACTGAGTATTATCAATTCAGGCAGTAATCGGCTGAACAACCTCCTCCACATCATTGATGACCAATATGTGGACCCGGTCAACATAGACTCCCTGGTGGACAAGGCCATCCCTGCCATCCTGGCCCAGTTGGACCCGCACTCGGTCTATATCAGCGCCAAAGATGCACAAGAAGCCAATGACGACTTGAAAGGTTCTTTCGCGGGAGTAGGCATCGAGTTTACGATCCGTAATGACACTATCCATGTGGAAAATGTCATCAAAAATGGACCGGCTGAAAGGGCAGGCATCCTGGCCGGAGACCGCATCGTACAAATCAACAACAAGAATTTTACCGGCAAAGAGGTGACCAATGAAGAGGCTATGCACCGTCTGAAGGGTCCCAAAGATACAAAGGTAAAGATCGGCATCATCCGTTTCGGCAGCAGGAAGATCCATCAATTTATGGTCACACGTGGAGAGATCCCTCAGAAGAGTGTCACTACCACTTATATGCTTAACGATGATACCGGCTATATCCGGATCAAGGATTTCGGAGAGACCACTTACCCGGAAACACTTATCGCTCTGGCCAAACTCTCTCAGAAAGGATTCAAGAATCTGGTGATCGATTTACGGGACAATACTGGTGGTTATCTTGAGAGCGCCGTACAGATAGCTAATGAGTTCCTTCCCAAGAACAGACTCATCGTTTATACCCAGGGACGTAAAAGCCCACGGCAGGACTACAGGAGCAATGGTAATGGGAGTTATCAGAATATCCCTCTGGTGGTTCTGGTCAATGAGGGTACGGCTTCTGCCGCTGAGATTTTCTCTGGAGCCATGCAAGACAATGACCGGGCAATGATTATCGGCCGCCGTACTTTCGGAAAGGGACTGGTCCAACAGCAGATTGCCTTTCCTGACGGAAGTATGATCCGGCTTACCATAGCCCGTTATTATACCCCATCCGGAAGATGCATACAGAAACCTTACTCGATGGGAGATGATAAAGACTACGAGGAAGATCTCCTCAACCGTTATGAACATGGAGAATTTTTCTCCCGTGACAGTATCAAGCATCATGGTCCGGCTTATCACACCAAACTGGGGCGTGTCGTTTATGGCGGTGGGGGCATTATACCGGACATCTTCGTGCCTGAGGATACTATCGGAATGACTTCCTATTTCAAGGAGGCTGCCATGAGCGGACTTATCATGCAATATGCTTTCACCTATACGGACAATAACAGGCCTAAGCTCAACAACTTCAAGGAAATGCAGCAACTCGCCGATTATCTTGACCGCCAGAACCTGGTAGATAAATTTGCAACCTATGCGGCTAATAACGGCTTGAAACGTCGTAACCTGTTGATCAGGACCTCGCACAAACTCCTTCAACGTTATATCAACAGTCGGATCATCTACAATATGCTGGACGAAGAAGCCTGGAACGAATACATTAATCAGGATGATCCGGTGATCAGGAAAGCACTGGAGGTGTTCCGCAATCATGACGCCTTCCCTAAACGTCCTGCACCCCATCGCAAGGCACCAAAAAAGAAACCTCTTACAAAAGTTAAGGGAAAAGGACTGAAAATACGTCCAAGACATAAATTAGCGTATGCTCCACTGATGCTGAAGCCACAGTATATGCACGATTGGAAATCCCGGAATCATGCTTGACAAAAGGCAATTGAGACAGTTGATACGGGAACAAAAGCGGATGCAGGTGCCTTCACAAAGAAAGGTTCAATCTGAAGCGATCGCCAAGATGATCCTTCACCACCCGAAGATCAAGGCTGCATCCACCCTTCTCCTCTATGCTGCACTCCCTGATGAAGTCGAGACCCAGGAAATACTTGACAGTTTGGTGAAGGGGGGTAAAATGATCCTCTTGCCAGCGGTCATCAACCAGGAAGAACTTGAACTTCGCCGCTATGAAAATGTTCAGAATCTCCAGAAAGGGGCCTATCAGATACAGGAGCCGGTGGGCATGCCCTTTGACCATCTTGAACAAGTTGATGTAGCAGTCATTCCGGGAATGGCTTTTGATTGTTCCGGTAACCGACTGGGACGTGGAAAAGGCTACTATGACAGGTTGTTGCGAAAGATGCCCCATTGCTATAAGATCGGCATCTGCTTTGACTTCCAAAAGTTCCGTCACATCCCGTCGGATCCTTATGACATAAAAATGGATGAGATCATTACGTATTCAAATCCTGCCGCCGCCGGCTCTTTGTGACCGCCAGGAAAGAACAAGAAGAACTGGTGAATCTCAAGACCATCAGTAAAAATGAATGTCCGTGATTACCCGGGCGCCAACGGTTGCATTCAGCTTCCTGACAAGTGCCGATTTCATCATGGAGAGATCAGCACGAAGAGCAGGATTGAGGAGTTTTACAAAAAGAATCTGATTACGGATAAACAAACCGGCTGTATAGTTCTCGGTAACAGGACCTGCTATCTTAGCCCACTCACTGATCAGGCGTCTTTGCTGCAATGGCGTCTCGAGACCGTCCTGACGGAGTGCCTGGCGGAGCACATCATCCACTATTTCTACTTTTCTTCTGAACATGGCTTATCCTTCTCCTTCCTTAACCGTAATCTTTCCGTCATCGACAAAGAAAATCCGATAATTTCCGTCACCTTGCTTCAGAATACTATCTAAATGATCCCGGTTGGTATCGGTGATAAAGATCTGTCCAAAATGGCGTCCCGAAACCAGACGGACAATCCGTTCCACACGAAAAGTGTCAAGTTTGTCAAATATATCGTCAAGCAATAAAAGAGGCATGGCATGATCCGACTTCTGACGCAAGAAATCAAACTGTGCCAACTTTAACGACAAGACAAAAGATTTCAATTGTCCCTGACTCCCCTCACGCTTTAGCGGATAACCATCCATGAGCATCTCCAGATCATCACGGTGAGCGCCGTGAAGCGAATAGCCTACGGCACGGTCCCGGGATCTGCTAGAATGCAGTATGTCGAGCAGATTCCCCTCGCTCGCATGGGACACATACCTGAGGGATACTGTCTCCTGCTGGTTAGAAACATCCTGATAGATCTCCTGGAATACGGGGATCAGCCGTTGGATAAAATCATTACGCTTGCCAAAGAGGATATTTCCCTGCCGGGCCATTTCATTTTCAAGGACATCCATAAGGGTCTCATCCGGCTCAGCTTCTCCCTTCAACAGGATATTCCGCTGTTGTAAAGCCTTATTATAATACATCAGCGCGTTTAGGTAAGTATGATCATACTGGGAGATCGCCACATCCATAAATTTCCGGCGCTCCTCACCTCCACCAAGGACAAGAGATATATCTGACGGAGAAATGAGGATCAGAGGGATCAGTCCAATATGCTGGGACAGCCGCCGATAATCTTTACCATTCCGCTTGAAATGTTTTTTCCGGCCTCTTTTCATAACACAGGAGATCACCTCATGCTGGACAACAGACAGATCATAATCTCCTTCCAGCATAAAAAAATCCTCACCATGAGTGATCAGTTGGGAATCAGGAGAACCAGAAACGCCATGACAGAAAGACAAATAATATACGGCATCAAGAAAATTGGTTTTCCCCACCCCATTAAGGCCCAGAAAACAGTTCATCTTAGGAGACAGGTCAAGATCTGCCGCCTTGATATTTTTGAAATTTACAATCGAAATCCGTTTGAGAACCATATCCCTTAAGCCTTCCCGATGCATTACTTTCCTGCAAAGTTAAACCTTTTAGTCATGAAAAACGAAAAAAGTGCTTGATAAATTTCAATATATGGGAAAATATAAGTAATTTTGTCCCGATAAAGCTATAGATATTACCAACCTCAAATCACAGCAAGTGGCAACGAGGATTAACTTTGGTGTCACCGGATACTTGCTTAAAACTTATGATCAGGTCCAGGGCAAGCGTTGTGGGTATCATAAAGAAACAATAAAATCAATTCATAATAATGGCAAAAAACAAGAAAGAGGGCTCTATGGATATGGAGGATACCCTCAATAAATCTGAAGCTACCTTCTTAAAAAACAGGAAACTTTTCGCATGGGTTGTAGTAGCCATCATCGCAATTATTGCAGCGATAATAGCCTACCATAATCTCGTCGCTGTTCCTAATGAGAACAAAGCAAGTACAGAACTTGGCCGCGGACAGGAATATTTTGATAATGAAATGTTCGACAAAGCGCTCAACGGAGACGGAGCCGGATATAATGGGTTCGTAGCTATTGCTGATAACTATGGCAGCACAAATGCCGGTAACCTGGCTAATCTCTATGCAGGATTGTGCTATGCGAACCTGAACAAGTGGCCTGACGCATTGAAATATCTCAAGAAATATAATCCTAAAAATGACCAGATGGTCAGCCCCGCCGCTATTGGTGCCTTAGGGGATGCATACGCCCATAACGGGCAACTTGACAAGGCGATAGACAACTTTAAGAAGGCTGCCGAAATGGCTGACAAGCATGCTCTGGATCATCGGAACAACAGTCTCTCTCCTACTTATTTGATCAAAGCGGGTGAAATTCTGGAGAGTCAAGGAAAGAAAGCGGATGCTTTAAAGATCTATCAGGACATCAAGAAAAAATATGTCAATGCTGCAATTGTACAAAGCAGCGAAATTGACAAATATATAGAAAGGGCTTCCACTAAATAATGGCAACAGCATTACATAATCTTTCAAAATACGACTTTGACAGTATTCCTGATGCCAGTAATATGTGCTTTGGTATTGTAGTGGCAGAATGGAATCATGATATTACAGGTGCTATGCTGGAGGGTGCAGTAAAAACACTTGAGAAGCATGGCTGCTTATCTGAAAACATTCATGTGAAAACCGTTCCAGGAAGTTTCGAACTGGTTTATGGTGCTCACCAGATGGTACTTAATGGAGGTTATGATGCAGTCATCATTTTCGGAAGCGTGATCAGAGGAGATACACCTCACTTTGACTATATCTGTCAAGGGGTCACCTACGGGATTGCACGCTTGAATGCCACTCAGGAGATACCGATCATCTATGGACTCCTAACTACCAATGACCATCAGCAAGCTCTTGACCGCTGTGGAGGGAAATTAGGAAACAAAGGAGATGAATGTGCAATAGATGCTATTAAAATGGCAAAATTCTAAAAATAAAGGCTGAAAACTAATTGGTTCTCAGCCTTTATTTTATCTTTTATCTAACCGTCCCGGAGTTATTCTTCTTCGTCTGACTGGGTATCAGATCCGGTATCCAGACTATTGTCCTTACTGATGTCAACCGTCCCCGTGTGGGATAATTTCATCACCAAAGGGATATATTCGTCACTGGTGACATCCGGAGAACCTACGCTTACTGCAAAAAGCAAATTACTGCTTTCCGCTTTTACGAAGATGATCCCCAGCAATGCTCCCTTCTTTTTCGTATCATCATCAATATAAGAGGAAAAATCTGATTTCGTAAAGGTGCGGCTGAAAAAGACCGAACCATTTTTCCGAACAACTTTCACGGTGATCTGATTGTCATCATATTTGGTGTTCTCATCCACTTGTGCCTGCGGTAAAGAAGGGTCTGATTTGCGAAGCACATCAATGGTATAGGTCTCCCCCATCCAGGAGGCTGTACGAACATCATGAAAAGGACTCATGCTCTGAGTCTTCTCTTTCGCGGGGATCACCGCACTCTTAGGAACGATAATATCATTGCTTTTCTTCTTGCTGGAACAAGAGATCAGTGCTCCGTCAAGCAAAACAAGTACAGCTGCAGCAAATATTATTTTTTTCATTTTCCAGTTTCTTTAAGCAACGCAAAGGTAATAAAAAAAAATCACACAGATGCCTGTTCATTTGGAATAGTTTAAGTACAGGGTAAAATCAACTGTCACCAAGGTTGGCAAAAGGGGACATCAGCAGAAAACTTATTGTCCATCAGATAATGAAAATAGAAGAAGGAGATGATGAAAAAAAAGAAGAAAGACTCCAAAGGTAAACTTTTTTCTGTATATTTGCGGAAAACAAAAAGATCCAACATGAAAAAATCCATCCTCCTCTTATCCCTTTTCCTTCTGGCTTTCATTTCATGTGGAAAGCATCCCACAGCCCAGGATAATGAAGCGGAAGACTCTTTATCCTTGCTGGTCATGCAGATTAAGAAATGTTCGCGCCTTTATACTGCGGAATATAAAGTCCGTAAAATTATTACTCACCAGGACCAACTCCAATTAAAGGGTACTCTGTTAAGTAAATCATTTGACCTTCCTGTCCCTGTTGCAGGAACCAGACAGGTGGCTATCCCAATAGAGGCTACCTTGAAAGCCTATGTTGATTTCAGCGATTTCTCAGAGAAAAATATCAGGAAGAAGGGAAACCAACTTGAGATCATCCTCCCGGATCCAAAGATAGAGCTCACCAGTACACGCATTGATTATCAGGGTATCCGTTCTAATATTCCTCTTCTTCGAGGGAGATTCCGAGACGAAGAACTGGAAAACTATGAGCGGCAGGGGCGTAAAGCCATCCTGGATGATGTCCCCCGGATGGGTATGATAGAGACGGCACGCCGGAGTGCCGCCGAGATCCTGATCCCGATAGCTGAGGCTATGGGGTATCCGCAAAATCATATTACGATCACCTTACGGAAAGATTTCAGGACGGGAGACCTCCAGAAACTCTTAGATGCAACAAAAACAGAAACGGAACATGAAAGAGAATAATTTCAAAACAACTTTTTTCACACGACTGCTGATGAAAATCATTTTGGGACTCACCTGTATTCTCCTGTCCATAGTGGTCATCCATTCTATTATGAGAGACAACCATCTCTCTATCTTCAGAAAGGGATCAACTCTTCTCACCCCTACACAGATAAAATCAATACAGAATATCGGGCAGTGGGAATTTCTCTCCATCAGCGATGAAGAACTCGTCGATACCGTTCGGCATGGTTTTTTCAGTGATGATGAACTGATGAATATCTACTATGGTACTCTGCGGTTAGGAATAGACATGAAGGATGTCAGAGACGGCTGGATCAAAAGAGATCATGATACGCTTACCTGCACCCTGCCGCCTATCCGGCTCCTGGATAATGAGTTTATCGATGAAGCCCGCACAAAGACTTTCTATCAAAACGGACACTGGAGCGCCGATGACCATGATGATCTCTATCACCGGGCTGCATACCTCATGAAAAAACGCTGTCTCACTCCTGATAATATAGAAAGCGCCAGGCTGAATGCCAGTGACCGTTTCTACAATCTCTTCAAGTCCATGGGTATACAGTTTGTCAGAATCCGATTTGAGAAGACAGCGGCCCCCAAACCATGAGCGGCAAAATTCTTACCTCTTTAATCCATGAGCAGATGCATTCTTTGACCGCTCAGGCCTGGACTTTCTCTATTCCGCATAAGGCTTCCCGCTTGATCTGCCGGCATAAGTTCAGGGTGAGGAAAAGACAAACCACAGCCCCTGAGACCATCACCAAACCAGAAGTAACTGGTATATCCCCTAACGATACCAGTGGACTTGCCACAGCACCTGACACAAAACCGCTCGCACCAAAGATCGCACTCGCTGCACCTGCTCTCAAGCGCTCTGTATCCATGGCAATAGCCGTAGCTGCTGGCTGCATAAGTCCAAAACCTATCACCATCCATACATAACCGATCATAAGCAGCCCCAGAGGTGCATGTACGATCAGACACAGGGTAGTAATAACGGAACCGATAAGCAGATGAATCGCTGCTGCCTTAAGGGCAGTATTCTGATGCTTAAAACGCGCTCCCAGCAAACTTCCGATACCGATCGTAAAAGCAATCAGGCCAAAACACAGGCTATAGGCTATAGGAGATAGCCCATAAGTTTTCTGGAGGACAAAGGGAGAAGAAGCAATATAGGCAAAAAACGTGAGGAATCCGGTCATGGATACACATGTACTCAATGTAAAACAAGGATTACGGAACACCTTGAATAAGTTGACGTAGACGTGAAGGACCCCGGCTTTGGACCGCTTCTCCAAAGGCAGTGTCTCACGCAGGAAACAACTGCACACCATCAATATGACTCCGATAGCAAGCAATAAGCAGAAGATTCCGCGCCATGAGACAAAAGCGGTCATCACTCCTCCAAGGATCGGTGCAGTAACCGGTGCGATACCGTTGATGGCCCCTAAAACTGCCATAAAACTCTGTAAGTCAATCCCACTAAACATATCCGTAGCAATACTTTTAGAAAGAACTATTCCTCCGGCTCCTCCTATCCCTTGAAAAAGACGCATAAGGTTGAATAAATAGATGTTGGGAGAAAGCACGCAGAACACTGAGGCAAGGGCAAAAAGCAGCATCGAGAGGATCAGTAATCGTTTCCTGCCAAATTTATCTGAGAGAGGACCGATAAAAATTTGTCCCACAGCCAGACCTACCATGCCCATGGTAAGGCTCAGGGCTACTAATGAAGGAGAGGTGTGAAAAGATGCTGACATCGCCGGCATCGCCGGAAGATAAAAATCTGTGACAAAAGGGCCGAATGCGGTCAGTAAACCTAACGTTATAGGTACGAAAAGACCAATTTTCTGTTTCATTATAATATATTTATAGCATTGCCGGCTTTATGGGCCGGCAAATGCCACAAAGGTACTCATAAAGAATACAAGAAAAAAACGAGTTATTCCAATACGTAACGACTTATTACATTACTTAACGATTTTAAACACCATCATCGTAACCCAAAGGTAAGAATCTCGATTATTGTACTTGAAGGGCCAGGACTGCCGGACGGAGATCAACACCACGGGCGATCAGAGTAACCTTTCCTGAAACTTTTTTTGATTTCAGTACCACCAGGCATTTCCCGAAGAAAGCCTTGCGCTGGTCAGCCTTGAAGCGTTCCATGGAAAACTCGCATCCATTATCCACCCCGGCAATAGAAGCCGGTCCCTTGACATCAAAATAAATCTCATTATCTGCATCAGGACAGAGATTTCCGGCCTTGTCTACAACTTCAACCGTTACAAAGGATAAGTTTCTGCCATTGGCCATAAGTTTGGTACGATCGGCCTTCAGAAGGATATGATCAGGAAGGCCGGCAGTATGGATAGACTCCTCACGGACTACTTTCCCCTTTAAACGGGCTACGACCTTCACGGTTCCCGGTTCAAACTTCACCCTCCAGACGACATGATACTGGTGATCGTTGGTTTTCCTCCGCACGCCCTGACTCTTGCCATTAATAAACAGTTCCACTTCATCTGCATGATTATAGTAGCACCACATATCGATCGTCTGTCCGGGTAACCAGTTCCAATGTGGAAACAGATGCAACACATCACGGTCAGTCCATTCACTCTGATACATGTAATAAATATCCTTAGGGAATCCTGCCAGATCTATGATCCCAAAATAACTGCTCCGTGCAGGAAAACCGTAAGGAGTTGGCTCCCCGATATAGTCCCAGCCAGTCCAGATAAACTGGCCGCAGCAATAAGGAGTATGCTTCACAATATCCCATGTTTCCTCATCTGTACTGCTCCACGGTGCATGCATATTGTCATAAGACGAGCACATCATCGACGGATCCGTATAAGGACGGTCCCACCGGTCCGGAACGATGTATATAGAATCTGAAGGCATCTTGTAATAACCACGGGTCATCAGAGCGCTGACACTTTCCGTCATGATAAAAGGCTTGCCAGGAAAATTCTTCGGGACATCCTTGATCCATTGCCGGTGATAGTTATATCCGATCACATCCAGAGCACCACTCTTGAAAAGATTATTATTCGGATTCGGCTCATTGCAGCCAGCCGTAACAGGACGCGTCTTATCATACCGCTTTACAATATCCGCCAGATGAATAGTCAGCAAAGAATTCGGCGAGAGAGATGAAGAATGAGAAAGCGCAGAGGGATCATGTGCTGCGTTCAGCAACAGGTTCGCTTGATCGAGGGTCAATTGATTCGGCCCCTTGGAAGACCACTGTTCCAGGACTTCATTGCCTATGCTCCACAACAAGATACAGGGGTGATTACGGTCACGACGGATCATATCCGACAGGTCACGCTCATGCCACTTATCAAAGAAACGGGCATAGTCATTCTTCGTCTTCCTCTCTCTCCACATATCAAAAGCCTCATCCATGACTATGAACCCCATCGTATCGCACATGTTGAGAAGTTCGGGCGCAGGAGGATTATGGGAGCAGCGAATGGCATTACAACCCATATCCTTCAGCATCAGCAGCTGACGGTGCAGGGCATCTTCATTTAAAGCTGCTCCCAGACAGCCCAGGTCATGGTGGTCACATACACCATTGATCTTGAAGTTCTTGCCATTCAACCAAAACCCCGTCTTTGAATCAAAGCGAAAAGACCGGAATCCGGTAGTTGTTTCCTCTGTATCTGTTACCCGATGGTGGAGGAGTACTTGGGCGTACACCTGATACACATAGGGATGCCCGATGGACCACAAATGGGGAGCATGCACATTGAGGCTTACTGACAGACGGTGACTCTGGGCTCTAGCAACTATCCGTCCCTGGTGGTCCCTTATCAGATACCTGATCATCGGTTTTTCAACCTTCTGTCCCTTACCGGCCAGTTGGACATCTATCCTTACCTTTCCATCCGCCTCAGAAACCACATGCAGTCCCCAATGAGCAATATGAAGAGACGGCGTACCCACGACCCAGACATGACGGTAGATGCCACAGCCACTGTACCAACGCGAATTGGGCTGATCACTGTCGTCCACCTTCACGGCCAGAACATTATCTCCTGTCCGGTTCAGATAGGGGGTCAGTTCATAGCGGAAAGAACTGTATCCGTATGGTCTGTTCCCCAGTTCATGACCATTCAAGTAGACCGTCGAATTCATGTACACTCCGTCAAAATCAATGAAATAACAAGCCGATTTCCCCCCTCCGGGAAGATCTGACAAAGAAAAATGTTTCCGGTACCAACCTGTCCCACCAGGCAGAGCACCCCCGCCAGCACCACTGGGATTACGGTCGCTGAAATCTCCTTCAATAGCCCAGTCATGTGGCAGATCGAGTTTTCTCCAATGTGAGTCATCATAGTCCGCCTGTGACATTTTCGCATTATTGCCAAGGAGGAACAGCCATCCCTCATCAAAGCAAGACCTCTCACCTGCCTGCACTCCTAAGAAGCAAGTCAGCAAAAGGAACACGGTCATGATCACTTTCTTCCCATCATCTTTCATCTTTATATTCTCTTTATTATTCGTTGTTCTTTCTTCATTTTTATACCTTCTCACTCATTACTACCGGTTTATCGCAGCCGCACACTTTCCGCCTGCCCGTTATAAGACAGCAGCATTCCCTGTGGATGATCCAGATCCAAAGGTTGAGGCCGTCCCGCTTTCACCACGACAATACGGAAATGGCGACTCTTGAGCATCCCCTTAAAAGCCCCTCTCCGCTTTCCGATAGTCAAAGTTTTACGGTGTTCATCATAATTGAAAGGGATCAGGGCATACTGTCCTCTTTCATAATCATAATTAGTACCCTCATCCTCATAGAGAGTAAAGTGAGCATCTGCACCTTCATAGACATAAAGTTCTATCGGATCAGCAGGTTTCTGGTCACTCCATTCTTCAGCCGGCCCGAAAGGGACAATTGAGCCCTCCGGAACGAAGACAGGTATACGGCCGTAGGGAGCGTCCGCAGTAATCCTCTGCCCACCCTCGTAATACCGTCCCGTCCAAAGATCATACCATCCCCGCTGCCTCGGCAGATAGACCTGACGGCTCCGGGCCAGGAAATGGGTCACGGGGCAGGCCATAAGGGCGGGGCCGAACATCCATTGGTCACGAATATCATCAACGCCGGGATCACCGTTAAAGTCCATCACCAAAGCTCTCATCAGCGTATAGTCACGGAAATGAACAGCTCCGTCAAGACTGTACAGGTAAGGCATCATCCGGTAACGGAAACGATCAGTTGCGACTATCGCCCTGTAAGCAGGATGATTGTCAGGGGCGATGTTCCAGACCTCACGTAACGGCCATTGCCCGTGAGTACGATAAAGCGGGATAAAGCATCCCAGCTCGTTCCATCTGGCTTGCAACTCCCTCCATTCCCGGAGGTCTGCATTCTCCACACCGGTACGGTCAAAGAGTTTCTGAGCAGTTACATAGCGGTTTTCCACAGAGAACCCTCCTATATCCATACCCCAGAACGGCAGTCCGGATATGGAATAATTCAGCCCTGCCGTTATTTGTGCCCGCATGTCCTCCCAGCGCGTGCCAATGTCTCCACTCCAGGTAGCAGTACTATAGCGTTGCAGCCCCGCAAAGCCACTCCGGGTCAGGAGGAACACCCTTTGGCCTGGATTCACCTTGCGCTGACCGTCATAAATGGCCTCAGCATTCATCAGTGCATAAGCATTAAAATACTCTGTACTCGAACCCAGGCTGGTAGGACCACACAGAGCCTTGCGATACCACATTGGCGTACAGTCACACACGTCAGGTTCGGAGGCATCCATCCACCAGGCATCTATGCCGAAATGATATTTTTGATACAGATTTTCATTCAACTGATCCCAGAACATCTTGCGGGCACCTGGAGAATAGGCATCATAGAAAGACCCCGGGTATCCAAGCCAGTCCAGGATCGAGTCCTGGATAGCCTGGTGATAGATCCACCCATGGGCATCCAACTCCTTATAATTTCTGACCGTCACATAAAACTTAGGCCAGACAGAGATCATAAACCTCCCATGCATTTGATGGATGCTGTCCAGCATTGCCTGAGGATGAGCATAACGGGAAGCATCAAAAGTATGATCTCCCCATGAATCAATCTTCCAGTAATTCCAGTCCTGTACGATATTATCTATAGGGATATGACGAGTACGGAATTCTTTCATGACCCTTTCCACTTCTCCACTGTTCCGATAACGCTCACGGCTCTGCCAGAATCCAAGTGCCCACTTCGGATAAACGGGGGCCTTGCCTGTAAGCGTACGGTAACCGGAGATCACGTCATCCAGATCTCGGCCCGCAATAAAATAGTAATCCATTTCACGGCTCATCTCACTCCATATACTCAATTTCCCCTGGTCTTGATCACTTCTTGGCGTAGCTGCACGCAAGCCACAGTAACTGACATCACCATCCGGCTTCCATTCGATGCGGACAGGAACCCTTACACCCTTTTTCATGGGCACGACAAATTTCCACGAATTTGGATTCCATGCCGTACGCCACCGTTCCGGGACAACTAATTTGCCATCGATATATACCTTGATATAACCTGCGTAATAAAGGAGAAAATGATAGTGATTATCAACAGGAGCCTGAAGAAAACCTTCATAGACCACATTGGATCCTCCAAGTGTAATGTCCTGTGGTAAATTCCGGATGCCTCCATGATCCGTGGCCTTTGCAATAGCAGATTTTGGAGGACATCCATATTCAAAATACAGGGAATCTTCACGACGCACCAGCCTGTTTCCTTTCTTGTCAACATAAGTACCGGTCAATGCTCCCGCCCGCCAGTCCTTATCATATAAGGTGAAAGCATGGTTAAGTTGCACATAAGGGTTGGGATTTCCAAAACGGCAGTAAGAATAACTGTCCCACAGGATCCCATAATTACGATTGCTCACTACAAAGGGTACACTTACCTTTGTGTTATATTGAAACAGATCCTCATTCCGCCCTTTCATGTCCAGCTCCCCTGCCTGATGCTGCCCCAAGCCATAAAAGGCTTCATCAGAAGGACTATCAAAAAGTGCACGGCAAGACCAGCCTTTACGCTGTGCAGCCGTAAGGTGTCCCGCCCCTATTTCACGAGCCGGAACGAAAAACGGTTTAAGAGTCTTGCCCCCATGAGCCGTTTCCTGAACATACAGCCGTCCGTCCGGATGATAGAAGGCAATACGGCCTGACAGGGCATCAACATCAACGCGCAGGGATGAGGTGCTAATCAAGATATGGGAATTCTTCTGCCTGACACGAAAGACAGGACGGGCTGTCTGAGGAACAATCATCAGGCTCTGTGTGGCAGGGAACGTCTTTTCCTTCGTTGCACGGACACGAATGATATGGTCCCCTACTACCTGAAGACTGACCAGGTGAGGACCATCCGGCCCAGGGGACTGGACATACACAATAATTGTATTCCCCTTCTGTATATAATTTGCTGCTGATAAGGGAGCAACAAAGAAATAGAGAATAATAAAAAAAAGCCACTTCTTGGTTTTCATTATATATTAATTAAATATTGACCACACAAAGATAGACAATAAATACTAAAACATAAGGAATATTATGTTACCAATGAATACATAAAATGTTAACTCGCCTATTTCTTAAGATCAAAATGAATCCTCAAACCTTAATATTGAACAGAACCCTTATTCTTTTTTCTGTACTGTGAAGGTTTAATGCCATACGCCTCAGAAAAATATTTAGAGAAATAACGGGGATTGTTAAAGCCGACCTTATAGGCCACCTCGCTCACCGTGAAAGATCCATCAAGGAGTAATTTCTCCGCCTCTTTCAGACGGATGTCACGGATGAAAACGGAAGGCGTTTCACTCGTAATTTCCAGCATACGCTTATAAAGTTGTACTCGTGACATATTTAATCCTACACTTAGAGACTCTACGCTGAGTTCAGGATCAGCAAGGTGAGAACGAACCAATTCTTCCGCTTTCTCTATCAGTTTGCGATC
Source organism: Segatella asaccharophila (assembly GCF_054687055.1). Classification (NCBI taxonomy): domain Bacteria; kingdom Pseudomonadati; phylum Bacteroidota; class Bacteroidia; order Bacteroidales; family Prevotellaceae; genus Segatella; species Segatella asaccharophila. The sequence continues at coordinate 76,051 of NZ_BAACAN010000007.1, read as the reverse complement.
AGCCTCAGGCATTTCAGTTGCAGCCAGCAGCCCTGAAGGCGATCCGGTTTCCCCCCGCCGATGCCACTCCAGAAGATGCTCAATACGCAAGTGAAGGGTCTCAAGGCTACAAGGTTTCGTAACATAATCATCCGCACCATAAGATAATCCTTCCGTTTCCTGTTCTGGAGCAAGGCGTGCAGTAAGCATCAGAAAGGGAATATCAGCAGTATCCGGATTGGACTTGATTTTCTTGCAAAAAGTATTACCGTCCATCACCGGCATCATCACATCGCTTAAGATAATATCAGGACGGCGCATTCTAATCTGCTTCAGTGCCTCTTTTCCATTAGGTGCAAGTAGGACATCATACCATTCCGAAAAGACTTCATCCATAAAGGAAAGAAAGTCATTGCTGTCATCAACGAGAAGCAGGCAAAAACGTTTCCTGTCTTTGCCTAAGGATGACTTTACCTTATCCGATGGGCCCTTTCCTTCTATCTCTGACGGCATAGACACCTGCCCAGAAATATCTTGCGGTGAAGCCTCCAGAGAATCATCTGTACGAACAGGAATGGTAACGACAAATATTGTCCCCCCACCAGGATTATCTTTCACCTCCACCGTGCCGCCATGCATTTCTGCAAAATTCTTGACCAGATTCAGTCCGATTCCACTTCCTCCAAAAGGTTGCATCTCATCAGCATTTACTTGAAAGAACTGATCAAAGACGCGCTTTTTATCCACATTGCTGATCCCTCTTCCTGTATCTGCAACCATTATCTCCAACCCCTCTGTATGCTCAAAGGCTGATGCCGATAGGGATAACGATACCGTGACCTTACCTCCTGAAGGTGTAAACTTATAAGCATTAGAGAGAAGGTTATCTACGATCTTACCCATTTTATCCGGATCGAAATAAATCTGTAATGCCGATACCGTCGAGCGAAAAGAAAGTTGAATATCTTTTCCTCCCAACATTTGAAAATTGGTACAGATATTTCTGACAAAAGCGACAATATCATTAGGAATAGCATTCAATTTCTGTTCATCAAGGTCCAACTTTCTCACATCAAGAAACTGATTGACTAAAGTCAACAATCTCTTTGCATTACGCTCTACAAGTTGTAATTTCTCTTTCTTCCTGGGATCATCCTCTTCTTTGATCATTCGCGTTACCGGGACAAGGACCAAAGTCAGCGGCGTACGAAGTTCATGGGTAATGTTGGTAAAGAAATTCAACTTTAACTGGTTCAACTCTCTTTCACGCTTGTCCTCAATTCTCTTCTGACGAAGGTCAAACTGCTCCTGCTGATGCTTCAGTAATCTATGATAGCCCGCATAGAGAAATATCAAGAAAGCAACAACATAGAAGAGAACAGCTCCTATGGACAAGTAAAAAGGAGGATGAACATGAATGGTTAAAGTGCTGATATCCGGATTCACTGTTCCATCACTATTGACAACACGGACCTGAAGTCTATAGGTCCCTGAAGAGAGATTGGAAAAAGTAATATTGGGATCATTTGCTGCTGTTGTCATCCACCTGTCTTCTGCTCCTTCTAACCGGTAGCAGAAACGGTATCGAGAGGGCAACGTGACTTTATTGACCGCTAAAAGTACGGTAAAGGTGTTTTCATTATGCTTCAAGTCAACATTACGGCTCAAATTAAGAGCTTCTTTCAGGACCTCATGACCGTCATATTTTTCCCCCACTGAAAGTATATGATCGAAAAACATCAGACCACTGAAGATCACTCTTAAAGAGCCATTAGACTTTTTACTCTGTATAGAACGGATGACGCTAACTCCATTCTGCCCGCCTACAAGAACATCTCCATGATCGGTAAGAAGGACAGAACGATAATTGAATAATCTATCCTGCAAACCGTCAAAACTATTATATTCAGTTACGGAAAATGATAATTTCGAATTATGTCCCCGCCTGATCCTTACCTGGGCAATGGTATGATCATATACCAGCCATATTACACCCTTTCGATCTTCCACGATCGAGCAACCTACGCCGGCAGAGAGTTCTCCCGGTAAAGAGATGGAGCGGAGCAGGCCGGAAAGTGGGTCATAGAGAGAAATGCCAGAAGGAGATGCCATCCAAAAGATGCCACGGCTATCCTGAACTACTTGATTCGTAGCAAGACTCAAGAAAGCCCGTCCGTCAACCGTTGACTCATAGTTACGGATACGACGCGTCGTGAGGTCCATAACTGAAAATCCTCTCGAATGACCAATCAGGATTTTATCTGATCCTCTGATCCTACTGATTGAACTGATATAATCAGAAGGGAGCGTAGAATTAACGGTATTATAGGTAACAAATCGCCTGGTCCGGGGATTCATGATCTGTAATCCTGCACCTAATGTTCCTATGATAATATCACCGTCATTGTCCTCGCAAAGAGCCCAGACATCATCTGAAGCTAACTGACCAGGGAAATCATGGGCACGGAATATTGTCCAATGGCCATCACAAAAGCGGGCCAGTCCCCCTTTATAAGTTCCGAAATATAAAGAACCGTCATGAGCAGCTAAAGTACTTACGACAATATTGGATCCCAGACCTGTTGGGACATACCAAAAGTTTTTGCAATTCCCGTATAAGGATTATAACGCACTATACCCTTATCATTAGTACCACAATAAAGACATTCCTTTTTATCCTCACACATTGAACAAACATCCCCTAAAGGGAGGATCATAAACCTTGATGAATTATTGGAACAATAGGCCAATCCATTTTCATAAGTACCTATCCAGAAGCCACCGGAAATATCCCTATAGATCGTCTGGAGCGTGTTGTCCGGCAAAGAACCCTCTTGACCGGACTTGCACATATAGGTCTGACATGAATGCCGCTTGCCATCTAAAATCAATAATCCTTGATGATCAGTAGCCAGTAATATCCGGCCGGAAGCATCCTGGTTGATGTCCTTCACAATAAGGTTAAAATAAGGCAGGGATATGCCCATCGCCTTACAAAAACTGAAAAGACTCCCAAACCAGTGGTGTAAAGTGGAACTATAGATCATGCAACCCGTTTCACCCTCCAGCCAATAGTTGTGTTCTTTGTCTATAAATGTCTTGGAAGCTGCAATCCTGACGGGCGAATACTTCTGAGCATCACGATTGATCCACACAATATGCTGATGATACCCATCAACACAGACCAGCAAACCATTACGATAAGTAATCACAACGGTATTTCCACGTAAAGCAAAAGCTACGACCTGCCCTTTCGGAATGCCTGTACCTTGCCGGAAGAAACAGGCCTTTTTACGGTGCACATCATAAAAATAGCAACCTTTGCCATAGATATTCAACCAGAAATTACCCGCTTTATCAATTAGAACCTTATTAGGAACACCTTTCATTCCCCGTTTCTGCATCCAAGAAGAAAGATTGGAGTCAAAACATTCATGATGAAGGTCAAGAATGCAATAGCCGGATAGCGTATGGATCCAAAGATCACCCTTGAAATCTTGCTGGATGTCATCCACGGTATTATTCGGAAGAGAGTTTTTGTCTTCTTTATTAAAGAAATAATTCTTGAACCGATAACCATCAAAACGATCAAGTCCTGATTGGGTTCCAAACCACATAAAACCATCACGGTCACGAAAAATGACATTAACCTGACTATTACTTAAGCCTTCACGTGTACTCAGTGTACTAAATTCTATATGGTTAAAGTTATAGCATGAATTCAGGATGGAAATTCTTGTTATGTTCGCATCCGCCATAAGCCGGGTAGAAGTTTTCAAACACAACAAGATCAAAATTACCAACTCAATATAGTCTTTCATGGTTTTATGTTTTCCAGGTTCTCTGACAAGAATAAAACTTCTATTCCCCCTTCGTCTTGAAATCTCTCACATAAGCCAACGGTTCGAAAGTCGTTCCTTCAGCTCTCCTGATTCTGCTGTTTCTTCTATGATAAGGCATTCAAGGCAAATAAGACCACTTTCACCACAGCCTGTGATAAAAATATTCCTGCATACGGCATAATTTATCAGCCATCAAAATGCCCCCTCATACAACAAGGGGGTTCTTTATCTTTTCTCAGAACTTTCACGGATTTTCAGGATCATCGGAACGACGATCTGATGCACCCTTGAATCTCCTGCAATATTCTCAAGAAGAAGTTGGCAAGCCCTGCATCCCGTTTCATGCGCCTGATCCATAATCGCCGAAAGTTTGGGGGTCACGAACGCCGCCTCATCCCCTTCGGTAAAACCGATAATGGCCACATCCTCGGGAATACGCAAGCCACAACTCTTTATCGCATCGAAAGCTCCGTAAGTGATAATATCATTGAATGCAAGGATTGCATCAGGCCGATGGTCACTTTTCAGGAGATCAATGGTATGCTGGCGCGCAATGTCAAAATCTATCCTATCACAAACGACCAGCGTCCGGTCTATAGGGATTCTGTTTTCTCTCAGTGCCTGCAGATAACCATGCTTGCGGCGCTTGACCATATTCAGAGTATTCGGCCCGCCGATGAAAGCAATTCTCCTGGAACCTGTATCAATAAGATGCTGGGTAGCATCCTGGGCAGCGACATCCCCGTTGCCGATCACATTAGAGAATTTATCTTCCAGGCAGGTGCGCGCGAAGAATACCAACGGCTCGCCCATCCTGTAAAGTTGCTCATAATGGCTATAATCTACAGTATCCTGGGCCAGGCACGCAATGATACCTTCCACATGCATATCGAGGAAATTGTCAATCGCCTGATCTTCCCGCAAATGGTTTTCATGAGAATTAGCAGAAATGACCGAATAGCCCTTCTTCGAGGCATAATCTTCGATGCCATCAAGAACGGCTGCGAAATAATGAGTCACAAGATTGGGCACAATGACTCCGATGACCTTCGGTGCTTCCTTGCGGAGGCTCTGGGCAAATGGATTCGGACGATAATTCATCTGTTTTGCCAGGGCCTTCACCTTCGCTGTCATTTCCACCCCTACTTCATGACTATCTCTTAATGCCCTTGAAACCGTAGCAATGCTTACACCAAGCTTATCAGCCAGATCCTTTAAAGATGTACGATGCTGCTTCATTCGTCAAGATTCAATCTCGTTAAGTTTCATTAGTCCTTTTCAGACAATATGCCTTATCGTTTTTCACGACCAACTTATTTTTCACAAAGATAGCAAAAGTACGGAGAAAACGCTAACGTTTACGTAACTTTTTAATGGTTTATGGATACATTAATCGACAAAATAGATTATATTTGCAAAAAAGATATGTGAAAGTGTAATGAATAGTTGATAATAAGTTAGTTAGAAACAAGAAGCTTAAAACTGTCGGGAGACACTTTTAAGCTTTCATTTTTTCGGGCCTATCGTTGCCTAAAAGAAGAAAGAGTGATTTTCTCCCCGCCCTGCCTCTAAATATAATATTCAGCAGAGTCCACCAGTCCGGCACGAAGGGCATACCTTGTAGCCTCATGAATATTATTCACCCCCAGTTTACGAAAGATATTCTTCCGGTGAGTATTGATCGTATGAAAACTGGAGAAGCGCTTGGCAGCAATCTCTTTCGTGGTCATCCCCAGGGCAATATCTTTCAGGATTTCAGTCTCCGTCTTGGTGAGTTTTACCGTTTCCTCCTCACACGACTCCGGTTTGAGCAGCATCTCCGTCATGGACTGGCAAATATAGCGATGGTTCTGAATGGCAAAATCGATAGCCTCCCGGATTTCGGACAAAGGCGAATCTTTCAGGAGAATACTGAAGTCATTATTACCGGCCAGGACACGGCGGACAAAATCCAGGCTGAGATTTTCAGAGAAAAGCAGCCACCGTGTTTGCGGAAAACGGGCATTAAGGATCAGGAGTTCTTCTACATCATTAATATCAAAAAGGGTATAATCAAGAATCACCACCGCATTCTGCTGAACCTTCAGTGCTTCCAAAAGTTCATCCTTATCTTCCGTATATTTATATTCAGCATCCGCTATGCCATCTATAATATAGATCAGTCCTGCACGGGTGATATCCTGTTTATCAGCGAGATAAATCTCCATTAGCATTACTATTTGTCGCAAATATAGCACATATTATTGAAAAATGGAAGCATCTTGTAGCAAAAAGCAAGAACAAGACCTGTTTTAAGAATAATCCGGTCCTATTCTTCATATAAATACACTTAATAGCCAATCCATCGGCCGGGCAACACCCCTTCATCCCTCCTTATACCTGACATCGGGATCACGGAATAGTCAATCTCAAACCGACAGCCAAATTTAGTCATAATCAATATGCACCATTTCGGGGGACCGTAATGCACCATTTCGGTATACCATTACCATTTCGTTACCCCAAAACACACCATTTCGCTTACCATTGACTATCGTCGGAGTCATGCACACACCCTCAGGATCACGAGTGACCATAACACCTGTATGAAGACGTCAAATTCCCCCCAACAACTTGCATTCCTGTAAAAGCCTCAGAAGGTAGCATCAAAACTGAAGCGGACCCCCCACTTATGAATATTTTCGTCATTCAAATAAGTCAGCCTCCGTACAAATTCCACCGTGAAGAAATTGAGAATATTCCTCACGCCAAAAGAGGCCTCCCAATAAGGCTGATGGGTCATGACATGAGCATTGGTCGGGAACTGATAAATATCCGGATCCGTCTGATTCTGCTCCAGGAAAGGATTATTCTTTTCAGTAAGATGGCCGATCATCCCCTTAATGGCAAAATATTCACGCCAGTGGAGTCTTCTGACCAAAGGGATACGATTCAATATCTTACCATTCATATCCCAGGCAGCCGACCAGAAAAGCTGGCGGTCATTGATGAATTCCCAGTCACGCATCATGCTGAAAGTATTTTCGAGCATAAAGTAACTCATATTATAAGGAGGCATGACGAGCATCGGGAACGGAACCTTCTTCCACTGAGCCTTAGCCGTCAGATGCGTGTCTACACATCCCCAGCTGCCCAACCAAAAACGCTTATAGATTCCCGCCTCTGTCATGGAGCTGCTAAACTGTCCTCCCAAGAAATGCCTCAAGCCCAAAGACTGTGAGATATAAAAGTCAGGAGAATCAAGATTGACCGGGAACCTCTGCTGCTTGGTATTTACGAAAGTTACCCCAGGATTATAATGAAGAGTCAGATCTACATCCGACATACGGATCTTCCGGGCTTCCGCATCAGTCCCCAAAGCAACTGACTGAGGAGACTTCGGCATATAATAATAATGCAGATTACCGGCCGTCGTATTACTTTCCGTCTGGAGCCCTCCACTCACACTGAACCCCCAGTCGGTTTCGTAGATTCCACTCAATCGTTGCCGGTTATAAGCGAACATCTGATCTTCAGTAGAAGAGCGAATGGTCATAAAGACATTATCCTTATTATGGATCAGATTGCGGTCTGCATCCGACATCACGTCAGAAGTAGTTTCAAACTCTATGTTCCTCTGCGGGAACTCAAAAGAAGAATGCTGCTTTTTATTAAAGGCATACGACAGTTTGGCACCATAATACCATTTGTTACTCTTCATGCCATAAGCACCGTATCCATCAAAGAAAAGATGAGGATTAAAAGCTGCCGTCGATCTTCCTGCCAGACGCATGCGGAGACCGTCTACATAGTTGCTGGAAAGATAAGTATTAAGTGGTCCGAGATCAAATTTGCTCGGTGTATTCCTGGACCCCGTCTCCATATAATTTTCAGCAAACACCTTAACGGCCGTAATCACATATTTCCACCCGTGGGAATTAGTCATCCGGTTAATGAATGAATTCATTGATGATTCACTCTTTGTAAGGCCGACTGCCCGGTATTGATTCCAGAAATTCTCATCACGGTTCATCTCGTTGATATCATGCTTCACGAGAGCCCTGCCCTTAAAAAGTTGACTGGGCAGATCCTCAAAGGAATAGTTGCTCAGTCTCGTGTTCCGGACGACAAGAGCTTTCGACAAGAAATTTGCGAAACGCATTTCAGCAATCATATCATCCTTAGTCAGGACCCAGTCACCATTACTCAGGCGGGTATACTCCTGTTCAATTTTCATATCATCCACCCAGTCAATATCTGAATTATGAGGTATGAAAAGGTTACATTTCTTCACATGGAGCGTGCTGTCATCCAGCACCCATATCTCTCCCCTGAAACCAAGATCCTGAGAGTTGGCCGGAATAAATTGCAGATGGATACACTTGTCACGGTCCACATAGACCGTATCCTCTATATAGAAATGATAGAAAGAGATGGCCGTATTGCCGATGGGGGAAGGGAAAGGGAACTGCAGGATCCGGACATGGTCATCATAAATATCCACATCGGTGAAAAAATCCTTCAGCATCTTGTTCAGGCTCGCTCCCGTTTGTAAGAGTTTACCTATTCCAGAGCTCTGATGTCCCATAATAATATCCTTTTCCTTCAAAGGATTTTTACGATAGATATGCTGGCTGACCGTTTCATCAACAGACAAAGGCAACACCAGTTTGTGATTATAAGGCGACACCTCCACCTGATCACGCATATATTTGCGATGGCTGAAGAATTTATTTTTGAGTTGTTCAGGTTTGAGATCATTGATTGCCAGTGTGATCTTCTGGTATTTATCATACTGATAAAAGTCATGATTACGCAAATCAGTACGTTTCTTCGCAGCGATTACCCGGCGCATGAGTTCTACGGCGGGGTTATCCTTACGGTGATAATGGCCGCGCTTTGATTTCACGACCACCTCGCCCAGACTGCGGCTGTCCTCCTTCAAGGTTACCGAAAGGGGGGTGGCATCATCGGTAATTTTTACTATTTTAGACTTATATCCCAGACAGGATAAGGTAAGGTTCCAGCCCACATGCCGTTCAATGTCAAATTTACCGTCAGCATCACTGGACACAGCGATATGATGTCCCTTATAGGACACACTGGCAAAAGGAATAGCATCACCGTTACTATCCAGTATTCTTCCCGTGACCTGCTGATCCTGAGCTTGAACCTGAATAACAAAAGCTAGCAACAAAAACATGATGCATGCTGGTTTCTTTATAACGCGCTCTAATACCTTGATAATAATCACTCCGCTAACAATTTCAGAGCCCAAAGGTACAGATTATTTGATAAATAAATAAAACTTTTTCCGTTATTTACGTTTTTTTATTAATTTTGCAAGTCAGAAAAGAAAAAGTATCCTGTTAATGGGACAAGTAGAACAAGAAAAGAACAACGGCAGGAATTTACGCCCTCTGAAGAGTGCGCCAGTATTGCCAAAAATAATCGGGACAGGATTTGGTTCCGGTTATTTTCCGTTATGTCCAGGGACGGCAGGAGCAGTCCTGGCATTGCTGATATGGATTCTTCTGGGAGAAGCGATCCCACTTCCGTCACGGGAGTCCTTCCCCGTCGCCCTGGAGTCCTTTACGATAGCCCTTATCCTGATCTTCACGGTTGCAGGAATATGGGCCACGGCAAAATTGATGCCTTTCTGGGGGGACGATCCCAAGCGTGTAGTCGTCGACGAGATGGTGGGGCAATGGACAGCGTTGCTGGCCGCCCCTGCCTTCGAATATGAGAACCGGATAGCGATGGCACTGGCCGCCCTTATTCTTTTCCGCTTCTTCGACATCGTTAAACCCCTTGGAATAAGAACCCTGGACAGGAAGAGAGGAGCGTTCTGGGTCATGGCAGATGATCTGCTTGCCGGGGTCTATTCCTTGGTCATCTTAATCATAGTAGGCAATATTCCCGGATGGGTCATTTGAATCGAATCAAACACGAAATATGGCTGATCAGCAAGGCGGAGATGAGCGCCACCATTGCAAGCATCGTTGACTTTGGCTTGTCCATCGGACTTACCGAAGCAAAATTTTTACCTTATATATGGGCAAACCTCATCGGGGTCGTCAGTGGCGGTATCACCAATTGTATCATCAATTACCGCTTTGTCTTCAAGAACACGAAGCGGAATAAGCGAAGTGTCGCCCTCCGTTATTTCATGATATGGAGCATCAGTCTTGTCTTGAATGGTGGCGGAACAGACCTCGTCACCTATCTGATAGGAGAAAACTATTTCATCATGATCAAGTGTATTATCTCGTTGTTTGTAGCTCTTTTATGGAACTATCCCGGGCAAAGGAGATTCGTGTTTTCCTACAGAAATGCCCAAACAGCCGGAAGTGACTCCCCCTCCGGGAAAGAGGCCGATCAGGACAGCCGGCAGCCGGATACCATCCGGGAAGAGTCTGGAAACGATCAGAAAGGAAAGGCGCCTTGTCCTCCTGAGAGTTCGTCAGCTCCGGCTTCCCCGGATAAGACAGGCAAAAGATTATGATCAGAAATCTAAATCAAGCAATATGAAATACAGAGACTTTCTTCAAAAAATGATCTATAAGATCATTGATCCTCTGATTAAAGGTATGTACAAGTCCGGGATCACCCCGAATATGATCACCACAGTAGGATTTATCGGCAATCTGGCAGCTGCAGGTTTCTTCATTCACGCAGCTTACATCATGGGAGCAATTGACCTGGATGCAAACACAGTGAACAGAGGTCTGCATGAGATCGGCTGGGGCGGTGCCATCCTTCTCTTCTCAAGTCTTTTCGATCTGATGGACGGCAGACTTGCCAGGATAGGACATCTGTCGAGTTCTTTCGGCGCGATGTGGGATTCCACGTTAGACCGCTACAGTGAACTGATCACTCTCTTCGGCATCTGTCTGGTCTTCCTTCGCTTTAATCCCGATCCTTCGATATTTGAACTTAAATCCGCAGGCCCTGCACAGGGATTCTGGTGGGGAGTGATCACCTTCACCGCAATGGTAGGTTCAGTAATGGTCAGTTATGTACGTGCCCGCGCCGAAGGATTAGGCATCGAGTGCAAGGTAGGTCTCATGCAGCGCCCTGAGCGTGTAGTAGTTACCGCTGTCACAGCCATCCTTACCGGCTGCACGAAAAATCTCTGGTGGGTTGCCGGGGGCATGGCTCTTATCGCATTACTGGCCAACATCACTGCTTTCTGGAGGGTGGCTTACTGTTACAAGCCTTTAAAAGAAAAGGAATTGAAGGAAAAGGAAACTCACGAGAAAGAAGAAATGGAAGGAAGCAAACTCAAAGCCATAAAGTCCAAGAAGAGATCGCGTCAACAGGCTTGACACTAAGCCTACTGTCAATCCGCAATCATATAATGAATCATTAACATGAACGAAAAGTTCATTCAGGAAGGAGGAATATCAAGATGCTTTCTATCTATCTCATCATGGTCTACATCGTACTCATCATCTGGAAGAAGAGCCGGAAACTTGCGCTCTACTTCTTGCCATGGGTTATATTCGGAGTAAGTTATGACATGATGCGATTGTGTCCGAATTACAAAGTGAGCCCTATTGATGTAGGTAATCTTTACAAGATGGAAAAGTCTCTTTTTGGCATTCCTGCCAGTGGAATGGCAGAACTCCATAGGGCGGCAGAAGTATGCAAAGGCTCTGCACAAGCCATCTATGAAAGTGGCACACTTATTCCCGGAGAATATTTTGCGATCCACCATGTAGCCTGGTTTGATTTCCTTGCCGGATTATTCTATCTGTGCTGGGTACCGGTACCCTTGGGATTTGCATTCTATCTGTTTTTCAGGAAGCAATACAAATGGTGTCTGAAATTTTCCTGGTCATTCCTGCTGGTGAACGTGATCGGGTTCATCATCTACTATATCCATCCCGCCACTCCCCCATGGTATGTCATGAATTATGGATTTCATCTGAACCTCAATACCCCCGGTAATGCAGGAGGCTTAGCACGATGGGATGCCATGACCCATATTCCCCTGTTCCATCTGATCTACGGAGAGAATGCGAATGTATTTGCAGCAGTACCAAGTTTGCATGCTGCCTATTTGCTCATCACGACCTATTACGCTAAGCGCAGCCACAAACCGTGGTATACCGTCACCCTATTTGCCATTATCTGTTTAGGTATCTGGTTCACGGCCGTCTATGCAGGACATCATTATGTCCTTGACATCATTACAGGCGTTCTCACCGGCATCACAGGAATACTGATTGCAGAACTCGGCATTTACCGGATTCCGAAAATCAGGAGATTCCTGGAAAGCCGATAGGATCAGTCAGTCTGTCCTTTATCCACAACCGCGCCCGGCACTATTATTCCAGATGAATATGGCCAAGTCCGGAGCTATGCTGCCGGAGATGCTGATAAGTCCCCCTGACCGTTATGCCGCCGACCCCGGAGGCGGATATATCTACATTCCCGCCTTTCTTGAGGCACAGTAATATACTCCCTGCGCCAGACGTAGAAGCGGTGATGTCGGAAGCCTCTATCTGCCGCAATGCAGCACTGCCTGTCCCGTTGGTTTGTACAGACAGTCCTCTGGCAGAAAGCTCTTCCGCTGTCATGCTCCCCGTACCCGAGAGGTTTATGTCCGTATTCCCCGCAATATTCAACTTCCCGAAATGGGCATTACCAGTCCCACTACAATCGAGAGAAGAAGACCGGGCAGTCAAGTGATGAACCATCAGATTACCCGTTCCACTCAGACCAGATACGAAACGGGTACAGACAATATCTCCCAAGGAAATATTTCCCGTACCACTGAGGGCCACCTTGAAATCACCTGTCATGATCTTGTTTTTTGCAGAAAACTTTCCGATCCCTCTCATATCTACCTCGTTTAAGGCAGGGGACGCGACATAGACCGTTACGAGACGCCTTTGCTTATTGAACAGTCCGGAAAGATGATGATGTGGCCCGGAAAGGAGGAGAGAGCCGTCTGAGACATGAGCGCTGATCCTGTCCACGTCTTTTTTCGGTCCCTTTATTTTTATACAGCAAGTCCGGTCAGTTGTATAGACCACATCCATGGCCCCCTGAATATAGATGCGGTTAAATTCACGTGGGGACAGATCTTCCTTCATGCTGGAAAGGTTTTCCTGACTTGTCTCCTCCGCATTCTTGGTCCCTCTGCAGGAATAACACCCTAATAAAAGAGGGATCATTGCAATTAAAAAAACACCCTTGTTCATTTCAAAAAAGTAAAGATTTTAATGTTTGCCAACATAAATGTCGCCAGAGCCATTTTTCTGTTGGATAAGACGACCGAAAGAACCTTTAACCATAACATCCCCACTGCCTTCAGACCTGACATTCACCACATCCCCCTTTACGAAATGCAAGGTTACATCACCACTGCCCTCAGCAGAAACAGCAGTGTTGACAGCAGAGATTTTTCCGAGGGAAGTATCCCCGCTGCCCTCACATTCCACAGAAAGGCCAGAGGTAGTAAGCCGGTTCATTTTCAGATCGCCGCTCCCCGACAACCGAGCCAGGCAGCGGTCACAGATGACCTCCTCAAAGGAAGCATCCCCACTGCCATCCAGTCCGACATTCAAATTATCAGTATCCACCTTACCTCTTGCGAAGAAATCACCCGATCCCTGCAGACTCACTCCCAGAAGATCCGGAGAAGACACATAAGCGGTAAGGCCCCTGTCATAAGAGAAAAAATTTATGTTCAGATGCCGTTGCTCATGTTCCGAAAGGATCAGAGTGCCATCCTTTGAAACACTCGCATACGCCCCCTGGATAAGTTCTTTAGGGCCCACAATCCTGACAGACCATACACTGTCCTGGGTATAGACAACATCCATGGAACCTTCCTCCTGGATACGGTTAAACCCCGTAACAGCCAGTTTTTTGGAAACCTGCCGTGACCTGCCGGCATTCACCTGCACTCCATGACAAGAGCAAAGCGTTATGGCAAGAACTGTCAATGCCATCAAAATCACATTCTTTTTCATCTTCATCCTGTTTAATAGATTTTTCACTGATTTGACGTTTCAACAGGCACGAAAGTTGCAGAACAACGAAAAAAGGCCACCCAACAATCCTGTTTTGTAGCCTTTTGCTCTAAGATAGAAAGAAATCGATCAATCTATTTCTTCATCAGCCTCATAACCACCTATCTCACGAATCGTATTCTTCAGCATCACATACTGGTCAAACAGATTGTTCACAGCCTGTTCACCTTTGGAGAAATCATGCATAGGGCTCTTGAAGAAGAAACTCAGGAACCGCTGGATGCCATAGCGTCCATCACGGGCTGCCAGATCCATCAGCAGGGTGAGGTCAAGCAACAAAGGAGCAGCGAGAATGGAATCCCTGCACAAGAAATTGATCTTGATCTGCATCGGATACCCCATCCATCCGAAAATGTCAATATTATCCCAGCCCTCCTTATTGTCATTGCGAGGCGGATAATAGTTGATACGGACCTTGTGATAGATATGACCATAAAGGTCAGGTTGATCTTCCTTTTTCAAGATCGTCTCCAGCGTGGACAACTTACTTACCTCCTTGGTGCGGAAATTGGCAGGTTCATCCAGCACCAGTCCGTCACGGTTACCCAGAATATTTGTAGAGAACCATCCATTCAACCCCAGATTCCTGACCTTCAGGATCGGAGCAAAACCCGATTTCACCAGGGTCTGGCCTGTCTTGAAATCCTTCCCTGCAATAGGCATCTTCACCTTCTCAGCCAGTTCCCACATAGCCGGAATATCCACTGTTGTATTAGGAGCACCCATAATAAAGGGAGCACCTTCCGTAAGCGCAGCGTATGCATAGCACATGGAGGGAGCCACATGCTCACGGTCATCCGCCTTCATAGCCTTCTCCAGATCAGCCAGAGAGCCATGAACTTCCTTGTCATAAGGAACATAGATTTCGGTGGAAGCCGCCCAGATCACCACGACACGGGCACAACCGTTCTTCTCCTTGAAGGATCTGATGTCCTTTTTCAAAGCCTCAACCATTTCCCAGCGATTCTTGCAGTCTTTCACATTGTCCCCATCAATGCGCTTGGCATAATTCCGATCAAAGGCAGCCTTCATCGGAACGATTTTTTCCAATTCCTCACGTACCGGCTCAATATCCTTAGCCTTCAGCACTTCAGCATAAACTGCAGCCTGATAGGCATTCTGAGGATAGGTATCCCATGTCCCAAAGACAATATCATCAAGATGAGCCAACGGAACGATATCACCATAATGCAGATATTTCTTATCGGTGCCTTTACCGACACGAATCTTGTCGTACTGGGTCATGGAACCTATCGGTTTGGCAAGTCCTTTACGAACCATCAACACACCAGTCATAAAAGTTGTAGCCACTGCACCACAGCCTACAACCATAATACCCAACTTACCATCAGCAGATTTTAGATTAGTCAATTTCTTCATGCCTTTTGTTTTTTATTTATTAAGTTTATAACGTTAAAATATAGCAAATGTAAATCAAATAACTTAAACTAAAAAACTTTTTAAGTATTATTTATCTTTTTGCGAATTTATGACCAATTTGCATCTATTATCTGTTAATCAAACGTGCTCGATGATCCTATTCTTCCGGGAAATCATTCTCTTTCGGCACTCTATCCTCTTGTTTGCAAGGCAAGAATCTATCTCCGTCTGACAGACCGGCATCAATCATCCAGCCGACTCAAAATATCTATAAAAAGTCGATTGGAAATTTTGCAGATATGCCGAAATTGGTTAACTTTGCAGTCTACTAAAGGAGCACGCATTTCAATATGTCAACGCCCATTTCTGCAAAAAGCCTGAGCATATAATTTCTTATTAGGGTTGTTTTGTGAAAAGTGTAAAAAGAATAACACGAAAGCCGCGCAAGCAGTTGGATAAGGCTGTACTCACGGGAAAATTACCCGTATAGATATTGTCATATACATTACATGGCAAGAAATGATTCAAAAGGAAGATGAAGATATGAAAGAAGACTTCTACAGAATAGGCCTTGACGTAGGCTCAACGACCGCAAAGATAGCGGTTTTAGACCAGAACGACCAACTTGTTTATTCTCGTTATGAGCGGCACAATGCACACGTTACGGAACGAGTGCGGACTTATTTCGACGATCTTGAGGGCAAGATAGGTGATTCTCCTCTGTCCATCTGCGTGACCGGTTCTGTAGGCATGTCCACTGCCGATCAATTACAAGCTCCATTCGTCCAGGAAGTCGTAGCAGCCACCGTCTTTGCCAAAAGTCGCTATCCACAGGCAAAGGCGTTGATAGACATCGGCGGGGAAGATGCAAAGGTCGTGTTTTTCAATGGGAGGAACATGGAGTTGCGCATGAACGGCAACTGTGCCGGCGGCACCGGTGCCTTCCTGGACCAGATGTCAGTCCTGATGGGAACGGACAACCAGACGATGAGTGACCTGGCAATGAAAGCCACCCATATCTATCCGATGGCAGCCCGTTGCGGTGTTTTCGCCAAGACGGATATTCAGAACCTTATGAGCAGGGACCTGCCGAAAACAGACATCGCTGCCAGCATCTTCCACTCCGTAGCCGTACAAACGGTCGTCACGCTCTCCCACGGATGTACTTTCAATGCCCCGATCCTGCTCTGCGGAGGCCCTCTGTCCTTCTTGCCAGCATTGAGAAAAGCCTTCGCCGATTATCTGAAAATGGACTCCCAAAAAGACTTTATCATCACCCGGGACGCTAAACTCATCCCTGCCCTGGGCTGCGCTATCCGCTCAGGCAGGACTGTGGCTGATCAGGAGAAATACACTACCACGACATTAGCCCAACTGATCCATCGGATGGATACACGAGCCATGCCGAAATGGAAAAGTACCCTGAAGCCCCTTTTTAAAGACGAAAGAGAGCATCAGGACTGGATGAACTCCAAGAAACAGTATGCCATACCCGTAAAAGACCTCCAACCCGGAAAGCAACAAGTGGTCATCGGCATTGATTCAGGGTCAACGACAACAAAAGTTGTAGCCGTGAAGGTGCCCTCCTCCAATGATCTTGCACGGCGAAAGAATCCCGAAATCGTATTCACGGACTACCGTCCTAATGTCGGTGATCCCATCAAGGCCGCCGCCGAAGGGCTGCAGGCTCTGAAGGAAAAAGCTGAAGCTGCCGGCACTGACCTGGAGATTATGGGAAGCTGCTCCACCGGATATGGTGAGGAACTCATCAAAACCGCTTTTAACCTGGATAGCAGCATCATCGAAACCATGGCACATTATCGTGCTGCCGCACGGATGATGCCGGATGTTTCGTTCATCCTGGACATCGGCGGGCAAGACATGAAGGCCATCTTCGTGGAAAAAGGAGCCGTAGTCAGGATGGAGCTGAATGAATCCTGCTCTTCAGGGTGCGGAACCTTTATCCAGACCTTTGCCAGCAGCCTGGGCTATTCCGTACAAGATTTTGCACGGCTGGCCTGTACGGCAGATGCCCCCTGTGACCTGGGCACACGCTGCACCGTATTCATGAACTCGAAAGTCAAACAGGTGCTTCGCGAAGGAGCAACTATTGCAGACATCTCGGCAGGAATATCCTACTCCGTCATCAAGAACTGTCTCTATAAAGTTCTGAAACTCCACGATAATGAAAAACCGGAGGGAAGAATCGTGGTCCAGGGGGGAACGATGCGCAATGATGCTGTCGTCAGAGCCTTTGAACTGCTCACGGGAACGGATGTATGCCGCAGTAATATGCCCGAATTAATGGGGGCTTACGGCTGTGCACTCCACGCCCTCACCAACTTCCAGAAAAGGAGGAACACGAAGGGACATTCCATCGACGAACTGGTAGGTATGTCATCTTACCAGACCCGCCAGCTCCGCTGCCATGGGTGTGAAAACCAATGCTATGTGAGTATGTATACCTTCAAAGGAGGCAACAAGTTCTATAGCGGCAACAAATGTGAGCGGATATTCAACAATCACGGAAAAAGTGTCACCAAGGGAGAGAACATTTATGTCTATAAATACCATGCCCTCTTTGACCGTCCTCTTGAACCCATAGAGAAAACGAAAAAGGCACCCTCCCGGAAAATCGGTATCCCCCGTATCCTCAACATGTATGAAGAATATCCCTTCTGGAATGCCTTACTCAGGAATGCAGGATTCACCGTTGTCCTATCCTCTCCTTCCACTTTCTTCCACTATGAAAGTGCATTGAATACCGTAATGGCAGACAATATCTGCTTTCCCGCCAAACTCGTGCACTCTCATATTGCAGAACTGGAGGGAGACGAAACGATCGAGCGTATCCTTATGCCCTACGTTGTCTATGAACATAATGAAGACAAGAGGACCATCAATTCTTATAACTGTCCCATCGTTTCAGGATATTCTGATGTCATCCGATCCGCTATGGAGCCGAAAACTCCTATTGACTCCCCTGTCATCAATTTCTCTGACGAAAGGTTGCTGGAGAAACAGATTATTGATTATCTCAAGACACTGGGGGTTTCAAGAGCCAGAGCCAGAAAAGCTTTCGCAGCCGCAGTAAAGGCTGAAGAAGAGTACACGACAGCTCTGACCTTCAAAGCGAAGGACATCCTCAAGAGAAGCCAGCAGGCAGGACACCTGACCATCGTGCTGGCCGGACGCCCTTACCATGCAGACCCGCTCATCCAGCACAAACTCTCAGAGATGATCGCCTCCTTAGGTGCTGACGTCATCAGTGATGACATTGTCAGAGGCAATGAAAGCATCAACAGCGGGGAGACTTAC
This sequence comes from Segatella asaccharophila, assembly GCF_054687055.1. Taxonomy (NCBI): domain Bacteria; kingdom Pseudomonadati; phylum Bacteroidota; class Bacteroidia; order Bacteroidales; family Prevotellaceae; genus Segatella; species Segatella asaccharophila. Next base: position 57,507 of record NZ_BAACAN010000007.1, on the reverse strand, counting down.
CTGGTCAAGCAGTGGGCCTATATGAACCGCATCATCAAGAGCGGACAATGGACAGCAGAACAGGGCAACCATGTCCATTTCGTGCAGATGACCTCTTTTGGTTGTGGCCCGGATGCGTTCATACAGGATGAGATCCGTGATATTCTCAGAAGGCACGGGAAACCCTATACACTGCTGAAAATCGATGATGTCAGCAATATCGGCAGTCTGAAACTACGGGTAAGATCTCTCGTGGAAAGTCTCCGCTTTCACGTTGAGCACCACGATAACAAACCTTTCGTGACGACAAGGGTGTTCAAGAAACCTGATGTCCGCAGAAAAATACTTGCGCCCTATTTTACGGAATACCTCACGCCCATACTCCGTCCTGCGCTGAAACTGATGGGCTATGATGTGGAAGTGCTCCCGATGGCCGACCAGGAGAGTGCAGACTTAGGGCTGAAATATGCGAACAATGAAATCTGCTATCCCGCAACCCTAATCGTAGGGGATATAATCAAAGCCCTGAAAAGTGGCAAATACGACCTGAACAACACTGCCGTGGCAATGAGCCAGACGGGGGGACAGTGCCGTGCCACCAACTATGCAGGACTGATCAAGCGGGCTATGGTTGCCAATGGTTTCCAGAATGTTCCTCTGGTCACATTGGGAGTGACGGCACATGAAGATGGAGGAGAAGAAAATGAGCAGGAAGGATTTGGAATCCCATGGACGAAATATGCCAATCTTATTATCAACTCCCTTCTCTTTGGAGATGCCATTTCAGAAATGTATAACGCTACGATAGTCCGTGAAGACCAGCCGGGAGTAGCTATGCAACTAAGGAAGAAGTACATGGGAGCGGTCGGAAAGCATATCGAGGACAATGATCCCAAAGGCATCGTCAAACTCCTGAGCAAGGCTGCCCGGGACTTCGACCGGCATGCCGTGTGCAAAGAGACCCCTAAAGTAGGAATCGTAGGAGAGATCTTCTTGAAATTCAATCCGTTTTCCCACGAATTCATCGAGAAACATATTATATCCAAAGGTATTGAGGTGGTCCCGCCATTGCTGACCCCTTTCTTCCTCCAGGAATTTGTCAACGTAGAAGTCCGGAAGCATCTCCGTCTGACCTGCTCCCGGACGCCGGACTTTGTTGTGAACGGGATTTATCAGGCACTTATCGGCAAACATATCAAGGCCATCAACAAAGTGGCTTCCAGATTCCGCTATTTCCGTCCGTTCAGCAATATCTACAATGATGCCAGACAGGTAAAGGGTGTCGTATCCATGGCAGCACAGTTTGGCGAGGGCTGGCTCCTGCCCGCCGACATCATCAGCTATATCCGTGATGGAGTAAAGAATGTGATCAGTCTGCAGCCTTTCGGGTGCATTGCCAACCAGGTAGTCTCCAAAGGGATTGAGAAGAAACTGCACCGGCTCTATCCTGACCTCAACCTGGTCTCCCTGGATTTCGACTCAGGGGTCAGTACCGTCAATGTCATCAACAGGCTGTTGCTTTTCATAGATTCCATTGCCGTATGACCGATCGTCAGCGGCAAGTCATTACTTTTTGGAATTTACATTGGGGTTATCGTTTTTTTTCGTATCTTTGCAAGAAATTATTGATACACCATCCTAATGAGTAAAATCGATTGGACTCATAAATTGACTGATACAATAGAGGCCCTTTCCAGGCCAGAAGCCCTAAAAGGCCTTTTCCATCAGCAACGTGTTGGGAATCCGCTTCCTTCAAGCAGGGCTCTTGAAGAAATCATTCTGCTGTTACGTTCAATCCTCTTCCCAGGTTATTTCGGAAGATCCCATGTCAACTTCAGAACCATCAAGTATCAAATCGGCGTAGACGTGGAACGGCTGCGTCACCTGCTCTCCGACCAGATTATGGCCGGACTGTGCTTCATGCAGCCTGTTGAAGAGGACGATGCAAAATCTTTCAGGAATCTCTCCGAGAAGCATGACAAGGCAGAAGAGATCACCGTCCAACTGATCACCAAGTTGCCTGAAATACGTAAGACTCTGGCCACAGATGTCATCGCTGCCTATAATGGAGACCCCGCCGCAGCAAGTTATGAGGAAGTAATCTCCTGTTATCCGGTCATCAAGGCAGTGACCAACTATCGGGTAGCACATGAACTGGTACTCCTCAATGTACCCCTGATCCCCAGGATGATGACCGAGTTAGCTCATTCGGAAACAGGAATAGATATTCATCCGGGAGCAACGATCGGAAAATATTTCACCATTGACCACGGCACAGGTGTCGTCATCGGCGCCACATGCAAAATAGGCAATCATGTCAAACTCTATCAAGGTGTTACCTTAGGAGCCAAGAGTTTTCCTCTTGATACCAAGGGGAATCCGATCAAGGGCATCCCGCGACATCCTGTCATCGAGGATGATGTCATCATCTATGCCAATGCTACACTACTCGGCAGGATCACAATCGGAAAGGGCTGCGTGATCGGAGCGAATGTATGGGTAACCAAAGATATGGCTCCACACACGAAGAAATATCGAAAAGACAAAAAAGAAAATCTTAATTTAGACTTAGAATTTAATAATGGAACAGGAATTTGAACTCATCGCCAAGACATTTATGGGACTTGAACCCGTTTTGGCACAGGAGCTCACGGGGCTGGGTGCCCATAATGTACAACAAGGTAGACGGATGGTATCTTTCACGGGGGATCAGGAAATGATGTACCGCGCTAATTTCCAATTACATACCGCCATCCGCATTTTAAAACCCATCAAGCACTTTAAGGCACATTCCGCTGATGAAGTTTATGATGAAGTGAAGAAAATCAACTGGGGCCAGTATCTGGATAACCATAAGACCTTCGCCATAGACTCTGTGGTCTACTCCGACAATTTCCGCAATTCCCTTTTTGTCACCTACCGGGTCAAGGATGCCATTGCCGACTGGTTCAAAGAGAAGTCCGGAGCCCGGCCGAATATCAGTGTAAGCAACCCTGACATCCGGTTCAACATCCATATTTCAGACGAAGACGCCACCCTCTCCCTGGACTCAAGTGGAGAGAGCCTGCACCGCCGCGGTTACCGCCAGGAAAGCGTGCAGGCTCCTATCAATGAAGTACTGGCAGCAGGAATGATCCTTATGACCGGCTGGCATGGAGAATGTGATTTCATTGATCCGATGTGCGGCTCCGGCACTTTGCTTATTGAAGCTGACCTCATTGCCCACAATATGTCCCCGGGGATTTTCCGAAAGGGCTATGCGTTTGAGAAATGGCCAGATTATAATCAGGAACTTTTTGACAAGATCTATAATGATGATAGTCAGGAGCGAGACTTCACACATCATATCTATGGCTATGATATTGATATGAAAGCTGTAAATACGGCAAAGCTCAATATCCGCGCCGCTGGCCTGAGCAAAGACATCACCGTGGAACAGGCCAATTTCAAGGATTTCAAGAAACCTGCCGAAAAGAGCATTATCGTCATGAATCCTCCTTATGGCGAACGTATCTCCACCCCTGACCTGCTCGGAACCTATAAGATGATCGGAGAAAGACTCAAGCATGCTTTCCAGGGCAATGATGCCTGGATCGTCAGCTACAGGGAAGAGTGCTTTGAGCAGATCGGGCTGAAACCTTCCATCAAAATTCCTTTGTACAATGGCAATCTGGAATGTGAATTCCGTAAATACAGCATTTTTGACGGAACGATGAAGGATTTCCGTTCTGAAGGGGGAATCGTGAAGACGGATGAGGAAAAGGAAGAAATGTCTGAAAGGCACTTCAAGAAACATCGTGACTTCAAGAAAGGCCTGGACGAAGGACAGGAAGAGAATGAAGACGGGGATATCCGTTCCTTCCACTTCCATTCCATCCTGGAAGAGAAAAGACGCGAAAGGGAAGAATACAAGAGTTCCCAGGATCATGGCGACCATAAATTCGACCGGGGGCACGGACATGATGACCACAGATTCGGCGGAGACCATGAGGACAGAAGAAATTCCGGGGAGAATCGCGGCAGCCAGAGGGGATTTTCCGGAGATCACGGACAGAAAGACAGACGGTTCGGTGATTACCGTTACCGGGACCGCAAAGATAATTTCCGGCATGGGCGTGAAGAGCGTGATGGCGGAGGAAGAAGACGATATGGTGACAGGTTTGGTAAGCCTCATAACTTCAAGGGGAATGATGATGAAGAATAAATTCTTGCTGATCGCTATATTCATGATGGCTTTGACCGTATCCGCACAAACAAGGCAGTCCTCACTGAAAGAGTTGACACTGGAAGATCTCAATTACGGTGGGACGAATTACTCCAAGATGATCCCTGAGAACCGGTGGACAACATGGTGGGGAGACCAACTTATCCGTCAGGAATTAGAGGCTTGCTACATCATCAACAAGGCTACGGGTAAAGAGCATGTCCTCTTTACTTTGAAAAAGTTGAATCAGTGGATCGGAGCGACCGATTCCTGCAAAGTCCATTCCCTCTATTATGTGACCTTCCCCTATGCTAAAAAAAACCTTGCATTAGTACAAACATCAGCAGAAAGACTGCTGGTCAACTTCAAGACGGGGAAGGTGACGTGGCGCCAATGCCGTAAAGGAGAGACCCATGAGGAATGGTGCCCAACTTCCAAGGCGGTAGCTTTTGTCAAAGACAACCAACTCTATGTGACGGATGCCCAGGGGGAAACCCGGCAGTTGACCACGGATGGTTCCCGCAACATCGTCTACGGGCAGAGCGTCCATCGTGATGAATTCGGCATCAGCAAGGGCACTTTCTGGAGTCCTGACGGCCAGCAACTGGCGTTCTACCGCATGGATCAGAGCATGGTCACCGACTACCCCCTGGTCACTATCCCGGAGGTTGACTGGACACCGGCCAAGGGCCAAAGCCGGATGGCTACTCCTGATCCCATCAAATATCCGATGGCCGGAGAGACTTCACACAAAGTAACTGTCGGAGTCTATGACCTGAAAAGTGGAAAGATCATCTACCTGAAAGCAGGTGACCCCACCAACCGCTACTTCACGAATATCGCATGGAGTCCTGATGGCAGTATCATCTATATGTTCGAGTTGAACCGCGATCAGAATGATTGCCGGCTCGTCAGCTACAACGCCCAGAATGGTGACAAAATAGCAGAACTTTACAGGGAGACTGACCGCAAATACGTGGAACCTTTACACCCTATCCTGTTCTTGCCATGGAATCCACAAGAGTTCCTGATGCAAAGCAGAAAGGATGGCTATAACCATTTCTACCTGTTCAATACCCAGGGCAAGCAACTCAAACAGGTTACTTCCGGAAAATGGGAAGTATTGAATTTTCTTGGCTTCAACACGAAGCACCATTCCATAATCATTGAGTCAAATGAATACAGCCCGATCCAGAAGAACATTTTTATAGTCGACCTGGATAATGGTAAGCGCGCCTTAATGGATGATAACGGAGAAGGATGGCACGATGGTTCTGCCAGTACCAGCGGAAGATACATCTTCGACAACTATTCCATGCCGGCTACTCCACGGAAAATTGCGATTGTAGATACGGAGAACGGACACCGTACTCACTATTTTACGGCTGCAAACCCCTGGAAGGGATACACCGTCCCCACCTATGAGTGTGGGACCATCAAGGCCGCTGACGGAGTCACCGATCTCTATTACCGTATGGTAAAACCTATTCATTTCGACCCTAAGAAGAAATACCCCACCATCGTTTACGTCTACGGAGGGCCTCATGCCCATCTTGTAGACGCCCGCTGGCATTACTGCTCAAGAGGATGGGAGACCTATATGGCCGAACACGGATACTTGCTTTTTATCCTTGACAACAGAGGCAGCGAGAACCGCGGGAAAGCTTTCGAGCAGGTCACCTTCCGCCACCTTGGACAGGAAGAGATGAAAGACCAGATGAAGGGAGTAGCTTTCCTGAAATCCCTCCCATACGTAGATGCTGATAAAATAGGAGTCCATGGGTGGAGTTTTGGAGGATTCATGACCATCTCCCTGATGACCAACTATCCCGATGTGTTCAAAGTGGGAGTCGCCGGGGGCCCGGTAATCGACTGGAAATTCTATGAAGTCATGTACGGTGAACGATATATGGATACCCCGCAGACCAACCCTGAAGGTTACAAGCAGACCAGCCTTTTGTATAAAGCCAAAGATCTGAAAGGAAAACTGGAAATTATCATGGGAACCAATGACCCGGTGGTATTACCCCAGAATGAACTTTCATTCCTGAAAGCCTGCATTGCGGCAGGAACCCAGCCGGACTTCTTCGTTTACCCGGGGGAACCTCATAACATGAGAGGACACCAGAGCACACATCTCCATGAAAGGATCAGCCAGTACTTCTTTGACTACCTCCCGTCGGATCCGGAATACAGCCGGAAGCCTGATGCTAAATGAGTAAAGCCAATAAAGGATAAGAAACAAGAATAGTCAACATTAAAAGACATAAGAGTAATGAAAATACTATTGTTAGGTGGTGGTGGCCGGGAACACGCATTAGCCTGGAAGATCGCACAGAGTAAAAAAACTGAAAAGCTCTATATTGCACCCGGCAATGCAGGTACGACAACAGTAGGAGAAAATGTCAACCTGGATGAAAATAACTTTAATGGAATCAAGGATTTTGCCATTGCAAAGAATATTGACATGGTCGTGGTAGGACCGGAAGGTCCTCTGGTCAAGGGCATCGCTGATTCCTTCAAGAATGATGCCAGGACCCGTGACATCATGCTCATCGGACCATCGTCAAGAGGAGCACAGCTCGAAGGTTCGAAAAACTTCGCAAAGGAGTTCATGGTGCGCCATCATATCCCTACGGCACGGTATCAGACCTTCGATGGCGCTCATCTCCAGGAAGGTCTCCATTTTCTTGAGACCATACAGCCCCCATACGTTCTGAAAGCTGACGGACTGGCAGCAGGAAAGGGTGTCCTCATCGTTGACAACCTGGAAGAGGCCCAAAAGGATCTCAGGGAAATGCTCAATGGACTGTTCGGGAATGCCAGTGCTTCCGTACTTATTGAAGAATTCCTCAGCGGTATTGAATGCTCAGTATTTATCCTGACTGACGGCGAGCACTACCAGATCCTCCCGGAAGCAAAGGATTATAAGCGTATAGGTGAACACGATACGGGCCTGAACACAGGTGGTATGGGAAGTATTTCTCCTGTGCCCTTCGCTGACAAGAGTTGGATGAAGAAGGTTGAAGACCGCATTATCCGCCCGACTGTCGAAGGTCTGAAGGAAGAAAATATTGACTATAAAGGCTTCATCTTCTTCGGTTTGATCAACGTAAAAGGGGAACCCATGGTCATAGAATACAACTGCCGCATGGGGGATCCGGAAACCCAGAGCGTCATGCTCCGGCTGAAAACGGATCTGGTTGACCTGTTTGAAGGTGTAGCCAAGGGGAAACTGGACAAGTACCAAACGGAATTCGATCCGCGTACTGCTGCCTGCGTCATGCTCGTCAGTGGCGGCTACCCCCGGAAATACGTTAAAGGTTATCCGATCACAGGCCTTGACCAGGTCAGGGACAGCATTGTCTTCCATAGTGGGACAACTCTCAAGGATGGTCAGGTAATCACTTCAGGCGGACGGGTACTCTCTGTAGTCAGTCTGGGGAAGGATAAAGAAGAAGCATTGCGCAAGACTTATACAGAAGTTGAAAAGATTCATTGGAAAGATCAGTATTTCCGCAAGGATATTGGCCAGGATCTATAAACCATTTTCCAGCCACCCCTCTCATAGACTGGATCATGGGTAAAATTCTTTAACAGACTATGTACAGAAGGAAGAGATTACAAAACAGAATAGCAGAAAGCCGCTACACCTTACCGGTCACAGCTCTTTACAGTATAGTGATATGGCTGGCGGGAGGACTAATCAACCGTAGGTTATGGCTTCCCTTTGCCTTGATGGTAGTCAACACCTATTTGATGGTAGAGCTGAACAACAGGAATGCCCTGATGCGCATCTACAGCAGAATGGTGTCCTGTTCTTTCCTGATCCTTACCGTAATGACCAGTTTCTTATTTGACCAGACTACGGCATGGGTCATCGGCATCTGTTCTACCCTCACCTACCTGTTGCTGTTTAATGCTTATCAGGACAAGGGAGCGACCAGATGGGCCTTCTATGCTTTCCTGGTCATTGGGATTGCCTCCCTTTTCTTCATTCAGATCCTCTATTACGTACCTATCCTCTGGATATTGTTCGGCAGTAAGATCATGGGACTCAGCTGGCGGACCTTCTGGGCTTCCCTGCTCGGCCTGGTCCTCCCCTATTGGTTCTATGGCGGTTACTCTATTTATACCAATTCCTTCAAGGGGATTGCCGGACATTTCGCTGAACTGGGGAATTTCCAAGGATTATTGCAAATAGAAAACCTCTCCAGTTATCAGATCTTCACCTTCATCTTCATAGCTCTTCTTGGCATCACCGGCATTGTCCACTTCGCCAGGAGCACCTACAAGGACAAGATCCGCACAAGAATGCTGTATGAGATATTCAGCACCATGGCTATCCTGACGATGGTATTTGTTCTGCTCCAGCCCCGTCTGTACAACCAACTGCTGCCCATTCTCATCGTGAACACAGCTCCGTTGATTGCCCACTTTATCGCCTTGAGCCATACGAAAGCATCCAACATCAGTTTCTGTGTGCTCTCCGTCATTGCCCTGGCGCTCACCGTTTATAATCTATGGGGTCCTTCACTGACATTCTGAACAACTGGGGCTACTGGGGTATGCTTGTGGGAGCCTTCCTGGCCGGGAGTTTTATCCCTTTCAGCAGCGAGACACTGCTGGTGGCGCTCATTGCAGCAGGACTGAGACCGTGGGAACTTCTCATTTACGCATCTGTAGGCAACGTAGGCGGGTCCATGCTCAACTATGGCATCGGCAGGCTGGGGAAAATAGAGTGGACCATAAAATACTTGCATGTCAGGAAAAAGGACCTGGATAAAGCTCAGAAGTTCATGTCCGGTCATGGTGCATGGATTGGTTTCTTCGCCTTTCTTCCCATCATCGGCTCAGCAATTACGATCCTTCTGGGATACATGCGGTCTAACCTGTTGATCTCCGTGACAAGCATCACCATCGGTAAAGTCCTGCGCTATGTACTTGTAATCTATGGGGTTGCCATCGTTTTTCCATTCTCCGGTTAACAGACATCAGAAATACAGTTGGCCTGACCGGAGGATTACAGAGATCATCATCAACAATATATTTTCTTCGGTAAATTTATGAAAAGAACATTATTTGTTTTAGGTTTATGCCTGCTCGGGTTCACGTCCTGCAGCAGCCCGGAGAACAGCAGAAGGCAGACGATCATGGTAACCATAGAACCACTGCGCTACTTCACTGAACAAATTGCCGGAAAGAATTTCAATGTGGAGACGATGGTCCGGCCGGGCAACAGTCCGGAAGATTATGAGCCGACTCCGCGGCAGATGGTTGAACTTTCACATACCTTATTGTATATCAAGGTGGGAAACATCGGCTTTGAAAGAACATGGATGAGCCGTCTCCTGAAGAATGCGCCACACCTGAAAGTCATCAACTCTTCGAAGGGAATAGCTCAGGCTTATTCAGCCCCAGGAGTACCTGATCCACACACCTGGATGAGTTGTAAGAATGCCCGGATCATTTCAATAAATATCTGTCATGCCCTGGTGAAAGTAGCCCCACAGGACAGTATGACTTTCAAGAATAATCTGAATAAAATGTTGAAAGTGATCCATCAGACAGACCATGAGGTAAAAGCCATCTTACATCAGGACACAGGCAGGAAGTCCAGAGCTTTCGTCATCTACCATCCCATCCTCACCTATTTTGCACGTGACTATCATCTCATCCAACTCCCCATGGAACAGGAAGGTCGCGAGCCAAGTGCCAGAGAAATGCAGCAACTGGTACAGAAGGCGCAAAGACTTCATGTGAAAACCATTTTCATCCAACGGCAATTCAGCCCGCGTAATGCAATGACCATTGCATTTGCTGCCAAAGCACAGCCGAAAGACATAGATCCCCTAAATTATGAATGGAAGAAAGAAATGCTGCTCGTAGCCTGCTCTCTGCAATAGCCGGCCAAATACAGTCACAAGAATGAATGATATGATGACACAACATTTAATAGAAATACAAGACATAACCGCCGGCTATGGCGAGAAGATCGCCTTGGAGCATGCTAACCTTACCATATATGATCACGATTACCTCGGCATTATCGGTCCTAACGGTGGAGGAAAGACAACACTTGTGCGGATTCTCCTGGGTTTGAAGAAACCCTTGTCTGGTACGGTCAGATACTATCGGAACGGCCTGCCGGTGAAGGAAATCACTATGGGGTATCTGCCTCAGTATAACACCAAAGATAAGGCTTTTCCGATCTCAGTCTACGAGGTTATCCTCTCCGGACTCAGCCGGCAAAAACGCTTCCTGAGACCTTATACCCAGGCTCAGCGGCAGCAAGTGACAGAAACCATAAAGAGAATGGAACTGACCGGATTCGAAAAACGGCCGATAGGTGCTCTCAGCGGAGGACAACTGCAAAGGGTCCTGCTGGCCCGGGCTGTTGTTTCCAGACCTGATGTCATCGTGCTGGATGAGCCGAACACCTACATAGATAAAAGGTTCCAGGAACAGATGTACCAGATGCTTGCCGACTTGAATAAAGATTGCGCCATCGTAATCGTCAGTCACGATATTGCGGAAACACTCGCGAATGTCAAACACGTGGCCTGCGTCAACCTCAAACTCCATTATCATGCAAATCCCAATATTCCTAAAGAGACTCTCGAAGAACATTTCCTGAAAATATGAAACCACTTCTACACACAGCAAGCATCCGGACACCTGTCACAGAGACCGTTTAAGGAGTTGACAGCCAGCAGGAAACCTACTGTCAGTCCCATAGACGACAAAGCCTCCCAGGAAGCATTTTCCAAACCAGATACTCTCAAAAAGATAATATGGTTAAAAAAACTTCTATAAAGTCTTTTTCTCTTTTCTTTTTATTATCTTTGCAACCGTATTTCGAAGTTACACGTTTTTTTATATTAATGAAAAAGTACAAATTAGTGGACACCATACTCGGCTGGATCGTTTTTGTTGTCGCAGCCTTTACGTATTGTTCCACCATTGAACCAACCGCCAGTTTTTGGGACTGTCCGGAATTTATTGCAACCGCTTTCAAGCAAGAAATTGGTCACCCCCCTGGGGCACCTTTCTTCGGGCTGGTCGCCAATTTGTTTTCACAGTTTGCTTCAGATCCTTCTCATGTGGCAAAGATGGTGAATACGATGAGTGCTCTTCTGAGTGCCACCTGTATTCTGTTCCTTTTCTGGACCATCACCCATCTGGTCCGCAAACTGATCTTGAAGAATTGGGATGAGCTGACCCCTGCCAAGGTGATCGCTATCGAAGCTTCCGGAGTAGTAGGAGCATTGATCTATACCTGGAGTGATACCTTCTGGTTTAGTGCCGTCGAGGGAGAGGTCTATGCCTTTTCAAGTGCATTCACCGCCATCGTCTTCTGGCTGATCCTGAAATGGGAAGATCATGCCGACGAGCCGCACAGTGACCGCTGGCTGGTCTTGATCACTTATATGACAGGGCTCTCCATCGGCGTGCATCTGTTGAACCTGTTGTGTCTGCCTGCAATCGTGCTGGTATTCTATTACCGGAAATTCAAACATACAGACCTGAAAGGATCACTCATCGCACTGCTGGTCGGATTTGTCCTGATCGCAGCCGTACTGTATGGGGTCGTCCCCGGAATCATCACCGTAGGAGGATGGTTTGAGCTGTTCTTTGTAAACGTCCTGGGCTGCCCGTTCAATACAGGTGAGATTATCTATATCATCCTGCTGGTGGCAACCATGATCTGGGCCATTTACGAAACCTATACAGACAAGAGTTTCAAGCGTCAGAATCTGGCAGCCGTGCTGGCTGTGGCCATGCTGGGAATACCCTTCTACGGATACGGCTGGAGCTCAATTGTGATCGGGATCATCGTCCTGTCTGCACTCTGGTTCGTACTCAACCACCGGGTAAAGACAAAGAGCAATAAGCCCCTTGTCTCAGCTAGAATCAAGAACACGGCACTCTTATGTATGCTGATGCTGATGATCGGCTATTCCAGTTATGCCCTGATACCTATCCGCAGTATGGCTAACCCGCCGATGGACGAAGACTCCCCCGAGGACATCTTCACACTGGGCAGTTATCTGAGTCGTGACCAGTATGGTGACCGGCCGTTGTTCTATGGCCCTGCCTACACCTCTCAGGTGAAATTACGCAACGATGGTAACATGTGCACACCGGTCATGAAATCAGGTGCTCCTGTATACCAGCGGGTAGAGAAGAAGTCCAAGGATGAAAAAGACCGTTATTTCATCGTGAGCCATAAATCCTCATACGTCTATGCCCAGAATATGATCTTCCCGCGCATGTATGATCAGGGTCATGCACAAGCTTATGAAGACTGGATGGGCGGTGTAGAGGGTACACAGGTACCTTACGACCGGTGTGGAGAGAATGTGATGGTCAAGGTTCCGACGATGTGGGAGAACCTGAAATTCTTCCTCTCCTATCAGTGCAATTTCATGTACTGGAGATACTTCATGTGGAATTTTGCCGGCCGGCAGAATGATATTCAGGGAAATGGAGAACCCGAACATGGTAACTGGATCACAGGGATCAAGTTCCTGGATAATGCCCGCCTCGGAGACCAGAGCAAACTCCCGGATGAGCTCAAGGCCAACAAGGGACACAACGTGTTCTATTGCCTGCCTTTGATCCTGGGGCTGATCGGACTCTTCTGGCAGGCTTACCGCGGGAAACGCGGGATCCGCCAGTTCTGGGTCGTTTTCTTCCTGTTCTTTATGACAGGGCTGGCCATTGTCATCTATCTGAACCAGACACCCATGCAGCCTCGTGAACGAGATTACGCCTACGCGGGATCGTTCTACGCTTATTCTATCTGGTGTGGAATGGGTGTCGCGGCAATCATAGGATTATTGAAAAAACACCTGCACCTCAGTGGCACCTTGATTTCTGCCATCGTTGCCGTGCTTTGCCTGCTGGTACCTATAGAGATGGTCAGCCAGACATGGGATGACCATGACCGAAGCAACCGTTACACCTGCCGTGATTTCGGGCAGAATTACCTGATGTCCCTGCAAGAGGGTACTAAACCGATCATCTTCACCAATGGTGACAATGACACCTTTCCTCTGTGGTATAACCAGGAAGTAGAAGGAGCAGGCACTAATGCCAGGGTCTGCAATCTGAGTTATCTGCAGACCGACTGGTATATCGACCAGATGAAGCGTCCTGCATACGATTCACCGGCTCTGCCTATCTCATGGCCGCGTCTGGACTACTGCTCGGGAACGAATGAATATGTACAGGTAGAACCTTCTCTCAAGCAGCAAGTCCTCAATTTCTATAAGGAGAACCCTACGGCAGCAAAGGCTGAATTTGGTGATAACCCGTTCGAGGTGAAAAACATCATGAAATACTGGGTCCGTTCGAAGAATCCGAATATGCATGTGATCCCAACGGATACGTTGTATGTGACGATCGACAAGAATGCAGTGAGGAAGAGTGGGATGCTGATGCCTTCTGACTCTATTCCAGACCGCATGGTCATCTCACTGGCAGGCAAGAGTGCTCTTTACAAGAGTGATCTGATGATGCTGGAGATCATCTCCAGGAGCAACTGGACCCGACCGGTCTATGTGGCCATCACCGTAGGTCAGGAAAACTACATGAACCTGGGAGACAACTTCATGCAGGAAGGTTTGGCTAACCGGATTACACCGTTTACGACCAATGCCAAGAACATGACGAATTTCGATGCAGACCGGACTTATCACAATGTGATGACCCGCTTCAAATTCGGAAACCTGATCCATCCGGGACTCTATATCGATGAGACGACGATGAGGATGTGTGATACGAACAGAAGGCTCTTCGGCCAACTTGCCCTGCACCTGATCCAAAAGGGTGAAAAGGGAAAAGCATTGAAAGCTCTGCTTTACGCCGAGAAACAGATTCCTGAATATAATGTCCCGATCGACTACATCAGCGGTGGTCTTGATTTTGCACAGGCTTTTGCACTGTGTGGACAAAAAGCCAAAGCTGAGAACTATGTGAACAAAGTATTCAAGACCGCTTCCCAGTATGTTACTTATTTCCTGTCGCTGAGAAATGACCAGTTCCTGGAAAATCAGGATGACTGCATGCAGCAACTGATGATTATGGACCAGTCAGCTCAGATAGCAGGTATGATAGACAAGAAACTGTCCCGGCAGATGTCGCAGAAAGTAAATGCCTTCTATACTTACTATCGCGGACGTGGCGGACAGATGCCACAACAAGGAGGCAACAGCAAAGAAGAAGAATAGAATAAGAAGACAGCATCAACATGATCATTGAACAACCTGCAAAATGGCTGCGGTGGCTTTATCCCAGTGCAACGTGGAGGATGGACAAGCATGTTCATGCTGTTTATCTTACTTTTGACGACGGCCCGATCCCGGAAAGTACTCCCTTTATTCTGAAGACATTGGCGGAATATGATGTCAAAGCAACTTTCTTCATGGTCGGTGAAAATGTTCTCCGGTACCATGATCTGTACAATCAGATCGTTGAGGAAGGCCATCAGGTAGGCAATCATACTTTCAACCATATCGGATCACTGCGGCACATGGCCTTGAGTTTCGGAGAAAATGCACAGAAAGCAAATGAACTGATCCATGCCCATCTGTTCCGCCCTCCATACGGATGGATGAGACCTAGTGTATATTGGTGGATCGGAAGGAAATACAGGATCGTGATGTGGGATCTCCTGACACGTGACTATTCCAAATGGATGACTGATCAGGATATTTTCAACAATGTAAAAAGGTATGCCCGCAATGGCAGCATCATCACTTTCCATGATTCCCTCAAAAGCATCGAAAAACTGCACTATGCTTTACCAAAATCTCTGGAATGGCTGAAGACACAGGGCTATGAATTCAAGACTTTCGAATAAGAACGGATTCATTGTCCACCGGGGATAATAATTTATGTGAGAGAAGAGGCTCTCTCTTCTATTGATCATTGATAAGCAGACTGGACCGTTGAAAAATAAAAAGGATACTACATCCTTGAGTAAGGAGATAAAAGCCGAGGCCAGAAACCTCGGCTTTTTTACTTGCGGCATTGCCAAAGCTGACACAGTAGATGACATAACGTCAGCACACATCCGGCACTGGCTGGCTGAACATGACAATGCGGGCATGGACTATATGGGTAACTATACGGATAAAAGGCTTAATCCGCAACTGCTGATGGATGGATTGAAAAGTATCGTCAGCGTCGCACTCAACTACACACCGTCACAAACTCTTCCACCAGGCCAGTTTCAGTTTTCCGCATACGCTTTAGGCCAAGATTACCATGAGATTGTCAAAAAGAAACTGAAACAACTGGCGGAACATTTCCACTTTGAACATTACCGCGTCTTTTGTGACTCAGCCCCTGTGCTTGAACGCTACTGGGCTGAAAAAGCTGGACTGGGATGGACCGGCAGAAATCACCAGCTCATCATTCCACAGGCAGGCAGCATGTTTTTCTTAGGTGAACTTTTCCTGGATCAGGAACTCGACTATGACCAGCCCATGAAAAACCACTGCGGAAAATGCCACCGCTGCATAGACGCCTGCCCCACTCATGCATTACGAGAAAATCAGGAAATGGATGCTAATCTCTGCCTGAGTTACCAACTCATAGAAAACCGTGGAAATCTGTCGGAAAGTGCAAAAGAAAAAATGGGTAACGTCATTTACGGATGTGACCGGTGCCAGACAGCCTGCCCGTGGAACCAGTTTGCCATCCCCAACCATACGCCAGAACTGCAGCCTCGTCTGGAACTCTTGAAAATGACGAAGGAAGACTGGGAAAATCTCACCGTGGAAGAATATCGCAAGCTTTTTAAGGGAAGTGCGGTAAAAAGAGTGAAGTATTCCGGACTAATGCGCAATATCAAGGCTGCTCAGAAGACCTTGGAAGAGGAGAAAAAGAAAGAAGATGATGATCATACCGGACTATCGAACTCATAAGAGTTTCGTAACCTTTTGTATCATTCTATGGTACATGCAATAAAACTCTATGGTACATACGGTGAACCTCTATGGTACATACGGTGAACCTCTATGGTGCATACAGCATAGCCTTATGGTGCATAGCGCTCTCCCGTATGCACCATAGTGACTTTACCTGAATAGACAACAATAGAAGAAGCCTCACTGATTTCATAAACAGGTAGATGACAAAGAAACAGGATGAATACGCTATAATTTCAGCATTCTGCCGATTATCGCAAAATTAAAACCAAAACACACATTTTAGTTTATTTCTGTCACATAATATATTATATTTTAGATGTATTGTAACAAAAATAAGAAAATCACAGACTTTAAGCCATTATTATTTGGCCCTATAATAAAAAAGCAATAGATTTGTAACGACATTATCGAAGGGTATAAATCCTTTTTAGAATTCATTTTATCAACCTAATTAATATTTTAAAATCTTACGTCTTATGATTATTGGTGTTCCAAAGGAAATTAAAAACAATGAAAACCGGGTTGGAATGACTCCGGCAGGTGTATCTGAATTGACTAAACGGGGCCACAAGGTGTTGATAGAAGCCACAGCCGGTATCAACAGCGGTTTCCCCGATGAAGCTTATATTAGAGTTGGAGGAAAGATCATTCCGACAAAAGAAGAAGTCTATGCAAAAGCTGACATGATCGTGAAAGTCAAGGAACCGGTTGAACCCGAATATAAACTGATCCGAAAGGGACAGATCGTCTTTACCTATTTTCATTTTGCTTCCAACCGTCCGCTCCTGGACGCTATGCTGAAGAGTGGGGCTACCTGCATCGCTTACGAAACGGTCAAGACTAAGGATGGTTCACTACCTTTATTGATTCCAATGAGTGAAGTAGCCGGCAGGATGTCCGTCCAGGAAGGAGCTCGTTTCCTGGAAAGTCCTCAGGGAGGAAAGGGCATGCTCATAGGAGGTGTTCCAGGTGTAAAGCCCGCCAAAGTACTGGTATTAGGTGCCGGTACAGTAGGCACCAATGCCGCCTTTAAAGCAGCCGGTCTTGGAGCTGATGTAACCCTGATGGACATCAATCTGCCACGGTTACGCTCATTGAGTGAAATCCTGCCTAAGAACGTAAAGACGCTGTTTTCTTCCGAGCACAATATCCGTCAGGAATTACCCGATACTGATCTGGTGATCGGTTCAGTCCTGGTACGAGGCGACAAGACACCTCATCTGATTACCAAAGATATGCTGAAACTGATGCCTAAAGGAAGTGTCCTGGTAGATGTGGCCATTGACCAGGGTGGATGTTTTGAAACTTCACATCCTACGACTCACACGGATCCGGTATATACGGTAGAGGGTATTGTACACTATGCCGTAGCTAATATTCCAGGTGCCGTAGCTTATACCTCTACTCCTGCATTGGATAATGCAACACTCCCTTATGCCATCGCACTGGCTGAAAAGGGATGGAAGAAGGCTTGCGCCGAAGATCCGTCATTGTATGAGGGTATCAATGTGGTTGAAGGAAAAGTTACTTTCAAACCCGTTGCAGATTTATACAAACTCCCTTACTCACCTGCAAAGGTATAAAAAGGACTTTTTATAGTTCTAAACAACTACAAACTATTGGGATACCACGTTATGAACCGCGGTATCCCATTTTTTGATTCATTCTTCTTAGTTTGCTACTTTCTACTCCCAACCACTTTTCAAAGTTTTTCTGCTCCTTTCCTCCAGTCATATTTTTACTTTCCGGAACATTCTTAGTGAGCCAGGTATAGAGTTTGTTATCATCATTAGTTTCAACCATATAATCAAGAATACCTTCAATAAACTTCTTGAGATTAGTTCCTCTGCTTGCTGCCATGACTGATAGAGATCGAAACGTATCTCCCTTGATATCAATGACTTTACGTCTGTTTTATATAATCGCTGATTCCATAATAAAATATTTTATTCATTACAAACATATAGTATATATGCGATATATACAAATATTAGAAGATATTTTTAATTTTATTTCTTAAAAGCGGAATATTCTGTAAGTTTAATTAACTATTCTTTTTCCTCCAGAATCCGATCACATTGCCCCCATACTTGAGCATTCCTGTATTTTTCCACACATCCTTTCGGAACGTAGAGTGTACAACCCTTAGTTACAAAGCCATTGGTCACATTTGATCTTACACCAGTCTTTATCGTTGTCGAAATAATAAATATTAGCAAGATTCGTATTCCTGCCCAAAGGGAACTCCAGTGTTGTATCAACACCCTCTGCAGGAACATCCAGTCCTTTGGCTACAATCTGTTCCGTCGCAGGGGTTAAAGAAACACCTCTATTATCAATAGTACTGCTGCACGCACAGAACAGGAAAACAAAAACTGCTAAAAGCAATAAATCTTTTATTTTCATCTTCAATTATTTAATACCAAACGGGATTAATGGCAACACTGATTCTTAAGGTCCAGTTATCATTTTTTATCCCCAGAGTTCACTTCCACAGTATTATCTGTTATCAGATGGTCTGTCTGTGTCATCTTCTGCAAAACAGAATCTTCAAAACGCAAGGCAGTCGTGATTGCATAATCATATCCCTCAATCCATAAGATTTCCTTATAGTACAGAATATCCACCTGCTTATGATTTTCCATGTAGGAATCCGTCTTAAATGGTGCTCCGAATTTCTTCACTACCTCCGGCTTGTTCATGCCAATTTGGACTGAATCATTGGAGAATCGGGACACCCTGGATGTGATTGCACAGGAACAGAGGAGAAATACGATGAATGCCAATAACCCTATTTGTTTCTTCATTTTCATTCCACTTTAATAAATTTGTTTGAATTCAACATAAGTTTTTATATCTTGTCCATCGTGGACAACCGGAGAGAGTTACCAGAGGATTCTGTTCAGAAAGATGAAGAACCCCTCACCTATTATGATTCAACACAGGTTTCCATATTTTGAATAACATCCTTGTATACCCTTATCACATCGGTAAGATTGAAATTAAGTCCTATTGAAATCAGGATAATTAAATGGTGATTTCTGATCCATTACATCATACATAAATATCTGATTTTCATTTTACATAAACAAAAAGAAGTGGATACTCAAGAGTGACCACCTCTCTTCGTTATATTTACTTTCTGATTTTTATCAATGCCTTCAATTCTTTCTGTGATTGATTCCTTGAGTCATAAAGGATTATTTAAAGACCCTGCCATTATTGTAGGTTGCGATTACACTGTCTTTTGCATTTAGTACATAGCCATTTCTATAAGTCCCAATAACAGTTTGCATATTATTTAATATATATCCGTTTCTATACGTGGCAATTATTTTTCCAGTGCAATTCAGTACAAATCCATTATTATATGATATTGGATATAAATTGGCGGAACAACCCATAAATGTAAAGGAGCCTGCTACTATCATAAGTACATATAAAGCCTTACTTAATTTCTTCATTCAATCTATATAAAATTCTCTTTTGTGTGGGTATCCGAATAAATCCAGTATTGGATGTACAGGCAAATACATACTTCTTTCCGTTTTTAGTTTTTTTGTATCGCTGCTTCAAAATCACCATTTATCGTGAGCGGAGATTTACTTTCCTGAGGTGTATTTAAATGGTACTTCCCCCAGACTTTTTGATAACCATGTGACACTTTTTCTATGGTTAGCTCACCTTCCAATGATATTTTCTCAAAATATAAAAAATTCATCTCAGCTATAACTGCTCCCTCAGCATGATTGCTTAGGAGAATCGACCTAATATTTGTATAATACTTTAAAGCATCTTCAATAGAAGAACCTTTTATTCCTTCACCTGCTAATTCCTTGCAAAAGCTTATTTTGATAGTCTGACCATTCATCAAGGGTTGTTTACCTTCTAATAGATAAAAAGTCAGATGGTAAAACGGTTTCTTCGTACCATCAGCAGGAGCTAGAAAAGCGATGTATTGTATAATGCTATCATCATCAAAGTAAAGAATTTGTGAAGGTGGAGCAGAAAATACAGACCAATATTCGTTATCTTCGTATGCTTTGCCATTGATGGTGGCATGCCCTACTGTTTTGATTTTTGACAGAACATCAACTGGATCTTTGTCACAGCTCCCTAATGCCATTGACAGCATCAAAAACAGAACTGGAATATAAAATATCTTTTTCATTTTCAATTATTTATAAATTCTTCGCCCAAAAAGCCTTCATACACGGCATCTGATATAAATTATTCTGTCTTATCATCACTACGGAATTGCACTTCTATATTGAACTTGGCTATGGAAGGCTGCCGGATAAAGGATAATAGTGAACCTATTTAATCCCCCTATTTCCCATTATTCCTTTTCCTCCAGAATCTGATCACATTGCCCCCATACTTGGGCATTCCTGTATTTTTCCACACATCCTTTCGGAACGTAGAGTGTACAGCCCTTGGTGACAAAGCCATTGGTAAGTACAGGTGGAGCCGTCCAGCCTGCATGAATCTCCCTGGCACGAAGACCGACAAAACCTTTATTGGAAATATAATTTATGGTAGCCGGAAGATATATACTCTCCAATTCCGTCCCTGTGTTGAAAGCCTCATCCCCTATCTTTTTCAAGGCAGAACCTTTCGGGATAATAATCTCCTTCAATTGTCCACATAGCGCAAACGCCCGGTCTCCGATACCCTTAACGGATGCAGGAATCGTGAACGACGTCAGTTGATTGCAACAGGCAAAAGCCTCTTTGTTTATAAATACTGTATTACCCGGAATTTTCACTTGGTGACAGGGAGACCCGAAAAACAGCCTTTCTGGAATGCACTTATACAGATCTTTCATACTTTTTTCGAAATAAGAGTTGGAAAGATCCAGTGAATCCAAAGGCCTTATGCCATCTTTACCGTTTACCAGATCTGCAAGGTAGCTCACATCAGAACCGGTTACATAACCATTGATCGTCAGATGCCTCAGGTGAGACAGGTTTTCCTTATCCCGGCCAAAGATCACCTCTAAAGGATCATATTCATAAAATGATACGGTATGTGTTTCGTCAGCCTTCAAACTGCGTGGCTCCTGACGGATCTTAAAATACGTTATCTTTCTGGTACTATCGGCAGTCAGGCAAACACTGGCGGTCCTGCCCAGACCAGTATTCAGGTTGACATGAAAATGGAGAGTCGCCTCACTATCAGAAGAGGGATATACCTTATCACCGATTTCGCTTCCAGACATCCAGTCAACAGATCTGACCCTTGTTGTATCACCATAACCGACAAGCCTCCATACATAGTCCGGAGTAAAATTTGTATTTGACTTTATCGTAACCGTGAAGTCTCCTCCGGTAGAGGGAAAGACATAGCAGGAATTTTCCGCATAAGCCTGCTTTGCCGCTTTCTGCCGGATATTGATATGGTAGATATTGCTACCTGAGGTAACGGAAAGGACGGACTTCCGCACTAACAGATCCTGAGAAGGCTGGAATAAAAGGGATACGAAAAAGGCATGGTTTTCTACAGAACTGTCACATTTGATCTTACACCAGTTTTCATCGTTATCGAAATAATAAATATTAGCAAGATTCGTATTCCTGCCCAAAGGGAACTCCAGGGTTGTATCAACACCATCTGCAGGAATATCCAGTCCTTTGGCCACAATCTGTTCCGTCGCAGGGGTTAAAGAAACACCTCTATCATCAATAGTACTGCTGCACGAACAGAACAGGAAAGCAAAAACTGCTAAAAGCGATAAATCTTTTATTTTCATCTTTCAATTATTTATAAATCCTTCATCCAAAGAAGCCTCCATACACGACATCTGATGTACATAGATTTATGATCCTTCATCATCATAAAACTATTAGAGTCAGGGGTCAACCACATGGA
This sequence comes from Segatella asaccharophila, assembly GCF_054687055.1. NCBI lineage: Bacteria > Pseudomonadati > Bacteroidota > Bacteroidia > Bacteroidales > Prevotellaceae > Segatella > Segatella asaccharophila. The sequence goes on along the minus strand of NZ_BAACAN010000007.1, from coordinate 35,511 downwards.
ATACTAAGGATGTGCAAACATTACCAGAGCGAATATAAATCGTATAATCACCATAAGGGCCTTTTACCTTATCAACATATTTATTCAATTTGACGGTAAGTTCTCCGGCATCTAATTGAATATCGAAATACTTCATCTCTGACTGAAGGTAAGTACCTGCGGCATATTCAGCATCTTTAGGGACGGAATACTTCAACTGGTCTCCAGAAGAAGTCATCTGTCCTATAAAAGTCTCTTTTTCAGGAAGATTGCTGGATAAGGGATAACACTGTACGTATTTAATAACAGCCCCTTTGTTGATTCCGTTTTCCAAAATGGGAGAAACTACGACTATCTTATAATAGCTTGTTCCCTCATACGCAGCGCGTGCACCTGATGGGAATTCCACAATACCTTCAGGATTATAAAGATAATAAAGATGGCCTGATTGTACGGCAGATTCATGGGTAATATTCTGTAAACCAGGTTGGTAATCCGTATTTAGGGAAGCTATTCCGGCATCTATCATATACCATGATTGAGCCTTAAAATTATTGGATTTAGTAATATAGACATCAGAATTTGCCAAGTTCGTCTTTCCATTATCCTCATTCATGATATTGAGCGTTACCGTTCCCTCAGGATCTTTTCTGTCGTTGTCGTTACTGCATGCGTTAAATATCAATACTAACGCAAAAAGCACATAAAACAGAATTAATTTTTTATTCATAATCTGATCTTTTAAAGCCCTATAATATTATAATGATTTGCTAATGAAGCTATAGTTATTTTATTTTCTGGAAGATTTTCAAACCACTTCCTTATACCATATATATCAAGGACTTCATCATCATCTTCATCAATAAAAAAAGAAAATGCTACATGAGTTTTTGGATTATAAATATACTCTATACTTGTCTTTGCATAATAATAACGATAGAAATCTGCTTTATTAAAATCATTAATGACAATACACAAAGGATTTCTTAGTATTGGGTTAATATGAGTTTTCTTATTATAGGCAAGCTCTATCTCATCACTAAACATATTCATTCGATTATTCGAAATATCCTTAACTCTTTCCATAAAGTAATCATTATTAGCATTTTTTCTTAAATCATCATCACTTTTATTAGATTTATTCATAAAAATTATTCTATCTCCTTGCCGCGTTATTAAAACAGGAACGACATCATAAAGTGCTTCATAAGATGGTGTTGATCTAACCATTACCCTTTCGATAACTATATAAGGGGTTACAAAATCATAAAACGGAGAAAGAATACCATTTGTGGTATCATCTATACGTTGCTTAAAGTTAGTTTCCAAGACAAAATCAGACAGAGGATATAAACTATTATCTAAAACATCTATTATAGTATTATTATCCTCATCATTTAAGGATTGTAACCATGAAGAAAGATCTATATGAAGATCTTCCATTGAACGAGCCTTGACTTCTGCTTCGCTTCCACTTCTATTTCCTCCAAATGTTTTAATATAAATATAGGTATCCTTATCTTTAAACTCTTTAGAAGTTGTTGTCTGGTCAGAACTAGTAAATCCAAGTTTTCCACTATCTTTAGAAGTTTTATAAGTTAATGATGCATTAATCGATTTTTCCATTTCTTTCTCTTTTCCTTCTGTATCTTTACTCTGGCTATTACACCCTGCATAAGCTGCATAAGCCTTTCCTCCAGTCAAATAACCTGTTAACACAAAACCACCATAGTTATCAAGAGTAGATTGAATAGTTGAACCATATAAACTTTGAATAAATGATCTCGTTAAAAATTGACGGGAAAATAATTTCCTTGCTCCATCTGAATGCTGTAAAGAGAATTGATCAGATATAAAATTCAAACTAAGTTCTCCAAATGTGGCTTCATCCAGATTATCTATTACGGATTTAAAAATTTCAGTCGTAGTTTTCTTTCTTCCAATTGAGAAAAGTTTTAAATTTAAGGAAAAGCCTGATGAAACTTTTTTAGATACTGAAGAATTATATTGGTATCTATCATAACTGTCATAAGCAAAAACTTTTGTTTCTGTAGTATTAACACGAAGGCCATTTATATACGTAGGATCATAGTTTCTTATTGACTCTAAATTTATTACAGGAAAAGTAACATTCCTTAAATCCCCCATAATATATGAGCCATTTAGAAGTTTGTAGCCATGACCTAATAAAGCATCTGAATTTCCTTCAGTGGTAGAAGCACTCCTCGTCATTAACGATAAGTAATTCTTTGACACTGCTTTTGGCAAATCTGAGTTACGTTTAAAGACAATAATGTCACCATCTTTCTCTTTTGATTGATTTTTAGATGTTGGACAAATGCTATCCATGTCATTAGAGCAAGAACTTATTAATAATATGAATATTACAGATAATACAGAACCATGCTTTTTCATTTTAATACCGTTTTAGAGAAATTAAACATCTTCTTTCTTATAAGTGATAATTCTTCCCCATCATCAAGGTCAAAGAATTTAATTATATCGGGCTGAGCCCTTTTTGTTGTATAAAGTGTTCCATACCATGTACCTTTAATTTTCACATTTCTCACATCCCCATCCTTATACTTATAACTCATATAAGCAGTATATTGAACTGATACGTCATAGTTTTCTAACCATGACGTTGCTTCTATTAATGAATTTGGTTTAGCCGTTCCATTGACATCAAATATTAGAGGAACGTTCACACTTTGAGTTCTGTTTGAATATTGAATATTACGTTCAAAATCTTTCTGTTCAAGGTCTTCAGGTTTTACGGGAGAAGGTACGACTAAATGTTCTGCTTCAACTTTTGGACAATAGAACAGTTTACTGTTCTTAAAAGGTATTTTCAGTATACTATTTTCTGAAAATCTTGATGTTTTTGTAACATAATGTGCTGCTTTTATCGTAAAAGGCTGTTCTTGTTCTAACACATTCTTACCATAACTTACAACTTCGAGAGGTACACGTCTATTAACTTTTGCTGTTGATTTATCAAAATCAATATAATCAACAATAAAACTATCTTTTGGTTGAATCAAAAATTCTTGCTGCGGTTTCTTTGCATATTTGCCATATCTTATCTCATCATTATTATTTACTTCAAGAACATAATAAAATATTGACCATGAATTTTTCGGATCTGATTGTCCGATATACATTTCATTTTCAATTGCAAAATACCCAGGATAATCTGATGCTATCAAATTCCAACTTGCCATTGCATTTGATATATTATCATCAGAATTTGCCATTAAGATATTTACATCAGGATGTTTTCTATAATGGCCCACGACAAGTGGAGTATTCGAACTTTCTGAATATATTAAGTAGGGGATTCCTGATGACGCAGGCAATACCTTAAGATAAAATTGCTGGCTCTGATCAGATGGAGAATATGTATTACTCAATTTAACTTCATCCCTAGCCTGATTACAAAAGAAATACTTCCGACTTGCATCATTGCCTACACCTCTAGCTTCAATAGTCACAGGCAATTCACGTATAGCAAAAATGTTTGACTCAAAGTTCTCATCATAATCTTCACCATACGTATTAGAGGCTCTAGTAAGAAGGCGCAATGATGATTTCATCTTTTTTTGCAATTCCTTCATTTTTGGAGTTAATTGTAAGGCAACAGCCTCATCACTATCATCAAGAGTGAGTTTGTCACTCATTAATTTTTCATTGGAGGTAAGAGAAGAAATTCCATCCTGTTCGTCTGAACAGGATACAAAGGTTACTCCCATTATAAGCAATAACCATAGAAACACTTTGTTTTTCATACTAATTATTATTAATTCAAAGAACTGATACTATAAATACAGAGTCCACTTTAAAAAAGTCAGCTGTTACCATTGAAAACATCACAGTAAATGTAATGGCTAACATATTTAGCATAATTTTTTTATTTATCGTGGACAATTTGAGAGAATCACAGCAAACTCATTTAACAGTTCACCGGAAGTTTCATTAGATTCTAATTATTTACCAAACATTGTTTAATTTATGAACTACTGTCTACTCTTTATCAAAATACCCATACAATCGTCTTGACCGTTGGCTGATGATAATCACATAGCTTCCGGGGGACAGGCTGGCTATCGGGACATAATTGTCTGCCGCACGGAGTGTAGTCTCCGTATGATACAGCGGGGTTCCCTGTGCATCAAGTATGGTGATGCTGATGTCCGGAAGTATTTCTGAAGAATATATCCTTATGAAATCACGGGATACGGATATATCAGGAACGGTATGTATACCTACACTCGACCGCGTACCTGGAATGGTCCAACCTTTAGGATTAGTCACGGCAGGATAATAGGTCTCTTCACCGGCATTTGCGGTTGAAAGACTCAGAAAACTAAAAAGTAAAATCAATAAAACATTTCTCATTATTCAGTCAATTTTTGTTTATGAGATTATTCTCACCACAAAAATAGACTAAATTATCATACCCCGGAGGATTTTTTAGTTCACAAAGGTTCACAAGTAGACAAAAACCACTTCACAAAGGTTCACAAAAGGATTTTTTGACGTAAAAAACAGAAAAAGTCACAAATTACGAATAAATTCATCCAATTGTAATGCTGTACCCTTTTTGTTAAATAGTTTGGAGTATAAACGGACTCTCGCCATACTCAGCCTATTCAGCTCATAGCCCATATAGACGGCTATCGTTTTCAACGAGATATCTGCTTTGAGCAGGATGCAGATTCTGATGTCATTTTCACTTATACTATGGCTTGCTCTTCTGATCTTGTCAATACAATTACCAAATGCCTGGTTTTCCCCCGATTCCAGTGCGAGGTAATCAGCATCAGTGGGATGGAAATTGTGACTATGAAATGATCTGTAAATTTCAGAGCCCTTGAACTCCCGGATACGCAAACCTCTCAATTTATGTTCAGACTTGATCTTGCTGTTTTCACTGATCAGTTTTTCCTTTTCTGTCTGAAGCATTGACTTCCGGGTATCACTAATCTGCATATTCAAGGAAGAGATCTCTTTCTCCAGTTCATGGATTCTCTTCTCATTCTTAGCTATGATGCTTCTGCTTTCGGACTGAAGTTCAGAAACCAACTGCCGCATTTTCTCCTGCTGGATTCTACTTTTTGCCTTTCTGGCTTTCACATAATAGATACCAAGGAACGCAAAGACGACAAAACACAAGATCAACAGAAATATCACATTATTCCTCATTTTTGTAGCATGGCTCAGTTGTCTCTCATGTTCCAGTTTGTGCCCGAGCACCTTGATCAGATTCTGATTCTGCCGGATCGTATTCATGTTAAGAGAATCGACACAATTCATACTTTGATACAGATAAGCATTGGCTTCAGTCTGATGTCCCTGCTTTGTGCTGATAGCGAATAATTTCAGCGAGGCTTCAAGACAGATCGGTATATTGTCCCGATTCAGACTTTTCCTATAATAAACTGCCGCTGAATCCGTCTTCCCTGTTTCATAATAATATTCTGCCAGACAAGCATGATCATAAACGGAATCCTCATCATAATAAGATACGTCAAGAGCCTGCTTGGCCTTCTTGTAATCCTTCAGATCCATGTAATTATAAGCAAGTTCGGCCATAACGACTTTGAATATCCGGCCGTTTCCTGTTCCTTTTGCCAGCCGGGCCGATTGCCGGAAATAGGAAAGCCCCTTCTCCTCTTCATTCATAGCAGACAGACAGCGGCCGATGTCACGCAGAAGATAAATCTCAATGGTAACATTTCCTGTCTTTCTGGAAAAGCAATAAGAACGGAGGAAATAGCCGTACGCTTTCTTGTACATCCTCTGATACATCAGTGTCTGGCCGATCCAGTTGCTTGCCCGTGCCCGTACCGTGTAAGTGAGACTGTCATCGTGCCCTTCCATATACAAGGCCTTCTTATAGGAATCAATGGCATCCCCTGTGAACTGCATATCGCTGTATACCCTGCCTAAAAGATAGTAAGCCTTCATCCTTTGCAACAGGGTTCCATGATGGTCGAAATAATCCGTCACAACAAGCATTGTGGAATCAGAAGTATGTGTGATATAGCATTTGTCCTCCGCCTCGGTTTTCATCAGTTCATAGCGCATCTGCACACTTTTGCTTCCATCCCTGACACTGTCTTTCAGACCTGCCAACAGGCTCAGTGCACTGTCCGGGCGGTTTTCCATCAACCGGTCTGCCGCATCAAGTTTCGTCATAAGTTTTGTATTGCGCCCACAAGAAGCGAGAGCAATTATAGCTATAGACATAGAAATGATGAGCAGATGTTTTTTCATTATCAATCACAAAGTATATACAAAGATAATAATTTTTAGTTTAATCCTATACGCTATATCGTATTTATTGTTTAAAAACACTTTTTTTACCGAAATTCATAACAGCCAGCCTCAATTCATAAATAGAGTGTAATTAAGGCTTGTATGGTGTACAAAAGTCCGGTCATAGCCCACACTCGTTGAATCCAGCATATTCTGCCCATTCTTATTAAAGACTTTGATATAACATTGGATTGAGATCATAGATCACATCTGATCCTTTTTCATCGCAAGAAATCAGCAAGATAATACTAAGTAGAACCAGTAACATTAATTTCTTTATCCCTCATCTTATATCTCGCAAGAAACTTACGAAGTTAACTAGATATTCTTTACTCCAGAGTACTTTTCTCTTCACAAAAGTTCACATACAAGTGACGGATACTTCCAAAAGTGTCTATTATAAATGCCCCACAAAAGTCAAGCAATAAACTTTCGTGGGGCTGATTACTCTTGGCTGAATCAGCAAAATAAATAAGCCAGAGAAACCTCAAACACTTGATTCTTATATCACATTACTCCAGTTGTTTTCTCCATCCTGCTTATCCAGAATCCAGTCCTTCAAAGGACCATATTATAGTCAGATGGTACTGGAGACATCAATTCTTTTTTATTATTAAGACGCACTTTCACTGAAAAACCCCTATATTAAATGAAAGATTTTCTTATGGTTTAAATATGTTAGTAGCACTAGCAAAACAAAATTTCTTCAATAAAACTTATACATTTCTTATTATTTTTCTAATTCACGATAAGTTCTCAAAGAAAAGTATTATATTTGCTAAAGGTAAATTAAAATCACATGCAAAGTCATAAAGATTTAAATCGATAAAGTTCTGAACAGAAAAAGTGAAGTAAAGAACAGGTATCGAGCCTTTTGACAAAGACATAGTAATTATCAGCAATAAAAAATACGAATTTTTCGCAATCAGCAAAGGAAATGACCTTACTAAAAGATTACAAGACTTCTCAGTATTACTATATATAGTTATCCCATCAAAAAGTAATGATAGACAATAAGATTTCGTATAATCATTCATGATATTACAATATGACGAAAGAAGAATTTTTGAATCTCCTTACAAAAGAAGTACAAGGTTATAAAAATTTCCTTGAAACGACAAATAATGAGTGGATAGTCAAGGGATTTATTGATGTAAATAAAAATGTCTATACCATAACAAATGACACAAAAGTAGTATCAAAAATCATTGAAATATTACTTATTCCAAAATTAGATAAATTTGCCAAAGTTCATGAACTAGAACTTGAACTTCCGTCAAAACAAAACTTTTATCCAGACCTAACATTTAAAGATAAAGATGGACATTTGTTCGCTGTCGATTTCAAATCCAGTTATTATGATAGTGAAAATATTAATGGATTAACTTTAGGCTCATATTGGGGGTATTTCAGAGAACGAGACACAGTGAAAAGTATGGACCATACCTACAATTCTTACAGTTCTCATACTATTTTAGGAATGTTATATAAAAAAAATGCCAAGTATGTCAACGAACGAAATATCTATGACGTTGATGATCTCGGAATCATCCACTCTGTAATTGAAAATTTCATCTTCTTTGTACAACCAAAATGGAAGATAGCAAACGACATCCCGGGAAGTGGCAATACTCGTAATATCGGTGGTATTACGAATATACAGAAGTTACTGAACGGAGAAGGGCCATTTTCAACTTTAGGAGAAGACGTATTTAATGATTATTGGCAAGGATATTTCAACAAAGTCGATGCCCGAACAGCTGGAATCGGCATCCCACATTATAGTAATCTCAAAACATATAAGCAATATCTTGAGAATCAAAAAACACTATTAAGTAAATTATAAAGTAAAGCTCGTGATATATCTTAATCCCATAAATAAAGGCAGGTTAATTATATATTTAGATATACTTTGCTAATTTTATATATTAAAATCATTTAGCAATACTATAAGGAAATGCTGAACAACTGCAAAAAACCAAATAATGGCATAATAGTACCTCCAATAAAATCACAAGGTATCAAGACAAAACTTGTACCTTGGATAAATGACATTATATATCACTCTGGATTAGATTTACCTCATACAAACTGGATTGAACCTTTCTTTGGTACAGGTGTAGTTGGTTTAAACGCTCCAGTCGGAGGAAATCGATATGTTGGAGACAGTAATCCATATATCATTAATTTCTATAATGGTCTCTTAACCAGTGAAATAAACTCCAATAACATGCGCCAATATCTTGAAAAAGAAGGTAAACTGCTCTCCAACGCAGAAGAAGAAGGATATGCCTATTATCGTAAAGTAAAGGATCGCTTCAATGCCAAGCATAGTCCTTTCGATTTCATATTCCTATCACGAGCGGGCTTTAATGGAATGATGCGCTTCAATCGCCATGGGGAATGGAACATTCCGTTCTGTAAAAAGCCCAATAGATTTGCTCCAGCCTACATCACTAAGATATGTAACCAGATCGCTGCTACACAAAGGATTATTAACAAGTATCACTGGGAATTTTATAATCAAAATTTCATAGATACTATTCATCATGCCCAAGCAGGTGATTTAATTTATTGTGACCCTCCATATTTCGGAAGATACGTAGATTATTACAATGGCTGGACGGAAAATGATGAAGAAGCCTTATATTGCGCTTTGCGCAATACTCCTGCGCATTTCATTCTATCTACTTGGCATCATAACGAATTTCGGACTAATGAAATGATGAGTCGTTACTGGAATAATTTCAATGTAAAAGTCAAAGAACATTTCTATCATAGTGGTGGTCATTTAGAAAATCGTCATATAATGATTGAGGCATTAGTATTCAATTTTGATTTACAGACTGAATCACTAGCCACTCAACAACAAAAGGAAATGGTTTTTAACTTTAATATGTAATGGGATACTACTTCTCGACACAAAATAAAGATTTCACATTGCTACATGGCAATACGATGGGACTGATTAATCATATAAATCAGAAAGTTGATATGATATTTGCAGATCCACCATATTTTTTGTCAAAAGGTATTTCAACTTGCATTAATGGAACATGGAAAAGCTTTGAAAAAGGAGAATGGGACAGAATTAAAAGTCAAGAAGAAATTAATGAGTTCAATCGGAAATGGCTCTCTGCTTGTCGAAAAATATTAAAGGAAAATGCTACTATTTTCGTTACTGGAACGTATCATAATATTTTTTCTGTAGCATCCTGCATGATTGAATTAGGATATAAAATTCTTAATATTATTGTCTGGCAAAAATCAGATGCAAAACCGACCTTATCAAGAAATTATTTCAGCTTTACTACAGAATATATTGTCTGGGCAAGAAAAAATGAACGTGGACACCACTTCTTTAATTGTGATCTCATGGAACAATTAAATGGAGGTACAAGAATGACAGATGTTTGGAGAATCCCCTTTCTTTCTTCATGGGAACTCAAATGTGGCAAACATCCTACACAAAAGCCTCTCCGGCTGCTCTATCGCATTATTTTAGCCTCAACTCATGAAGGTGATATGATATTTGATCCTTTTGCAGGAAGTTGTACCACAGGCATTGCAGCAAACCTTCTAGGTAGAAGATTTATCGGTATTGATCAAAGTAAAGAATATCTGGATTACGGAATCCGAAGGAAGCAAGAAATTGAAAATCCAATTATGGCTAAGACAATTCTAAAAAAAATGTCTGAAAATCCCGAGGAAGTTATGGTAATAGTCAATCATGCTAGAAGGGAATTAAAAGCAAAGATGATCGAAAAGGGTATTTGTTATCTCCGTGCAGGAGATTCTAAAGGTTCTCTTCTTGTAACTCCAGGATTTGAACGGATGAAATACGTATTACTCCACACCGGTGGCGAGGATGCTCAATTGTTCAAACTAAGGACAAAAGGCTCATTTCAAATTTGGACAAAAGAGTCGTTGGAAGAATTAGGATTTAAACCAACTCATGCACCTTATTATATAGTACTTCATTTTGATGGTACTCAACCCATTACCTTTAAGCATAGCCCCATTCTGAAAGAACACTTAAACACATACAGGGCCAAAATTAGGCCACTAAGCGATTTCATCGGAATAAAGTAAAACTTAAATCATGGAGTAATAATAACCGGTCAACAGTCTTTGACACAATTTAGTTATGCGCCTTCTTTCCATCGCCTTTTTACTTATTATATCCCTGAGATATGTTAATTGCTAACCTAGAGAAGTAATTTTTTATCAAACAAGAATATTTCTAATGATAAGAGTACAGGTTCTGCTTATTAGTCTCTTCCTATAAAAGTTACAGTTAACAAAAAATTCTCCTCAATTCTAAATAATTATTATAACTTTGCATAGGGGTTTTCTGTCTTTTGACAGTCATCAGAATAGAGAAATACTAATAGAATATGAGGAAAGCACAACTGAAATGGATTTTAGTAACAGGGGTTGTTTTCCTGTTTCCTTTCGATATTTATGCTCAGGATATCCGGACACAAATTTTCAAACCTCAGTCCCAAGAGGCAGAAAGACAGACTAATCATCCTGACTATCTGAAGACGAGCCCTACACCTATGGACCTTCATCTGATCAAACAGACAGGGACGGCCGTTTCTGTTGATTCTCTATGGGAAGAATATCCATCTGTTTTTCTGCAAGGAACACGTCCTGTCTATATCTATCCTATTGCGAATAAACTCCCCCTGACAATATCCATGCAGGAGCATCAAGTAGAATTACTGATGAAATATCGCATCGCAACTACTGAATTTCCGCTTTGGAGAACAAGAAAATTTTTACTGAGAGGAGGCACGCATTTCGGTGATCTTCATTTCAAGCATGAACTACCCATCAACGTCTACTCTCTGTATCTTTCAGGGACATATCGCTTTTCTCCTCATTTCGTCTTAGGTGAGAATATAGAAACAGGAAGATTCTCCAATCTTTCTTCCTTTTTCGTATGGAATCAATTCAGCAGTTATACCTTTCTCCTTAACCCAAACAATTCTATACAAACAACGCTGGAAACAACAACTACAAATACCGGATATAAAGATATTTCCGGAACTGCCATACTGAAACATCAAGGAGAGGGCATCAATGCTGAAGGCGGAATTATCATTGGCAAGAATCTGACGAATCACCATACAACTATTCTTCCGACAGGAGTCATCCACTTTCATTAAACAAACGACTCTGAAAAACAACAATATGGGAGAAAACGCATCAGGCAGGCCATCTAATCGGATAGCCTGCCTGAATTTCTGCAAGATTCATTCTCCCGATGCTGTTACAGCATCTGTTCGACCTCTTGCATAATCTGCTTGCCGATAGCATCAGCTTTCTCTTTCGATTTAGCTTCACTATAGACACGGATAATCGGCTCTGTATTACTCTTACGCAGATGAACCCAGCAATCCGAAAAATCGAGTTTGACACCATCTATTGTTGTCACCTGGACATCTTTCCGAGAATGATACTGATCCTTTACCTTCTCGAGGATAGCATTGATATCCGTAGTAAGTTTCAAGTCAATCCGGTTCTTAGCCATGAAATAGTTCGGGAAAGTAGCCCGGAGTTCACTAACCTTGCATCCCTTCTGAGCCAGACTGCTTAAGAACAAAGCTATTCCCACAAGAGCATCACGACCATAATGACAGGCCGGATAGATCACCCCGCCATTTCCTTCTCCACCAATGACAGCACCGACCTCTTTCATCTTCGTCGTCACATTCACTTCGCCAACGGCTGCAGCATAATAGGTACAGCCATGCCGTTCCGTAACATCCCGCAAAGCACGGGTAGAACTCAGATTGCTGACCGTAGAGCCCTTGACATGATCCAATATATAATCGGCCACCGTGACCAGCGTATATTCTTCACCATACATTTTCCCGTCTTCCTGAATGAAAGCCAGACGGTCAACATCAGGATCCACGACGATGCCCAGATCATAGCCTCCTTTTGAGACAGCCTCCATGATACCGCCAAGATTCTTCTCCAGAGGTTCCGGATTATGTGCAAAATTACCATTAGGTATACCATTCAGGAAGCGTGCTTCCACGCCAAGAGCTTTCAAAAGATCTGGAAGGATAATACCGCCGACAGAGTTAATGGTGTCCACGATCACCTTAAAATGAGCATTCCTGATAGCCTCAACATCAACCAAATCCAGAGCTAATACTGCATCAATATGTCGCTTGTTAAAGGTCATATCATCAGTATAACTCCCTAAATGATCTACATCAGCATATTCAAAATTCTCTTTGGAAGCTATATCCAACACCTCGTTTCCATCCTCCTTAGTGAGGAATTCCCCATCTCTATTCAGCAGTTTCAAGGCATTCCAATGCCGTGGATTATGACTGGCAGTGATGATGATGCCCCCTGCAGCCCCACTCATCCGGACAGCCAGTTCAGTGGTAGGAGTGGTAGCCAGACCGATATTCAGGACATCATAACCCATTCCCATAAGTGTTCCACAAACTACATTCTTGACCATCAGGCCGGAGATGCGGGCATCCCGTCCGACGACGATCTTCCTCGCAGAAGTTTTTTCACCCTTCCGGATGAAAGTAGCATAAGCAGAAACAAACTTTACAATGTCGAGTGGGTTCAAGGTATCCCCCGCATGCCCTCCGATCGTACCTCGGATTCCTGAAATAGATTTTATTAACGTCATAATATCTTTCCTAAAAAACCTTTATCTTCCTCTCATATAAGTAATGTCATAAAAACAAGCATATACACTACTTGATGCATACGATTGCCCTTCTGCTGAAGGAACAATAAGACGTACATGAGCGACACGCCCATCACGCCCGAGATTAATGTATGACAATGGAACCAGCCAACCACTTGGAACAGCCGTGCTGCTGTAAGCGCTGTACATCAAACTTGTTTTACTATCGAAGGAAGCCGTAAAAGTACCACTATTGTCTGTCACCGATAGCTTTTCCGGCTGACCTCCATTTGTTGAAATAGGATATTCGTCAGTCAATTGAGCCGAATCCAATACCAAAGGATCTGTAATCTTGAACTTCGCCTGATCGTTCAGATTATATTCTGCAAAACGGCAAAGAACATCAATGGTCTGCCCCTTTTGAATAGGTGTACCGTCTCCCCGGTCCAGGATCTGCATATAAACACCTGTGCTGCTGAACAACACCCACTGATTATGCGTTGAATCACAGAGCGTCACCGTATCCTTCTTGAATTCATCCTCCGAGATCACCTGAATCCCGTTGGTTATGATAAAAGTATTAATATTATGGCGTTCTGTCTTTCTTTCATTGGCATAAGTCTCATCACTACTACATGCCGAGAAGGTCAAGACTGCTACCAGGAATGTTAATGCTACGACGATTAATTTATTCATTTTCAGATTATTCATTGAATTTCTTTCCCGCCGATTTTATCCAGAGATTGCCGAAGCTCATATTACTTAAAGTTTTTATGCAACTGTATCATCATTGGTCTGCTCAAGACCTGCGCTTCAGGAGCTGATGCGCTCACTCCTCCTAACTTCGCAAGCTATACCAGAATCATTTTGCAAAAATACGAAAAAGATTTTACTGTAACAAGCCCGCATAAGCTTTTATGGCTTTTCTTACGACTTTTTCAGCTTCCTCTATCGTACAGAAAAGTTTGCCGCCACTGGCGTTAGGATGCCCCCCGCCATTAAAAAAATCATGAGACATCTGATCACACGGGAAATTATCTACAGAACGAAGACTTACCCATACCAGATTATCCTGATCCGTATCTTCCCGCAGAGAAACGGACAGTTTTATTTTCTTGATCCGTAAAGGTTCATTGACAAGGCCTTCCGCATCTCCTTTAATGTAATGGAAACTGCGGAGTTCTTTCCGGGTAATCGTATAATAAGAAGCATGCAGATCGTCAAAGACATTCAGCTTCTGATACAGGATATATCCTCGCAGACGAACTGCCCAGGAACTATAGTTATTGAAGACATTACGATAGATCTTGTCCTTGTCAATATGCTTTGTCAGGAGCTGGCTGATGATGAAATAGATGCCGGGATCATTACTATTATAAGTAAATCCTCCCGTATCCGTCATCATCCCACAATAGACCGGGACAGCAAAATGCTGTGTCATCGCCTCAAATCCTCCTAATTGCCATACAATACGGAAGACCAGTTCACAGGTAGAACTTGCGCCGATACGTGACAGAATGAGCGCACCCTCAAGTCCAGGACTGGGATGATGGTCAATGATCACCTTCTTAGCCTTACAGTTCTGCAAGAGAGGCGTCATGTCATCCACGCGGGTCTCTTCACTGAAATCAAGATAAAACACTAAATCAGCAACGGAGAAAAGCGTTCTGACCTCATCAGGACGCTTGTCGTACCGCATAATCTTTTCATTATTCGGCAACCAATGCAGAAAATCGGGATAGGCATCAGGCATCACAACGGTAGGAGCCTTACCCAGGTAACGCAAATATTCGGCCCACCCAAGACTGGCGCCGACAGCATCTCCATCCGGCGACTTATGTCCGATGAGAATAATATGTGAAGAAGTTGCTATCCACTCTTTCAGGGTAGCAGCTTCTTGTTCTGTTAAGGTATTAATATCCATAAATGGGCTTTCCTCTACCGGCCATCTGGCCGAATAGACAATAGTTGTTTTCTCGTAAGTCCTGATTAAAAGAGTTGATTAGGATAAACTCCATCATCAACCAGTTTCTGGATCTTTGCCACGACACTCGGACGGTCAGCGGAATAAGTTACGCCAAACCATTTGCTCGTTGTATCCAGTACTTTTACAGTGGCTGTACCATCATTGATCAGTTTATTGACCATCAGAGGAATGAAGAATTCAGCCTTCGGATTTTTCTGAGTTTCAGGATCTCTCAGGAAATCCTTGAAATAATCAGCGCTATAGTCGAAATAATCAGGAGTAAATCCCCATACGTTCATACTCACAGGTGTATTGTCGGAAACCGCGATCCAGTTGCCCTTTTCATCTTTATAGCAGACCTTATCCTGACGACGGATAATCTCCGTACGCTCCACAACCGTTGTCAGATCGCCTTTATCATCTGTAGAGCAGATGCCACGAGCCACGGTTCCATTCTCGCTCAGAGTGTTGCCCACCCTGAAGCCAACCATTGCATAGCGGTTTCTGGAGCCTTCAGGAAGTTCGGAAAGGAATTTGCCGATGACCTTGAAACAGTCGCGATTATAAAAATCATCACAGTTGATCACGGCAAAAGGTTCCTTGATGATGTCGCGAGCCATCATGACGGCATGGTTAGTACCCCACGGTTTGGTACGACCAGCTGGTACAGAGAACCCCTCTGGCAGAGCTTCCAGACTCTGGAAACAGAGTTCTACGGGGACATGTCCTTCATATTTAGACAGGATTTTGTTACGGAACTGATCCTCGAAATCTTTTCGGATAACAAAGACGATCTTCCCGAATCCCGACTGGATAGCATCGTAAATTGAATAGTCCATGATGGTCTCACCGTTAGGTCCCATCCCGTCAAGTTGTTTCAGGCCGCCATAACGGCTGCCCATTCCTGCTGCAAGGAGCAATAATGTTGGTTTCATAGTGACAAAAAAATTATTATGTATAACTTTAACTATGCAAATTTAATAAAAAGAACGGAGACAATGACTGCTGCTTTGTTGTTTTTTTATCCCATTAATAATTTTTGTCTCTTGATAGAATACTGGCAAAGGACAAAGGACCATCCCCAGAACACACTCCCGCCCTCCGAAAGCAGAAGTCCGGATAACCGGTCATTCAGAAGGGATAGCCTACAGCCAGATGAATGCTCTGTGCATCCTTGAAATGAGGGATATTGTAAAAACCGCTCTTGCCGGTATAATATGGTACATGAAGGCCCACGCCCCAATCCAGGCGGATGACAAACATGCCCATATCATAACGGATGCCCACTCCAGTACCTACAGCCAACTGTTTGAAGAAATTGCCAAATTCAAATTCCCCTCCTGGCTGACGGTCATTTTCCTTGAGATTCCATACATTCCCTGCATCCATGAAAAGTGCTCCATAAAGATTTCCCAAAAGCCGGGGACGATACTCCAAATTAGCCAGGAATTTGACATTACCAGTCTGGTCAATATAGGAATACCGGGAATCCTGGGGGACGAATTTACCGGGGCCTATACTTCTCACATTAAAAGCCCGTACACTATTAGCTCCCCCTACATAGAACTGTTCATAATAAGGGATTTCGGTAGCATTGCCATAAGCACAGGCTACACCACCGGCAAGATGCCCCACAAGAGTAGAATAACCAGAAAATCTCCAGTATTTCACCAGATCCGTCTCTACCTTCAGAAACTGTGCATAAGGATTCTTGAACATCTTCTTGTTTTTCTCACTCCACTTCTGCCCTGCCGCCAAATATCCCAATGAAAGTATGTTCCCAGCCTCACTCACAGTCGTCGACCAGGTAATCGGGCTCAGATAAGAGGGCTTACTGGTATACGTATAAGTAAAGCTCATCTTAGGAACCATCTGATCGCGCATGGAGATCTGGAGGTAGGGATTATAACTCAAGAGAGAATCAAACTTAGCCGTCCTGCTATTCATATATTCATAAGAAATAGAGATCGGTGTAAAGGAGAAATGGGACTGTACGGTCGGCATCCAGTCATAAGTCAATTCTCCGGAAACGACATGACGCCTGAAATAACCCGCTCTGTTCAGGATATTCATGGAAGCCTTTATCGTTGTTGTCGGGGTCTGCACGTAAGATGTCTGAGAATGATGATGGCGGTGGCGTCCCGTGGCAAAATAGCGGAAGAAACTTTGGGGGGTCAGAAGTTGTGGCATGACGATGGATACATCGCCTCCATATTCGTATGAATTGACTCCCGAAGAGCTGCCTTCATTCTTATGCCCTGTCTGCCACTCATACGATCCATGAAGGTTCATGTTCAGTTTCTCACCTCCTCGTAAAGCATTGCGTTTCGTAAACCCCAGGACCAGTTCCGGTCCCATAAGGCCCGTGGTCTTTCCTTTTCCGTTTGCTTCTACATAGAAGTCGTATGGCTTGTCAAAGAGCATATCCATATTCATATCCAGAGTATCACAACTGGCAGACGTATCACGGGGAGTAAAAGTCATGGAAGAATTACTAAACAGTCCTGTGCTTTGGAAATATTTATTTGTCTGGTATTCTGCATCTGCATTATAGAGATGCCCACTCTGTAATTTCAATCCTTTAGAAAGGACACTCGTGCGAAGAGGTGAATGTTTTCCGTTGAAATGAGCAATGAAATTACGGTGCTTCCTGACGTTCTGGAGGCTGTCCCGGAACTGCTTGCGAAGGTTAATATTGATATTGCCGATATACCACTGCTTTTTTGTCTTCTCCTCCAGACTGTCAGATAAGACAAAGCGTAATTGCACTCTTCCTTTATTATGAAGTGTATCAGCTACATAAGAGGCCAGATTACTCTGGTAATAGTAATATCCACGGTTTCGGAACAGACGGGATATGCGCTCTCGTTCGGCCTCCAGATCAGGAACATTGAAAGGATCACCTTTCTTGATGACAGCCTCAGAGATATGGTTTCTCAGCAAACTGTCAGAAAGGGCTGAGAAACCTATATATCGTAAAGAATCTATTGTCCACAGATGTCCCATGTCAACAGTATAATCCAATTTTGCCACCTTGGGATTGCGCATCGTCTTCACTTTATACATAACTTTCCCGTCAAAATAGCCGAATTTTCTTAACTGGTTCTCTGCCACCTGGATCCGGAGCTGAGGATTCACATTACTCATCAACTTGGGTACAGATCCCAAGGTTCTGGCAAGCCACTGCCCCACCACATTATTACTTCGGGCAAAGTCATTCCATAGCCAAAGTCTTATCGGAAAAGGCGTACGATAATAACTGCTTCCTAATAAGGAACCGGTAGGTGCTGATGCCAATATCGATTCCATCTCATTCTGTGTCTCAGCAGTATACTTGCTCCTATCCGAATTCTTATATTCTATTTTATCCAATCCTGCAAAGAGTTGTTCTCCTTGAGGTATAGCGGATGTAGTAGAACATGCACACACCAGGAGGCTCCATAGTATTCCAGCTATGAACCCCAAAATTGTTCTGTATTTTCTGCCTCTGTATCCTCTTCTATTCATCTCTTCATAACTCATATCATGGTTTTTCCTGGTTTGCAGCCGAATCTTTTTTAACAACCTTCGCTCCATTTTTCGCATTACGCACAAAAGGTCCGATCACGGGACTGTCTGACTTGAAATTAAAAATATCTTTAAAATGCTGTAATTTCCTTTTCCAGGTAAAACCGAAGCCATATTCGCCGATCTGACCTTCCAGCCAGTCATAATAATTATTATTATAATAAGCCCTGAGATACTGACTGGAATTCTGATTCAACCGATATTGCAGTTCCACATTATTGAAGAAGGAGTCATTACGCCTGTTCTGGTCAATCTCTGCGCCGGATGACAGTTGGCCTCCTACTATAAAACTCAAGCGGTTATTCCATAAACGCTTTGAAAATTTAAAATTATAGTCCGTATGCAACTCTCCTGCCGAATTCGTTGAGTTGTTCACAGTCATTCCCAGATCAAGCCCAAGCGAGCGAGTAGCATTGCCCGCGATCATATTGATCTCACTGTTCAGGAAAGAACTTAAGGCACTGTTCATCGTAAACTTACTGGTATTCCCATTGGTCATATACATTCCTGTAGCCAGCATGGTAACAGCAATTTTACCACGCTCTTCTATTGACATCGTATTCAACTCATCTTGAAGGGAAATATCACTGGGAGCACTGATAACAAACTGTATTCCCATCTTCTGCAGTGTCTGGGAGAGTTGTACCCCACAGACGAAATTGACGGACCTACCCAGGTCTTTCCCTTCACTCACTGAAGCAGTAACAGGCTCTGTGGCCGTAATATTCAATTTCGGATCCATCGGATCACCGGTAAACTGGATAAAGCTGCCGTTCTGAATGGTAAAGGTTTTCAAAGGGATAACCGGAAGAGAATATTTCATCTCACCGTTATTCAATGTATATTTACCAGTCAGGCGCAGATGATCCAGAGGATTATAAGTCATCGTCAGATCTCCGCCACCTTCAAGATCTATATAGTTGGAATGTATCGCATTAAGTGAACATAGGATATGAGCTGATTCATCTACCTTGATACCCAGAGTCATATCTAATCCCTGGGGCTTTGGACGATTAATGACCGTCGCGGTCGAGTCCTTAAAATCCGTGAATTTCACCAGTTCATCCAGTTCATTATCTGTCGTAAGTTCCGATTCCCTCAGGATATAGGTCATGTCCGTAGCCCCCAGGACATTGACCATCCCTCGCATCTTGAGGTTGTCCACCGGACCGTTCATTGATCCGAAAAAGTCCACGAAGGCTTTTCCATAGGCTGTGGACCGGGGATTCTCTTTTGCATTAATCAACTCAAAGTTATGGGCCCTCATGCGGATATTCAGCAGCATCCGATTCAAATCCGAGAAGTCAAAGTCTCCGGAAATATCAAGCGGACTGTTATTATAGGCAAACATCTCAAAATTTTCAAAGAGCAAATGACTTCCTACGATCCGGACAGGATCATTGGCAAAACGCATGGACACGCCGTATGGCTCACTGTATATATAAGAAGAGTCCAGATAGACTTCTCCATCCACAACGGGTTTGCTTAATGTACCCTTTACGGTCAGGTTTCCTTCTCCATAACCTTTAAAGCCAAAGAGTTGCTCAGGAATAAATCCATTGAGAAGTTGCAACGGTGCCTTCTCTAATCCCAATTTTGCATCCAGATAACCTTCGCCCTGAGAATGATAAGTGCCATCTATTGTTGCCACCTGCTGCCCGTCTTTAAGCAGAATACCATTTACCTGGTGAGAGCCATCTTCTTTCGGAACATATACGAATTCGGTGCCAATGTCCCCCATCGGGCATTTATCATAGATCATATTCTTGACATCAATATCAGAGGAAACCGACAACTGGTCTTTCGTCTGGATGACATGGAAGTCGCCATCCATCACGCCGGAAAGATCCGGGGTGTAAGGAAGTATACGGAAAAGCTTTTCCAGTTGCAGGTGATTGAGGCTGAGCGTCAGGTCCTGCAAGGCCTCGGCATTGTCATCATTAGAAAGGAGTTGGGCTCCTGTCCCATCAGGGCCTTTCAGTACCATATTGGCAGAGATACGCCGGTTATCTCCCAGAAAGACGAAGTTATCTTCATTTGCGGTAAAATGCCGATAGCCGAGAAGTGGATGGGTATCCGTCAGCCGGATACGGATACCATGCTGTTCCATCAAGGCAGACAATCCCGCATCAATCCCCAGCCTGCCTTTTTCATCATAAAGTTTAGTGCGTATATCTGATCCCTGCTCCGTAAGGTTTCCACTGGCCAGAGCCTTGAAAGTATATTGAGGATTATTCTTGTTATTAGCCACCTTCAGGCGGTATCCGATCACGTCATTCTCCGTATTGACTAAGGCCTGGATCGTATCCAGACGGACCTTATTGAAAGCCAGCGAGTCTAAATCCATATAACCGTTCAGGCCCTTGACAGGTGAGGAGGTCAAATCCATCTCCACACTCTTGAAATGATAGCCATAATGTTCAAGGACATGATAGAAGAAATTATCGTTACCGGATGTCATATAGACATGAACTGACGGGAACCGGTGATATAAGCTTTTCTGATCAATATGGCGGGCCTCAAATTGTTTTAAAGCCTCTTTTTTCAAATATCTCACCTGACTGAGAAGTTGCTTATATCCCCCTCTACCGTCCATATTCAGATGAAAATTACCACAATCTACAAAGGCATGGGTAGAATCACGGTGCGAAAGAATATCCAGATTAATATTCTCCGGACGATAGGTCTTTTTCCCATTGCTGAAGACAAGATTACTCACCAGTCCCTTTGTCATGATATAGTCCCGCTGGTCTGTAGCCAGATGGACCTCTCCCTTGAATCCCGCCGTTATCGGCGTATCAGCAATTTTCAAATGATAAAGGTCTATCTTGCTCAGGTCGGCATTCACAGATGCTTCTATCGGTTGTATACTCGTCCGGCCACGCAAGTCAATTGTTCCAATCAATAATGGATTATGACTGTCGACATAAGCGTGGATCCTTCCTCCTGAAAGTACGGCATGCCCCATGATCCCGCTGAAATCATATCCGCCAAAGGTGCATTTAAGTACCCGTGCTCTGGCCTTCAGGCTTGTATGCGAAGAGTAAATATCCGTACCTTTCCCAGTGGCAACGATGTCCCCGGAAAAAGGATGCAAACCCTGATGAGGGATAAAATGCTGTAAAGGCAAGTTCCGGGCTACTAAACTGGCATGATAGCTCATCCGGCTGACATTAATGGCTCCTTTCGCTCTCAGGCTTCCCCCACCTTGAGAAGCCATAAAATCTCCGCCGATCTGCTTCCCGTCAACAGTAAATAAGCCCTGGATGCCGATGTCATCAGGAATATTGATTTTAGCAGTTATAGAAGGATCCAATAAGGCCGTTAGAAAACGAATCTGATAAGTATGTGCATCTAATCTGACCTTCGCCCGGAAACGTTTCATATCGGTCAATGACGCCAGATAGCCATTGGCATGTAAATGGAACGCCGTTGGGAGAGTAACGGTCAGCCCACTGAAAAGAGCATATCTTCCATTGCCTCTCAAAGAACCCTGCACGCTCAGGGGATAGTTGGGCCACAAGCGTCGGAAGGTCACAGGCATCTGACCCATAAAGCGCATTAAGTCCTGTTTCCCGAACGAGCCATGAAGGGAAGCGTCCAGAATCCCTGGATGATGATCGGCAAAGGCATTCAGATCCATGTTGATCCGCACCTGTAACTCTGACTCCGGTGTCAGCAAATAAAGGTCTGGCATTCTGAACTTTAAAGAGTCTAAAGCCAGAGAGCCCTTGAATGAACGAATGATGATTCCGCTTTTCTGCTCTTTAAAATGAGATTCGAGTACTTGTATATTCAGGCTGTCACTGACATAGCGGAACTGTCGGGCATCAAAAGCCATATTATCCAAGAAGAGATGATTGAAATCCAGTCCGTTCCCCTGCGCATAAACTTCAAAGGGACGATCCATACGGAGAGAACCTCTCTGCCAGTTTAATGACCCTGCCGAATATAAACTCCGGAAAAGATCCATATACCCTTCATGAGCCGTCAGATCCCCAAATGTTGCTGTTACCCTCATGGAATCGCCCGGCAAATGCAATGTGAAAAGTGTATGATGGGCATGGAAACGATGAATATTAATCTTCCAGTGATTCGTATTAGGTGTCGTATCCGGAGGGACGGTATCACTCAAAGCTACATCAATATCTGCATCAGAAATCTCACAATGATTGACATTGACATGCTTCATATCCAAGTCTATTCCATGAGAACGAAGCTGGAGTTTCCCGATATTTCCTCGTATACGTGCTTGATGGATAAAATTAGTTGTATTGACTTTCATCCTTCTGAAACTCAACTCATCTACCATTACGCGGCCATGGAAAAGGGGCATTAACTGCACATCAGCAATAGTCCTGTCAATATCTGCAACGGTATCTTTTTCCTGAGGAACAGAATCATTCTGCTGAATAATCTTTACCCCGTCAATCCCCAGATCAAGAGGGAACACCAGGTTGACACGATGAACGGAAATATCCATACCCGTCTTCCTTGACGCATATGAAGCTACTTGATGTACAACAAAGTTTTGTACAGGAGGGAAATATAACAAAACTGTAAGGAGGACAAATAACAGCGCTACTCCCAAAATCGTTATAATGATCCCTTTCAGAACTTTTTTCATAAGCAGTAATGAGACCTGAAGAAAATTCAAGATAAAGAATCAATCAGGTTTATCTATTGCAAAGTAAAGCATTTTTTCGGAAAGATAGAAATAATTACATAATAAAATTTCTTATTTAGGAGATTTTATGATAATCGGCACAAAAGTTCGTAGAGTCTTGTTCAAAGACAGGCCTTCTACAAAACAAGAAGGCCTGTTACAGTTATAAGATTACCTTTCTCCGTATGAAATCTTATTTGTCCATTTTACAAGACAGGAACAGCCCTGTAAACGATTGAGTCAACACATTTTCCATCACGCCGGGCAGGCTTCCATCTCGGCATGGACCAGATCAGGCGGCAGGCTTCAGAGGCAATCGAAGGGGCTACTTCATTCATCACTTCGACATTGCGCACTTCGCCGTTCTTCGTGATAATGAACTTTACTACGGGAACAGTTGTGATGCCATGTTCTTCAGCCCATCTCACAGGACGACGATTCTTATGGATATATTCATCATACTTTCTATCACCTCCCTGGAATTCAGCCTTGACCTGAGGAGGGACCTTCTCTATTTTCCTTTCATTGATATCAGGGTCATCTGCCGGTATGATAGAGTCAATAAGCCACTTGTCATGGACACGGATAACCTTAACCGGAATAGCATTGGAATATTCAAATTCCTGCCCTTGATTACCATTATAACTCACTAAGTACCAGCCTTTACCGACAGATGAAACCTGTAGCATCCGAGTATCTATCTGATCCTGAGCTCGCACGATCTCATCACCATTCGTCAAGGCAGATGCTTTTCTGATGTATCGTATACAACCCTTTGTAAGATGGTTCTCCAAATACTGCACGTCTTGATTGGATACATAGCGGGTATAGAAATTACGCAAGAATTCCTCTTGCGTCATATTTTGAGCATATCCCGCAAATGGAAATGCCAGCATGAGTATAAACAACAAATTCTTCATAAAAAATTCGCTATATGAATATGTGTTTGAATTACGTTTTTCGCCATATTATTGATTCTGATCACGAAAAGGATAAAAAATCTAAGGCTCTTCTACAAAATTGGTTTTCTTTTTCTTTTCTTTGGCCTGTTGTATAAATTGCTTCCTCAAATCAAGGATATCCTGCCCCCTGCCTAATCTCTTCAATTCTTCTAATATCTTCTCCTGCTTTGCCACCTCATCCCTTTCTTCCGGCTTCAACAGACTTCTAAAGTGCTTTTCACCCCCGAGTCTGATCTTATATGGACGGACTTCATAATCCTCAATATATACCTGGGCGGTATACGGATGGATAAAGCCTTCCTTTTTCCAATGCTTATAGTACAAAGTAACCTTATAATACCACTCCCAGGGCCATACCTTATTGGGAGCCAGGCTGTCCTGGGGAATCCAGTCCTCTGTCCGGGTCATAAAATCCCGTTGCTCTATGACCGGAATAACATCTTCACGGTAATATCTGGAGAATTTATCCCGTAAAAGGGACTGGGCGATATGGAGGATCATACTGTCACGTTTTAATGGGGTCATCAGGCGTAATGACAAGACATGGGGATGATTTTCTACTCCTTTTCTACGATATACGAGGTCTATAAAGCCCGGATGGAAATTAATGAGTTCCCCAGTCTTTACAGATATATAAGCCCGGGCTGTAAAGTTACCCCAACCGGATTCCATCCTCCAGTTACTATAATAGAGGGTCACTTTATAGAATTTGTCAGACAATTTAGGATGTGGAGAAATGTCATTAGAGTCTGTATAGAATGTACTATCATTGGCAAAACTGTTTACAACGATGGAGGGATGGATATCCTCCCTGTAAAAGAGTGGAAACTTATCCTTCAGGATATTCTGGACACGCTCCACCAAAACCGCATCCCGTTCCCGTTCCGATAAGTAAGACAAATAGGTCTGCGCGCTTATGTGATTTATGCTGAAACATAAAAACACAAGCATAAAATAAATTTTGGTTCTCTTTTTCATACTTACAGTAATTAGTTCATTATGAATTTAAGCTAATACACATCTTACTCTATTGACCGGTCTTTCAATTGAAAAGAAAGACCGTCAACACGTTAGTTTTTAGGATATTTCGCTACCTCTCCATTTCTATTATAGACATATATCGCAATGGGAATACCAGACCCTTCACCGGCTGGAACTTCATGAGTAGTGTCATAATCCACGACATATCCATAGGTATCATCCGACATATCTTCTAGCATTTTCATATCCTCGTTTGAAACTCCAGGTTTTCTTTCTATTTCACCTGTCTCATGTTCAACTGATGTATGAGTATGGCAAGGGGCTATTGCAACACAGTCAAAAGGAACACCGTTGGCCTCAGGCAGAGAGGAGCCTAAATTCATGGAGGCACCAGTTCCAGAGGCTTCCTTACCATACTTAACCTGACCAATATAATAATGCTTATCACTAAGTCTATAATACAGCCAGAATCCAGATTCCTCACGACCGGAGGAGGAAGCACCTCTTAGCATTGTATCCCAGAGTCCAAATATAGCGTCCTTGATGATATTGTCTTCCATAACATTATTATACTTCTGGGCTTCTCCTAATGACTCATAAGTCAAAGCACCTACCGTTGCAGAGCCACTACCTGAGCCGGAACCGCTACCTGAACCAGATTCTGAACCAGTATCAGATCCGCTGCCACTGCCAAAAACATCGCTACCACACCCTGTACTACTACCTGATCCTGAACCAGAGTCGGAGCCGGAATCCGAACTGCTGCCTGTTACAGAAACTTCAGGCAAGGTCCACCCTATACCACATACATAGACTGCACTCTTTAGGGCCCCGTTCTTACACAGTACGTCATAAAACTCAGGAGTCATACAATCATTTGGACCGGAACCTGCTCCTGTAGTATAGGTCACAGGTTCATCTGATTGGGTCATATCTTTCAATGACTTTGAATTTTCATCATTCTTTTTCATGTTATTAGTTAATAAAAAGATCGGTTAAACAGCCTCACAAAAGAAGCTTTGTTACTTGGTTTAAATTTAAGGTTTCATGCCCCCTCCCCTTTTAATCATAAGAACCCTTTGAGTTGATATTAAGGAAAACCAACCTCACTACAACTATTTCAAACTATCCGTGTCAAATTTAATAAATATATTTACATCGTCCAAGCTTTTTTAACTCCGAATAAACCTATCAGTCAGGAGAAATATGATTTCTATAGACATTTCTCTAATAATTACTTCCAACATTCAAGCGTCCGGATCGTCTTTTACATACAATAATCCGTGATAGAACAAATACTCCATAGATTTCATAACCAGCCTGTGGCCTCGATATTTGTCTCCCTGCCATTTTACAAGACAGGAACAGCCCTGTAAACGATTGAGTCGACACATTTTCCATCACGTCTGGCAGGCTTCCATCTCGGCATGGACCAGATCAGGCGACAGGCTTCAGAGGCAATCGAAGGGGCTACTTCATTCATCACTTCGACATTGCGCACTTCGCCGTTCTTCGTGATAATGAACTTTACTACGGGAACAGTTGTGATGCCATGTTCTTCAGCCCATCTCACAGGACGACGATTCTTATGGATATATTCATCATACTTTCTATCACCTCCCTGGAATTTGGCCTTGACCTGAGGAGGGACCTTCTCTATTTTCCTTTCATTGATATCAGGGTCATCTGCCGGTATGATAGAGTCAATAAGCCACTTGTCATGGACACGGATAACCTTAACCGGAATAGCATTGGAATATTCAAATTCCTGCCCTTGATTACCATTATAACTCACTAAGTACCAGCCTTTACCGACAGATGAAACCTGTAGCATCCGAGTATCTATCTGATCCTGAGCTCGCACGATCTCATCACCATTCGTCAAGGCAGATGCTTTTCTGATGTATCGTATACAACCCTTTGTAAGATGGTTCTCCAAATACTGCACGTCTTGATTGGATACATAGCGGGTATAGAAATTACGCAAGAATTCCTCTTGCGTCATATTTTGAGCATATCCCGCAAATGGAAATGCTAGCATGAGTATAAACAATAACTTCTTCATAAAAAATTCGCTATATGAATATGTGTTTGAATTACGTTTTTCGCCATATCATTGATTCTGATTACGCAAAGGACAAAAAATCTAAGGCTCTTCTACAAAATTGGTTTTCTTTTTCTTTTCTTTGGCCTGTTGTATAAATTGCTTCCACAAATCAAGGTTATCCTGACCCCTGCCTAATCTCTTCAATTTTTCTAACCCCATCTCCTCCTCAACTACCTTATCCCTTTCTTCCGGCTTCAACAGACTTCTAAAGTGCTTTTCACCCCCGAGTCTGATCTTATATGGACGGACTTCATAATCCTCAATATATACCTGGGCGGTATACGGATGGATAAAGCCTTCCTTTTTCCAATGCTTATAGTACAAAGTAACCTTATAATACCACTCCCAGGGCCATACCTTATTGGGAGCCAGGCTGTCCTGGGGAATCCAGTCTTCTGTCCGGGTCATAAAATCCCGTTGCTCTATGACCGGGATGACATCTTCACGATAATATCTGGAGAACTTATCCCGTAAAAGGGACTGGGCGATATGGAGGATCATACTGTCACGTTTTAATGGGGTCATCAGGCGTAATGACAAGACATGCGGATGATTTTCTACCCCTTTTCTACGATATATGAGGTCTGTAAATCCCGGATGGAAGTTAATGAGCTCCCCGGTCTTTGCTAATATGAAAGCCTGGGCCGTGAACCCCCAGCAACCGAATTCACTCTCCCTGTAATTATAATAGAGGGTCACCTTATAGAATTTGTCAGACCTTTCAGGAAGTGGAGAGACGTCTGTATAGAAAGTACTGTCATGGGCAAAACTGTCTACAACGATGGAAGGATGGATATCCTCCCTGTAAAAGAGTGGAAACTTATCCTTCAGGATATTCTGGACACGCTCCACCAAAACCGCATCCCGCTCCCGTTCCGACAAGTAAGACAAATAGGTCTGCGCGCTTATGTAATTTATGCTGAAACATAAAAACACAAGCATAAAATAAATCTTGGTTCTCTTTTTCATACTTACAGTAATTAGTTCATTATAATTTAGGTAAATGCACATCTTACTCTATTGACCGGTCTTTCAATTGAAATGAAAGACCGTCAACACGTTATTTTTGAGGATATTTCGCTACCTCTCCATTTCTATTATAGACATATATCGCAATGGGAATACCAGACCCTTCACCGGCTGGAACTTCATGAGTAGTGTCATAATCCACGACATATCCATAGGTATCATCCGACATATCTTCTAGCATTTTCATATCAGGAGTTGAAACTCCAGGTTTTCTTTCGATATCACCTGTCTCATGTTCAACTGATGTATGAGTATGACAAGGGGCTATCGCAACACAGTCAAAAGGAACACCGTTGGCCTCAGGCAGAGAGGAGCCTAAATTCATGGAGGCACCAGTTCCAGAGGCTTCCTTACCATACTTAACCTGACCAATATAATAATGCTTATCACTAAGTCTATAATACAGCCAGAATCCAGATTCCTCACGACCGGAGGAGGAAGCACCTCTTAGCATTGTATCCCAGAGTCCAAATATAGCGTCCTTGATGATATTGTCTTCCATAACATTATTATACTTCTGGGCTTCTCCTAATGACTCATAAGTCAAAGCACCTACCGTTACAGAGCCACTACCTGAGCCGGAACCGCTACCTGAACCAGATTCTGAACCAGTATCAGATCCGCTGCCACTGCCAAAAACATCGCTACCACACCCTGTACTACTACCTGATCCTGAACCAGAGTCGGAGCCGGAATCCGAACTGCTGCCTGTTACAGAAACTTCAGGCAAGGTCCACCCTATACCACATACATAGACTGCACTCTTTAGGGCCCCGTTCTTACACAGTACGTCATAAAACTCAGGAGTCATACAATCATTTGGACCGGAACCTGCTCCTGTAGTATAGGTCACAGGTTCATCTGATTGGGTCATATCTTTCAATGACTTTGAATTTTCATCATTCTTTTTCATGTTATTACCTGTTATTAGTTAATAAAAGATCGGTTAAACAGCCTCACAAAAGAAGCTTTGTTAGTTGGTTTAAATTCAAGGTTTCATGCCCCCTCCCCTTTTAATCATAAGAACCCTTTGAGTTGATATTAAGGAAAACCAACCTCACTACAACTATTTCAAACTATCCGTGTCAAATTTAATAAATATATTTACATCGTCCAAGCTTTTTTAACTCCGAATAAACCTATCAGTCAGGAGAAATATGATTTCTATAGACATTTCTCTGATAATTACTTCCAACATTCAAGTGTCCGGATCGTCTTTTACATACAATAATCCGTGATAAAACAAATACTCCATAGATTTCATAACCAGCCTGTAGCCTCGATATTTGTCTCCCTGCCATTCAGGAGGGAGGAGCCGGATAATCGTGTCATACACCTCACCGTAAGGTCTTTCCTTTTCACACAGACGAAGTATATTATAACTGACATTATTCACGAGCAATTCACGGTAGCCTTTTCCGAGCAGACAGGGTGACCATACTATCGTATAATCAGGGCGGTCTTTCTCTCTATCTATTCTTCTCTTCAATAAATGCATTGCCTCTTCCGGCCAGGTATCAGGCATCTCAAAATAACTAATATAAGGAATGCTGCCCATCACATAATGGCGCTGATGGTCCAAATCGGCATTAAGAAACAGAAGGCTTTCAGCATTACCTCTTTCCAATCTGAAAAGTTCTTTTTTGCTAAGCACTTTCCATTCTCTTACCTTCTGGCTCAAGGCATTTTCATACTCTGCCATACATCTCCGTATACTGGGAACAACTTTATCCCTGCCAGATTCCTTATTACAGAATCGGGAATTACGTTCCGGGAAAAGACCAATGATGCGCCAATAATAATCTGGGTACTTTCTGAGGAGTGTTTTCGCAAGCATGTTGCAAACACGCTCATTTTGTTTGTGTCCGCCTATGATATGAAGAAGTATAGAATGGTCATATTTGTAAAAATCACAGAATTCACTATATGTATATCCATTATCCTGTACAGAATCAGGAAATATTGTTGTCACCTCTTTCTGTCTGTCCTTTGCCAATGCATAAAAGAGCATCTGCTCAAACCAGATATTATAATTTATATCTTCTGATACACAATTACACTTGTCTAGATGATTCCTCCTGATATAAGAAATTGCCAACATACTATAATCATGTATGAAACCTAAATCATTTCCTCCAATCACACCGGCATTATATGAGCCAGGAAGGGCAGAATGTAATTCTTTCGTAAAGCAGACAGGCAAGTACGGATGGCGTTTTATAATCCGCTCTATCATTCTTTCATAATAGGAAGAAGCCTTTTCAAGATTCTGGGCTACAAGTGGAGCAGACTCAATACAACGGTCCAGTCGTCTGGATATAAAGACATCGCCGTCTACATGCAGAAAAGGTTTGAGTTGTGCTGAATAAGTCTTTATTTTTGCATAAGCCCAATGCTGTGGTGGACATTCCAGATCTTGGTATACCACTTTTATATCAGAATAAGGCAGGTGTAGTATGTCCCCAAGTATATGCTTCCCTTCCTCATCAGTATACAGAACGACATTTTCATAGTTTTTCTTCAGACTCAAGCAACTGAGAGCCCAAGACATGAGATGAAACTGAGGATGAAGCCAGCCAAAACTGTCTTCAAGAAGACTTTTATGCGCCGTCCAAAGTGTCTGGACCATATTAAGGCTAATATTTTTTTGCATATTAAATTATTATCATTGGTATCAGAGCATCGCTGGTATAATAGAATCGGGTCATAAGCTAATTGTCTTCCATCCGAATAATTTTAACTGGTATAATATTAGAGCATTCAGAATTACATCATTTATCACCTTTCAGAGACTAATTAAAGGGCATAGGATACCCAAGAACAATTCACCATTACTCTGCATCGTATCAAATCTTTAATCTTCATCTTTCAGTTTTTATCACCATAATCACAAACGTAATCTTTACAACAAAAATAGACTAAATTATCATACCCTGGAGCATTTTTTAGTTCACAAAGGTTCACAAGTAGACAAAAATCACTTCACAAAGGTTCACAAAAGGATTTTTTGATGTAAAAAACAGGAAAAAATCATAATTTTCTAATCAACTTATCCAACGATGATGCAGTATCTTCCTTGTTGAATAGCTTGAAATCAGATCGGGATCTCATCATACGAGCATATTCATAATCTACTTTTCTAATTTATAAGGATAAATAGTTATCGTAATAAGAACAGTAAATAGCATGGACTTTAATCCCGCCTATAGCCATTATCCGTAATTGGCTTTGACGAGAAACAGAAGATTTGGATTTAATTATTTTATTCAAAAGACCTCTAACCTTGTGGCTTCGGAACAATCGCCTGCCATAAAGAACTATCTGGAACAGGAGCAACCACGGATATAGGTTTCTGCGACACAGGATGTATAAATTCTATCTGATGAGCCAGGAGATCTATTCCTCCACCAGGATTACTCCTTTTCGCACCGTATTTTAAATCACCTTTTATCGGACAACCTATATGAGCTAACTGGCAACGAATCTGATGGTGCCGTCCGGTCATCAAGATGACTTCAAGCAAGCAATAACGATCGGAATGTCCGATCACCTTATAACGTAATACAGCTTTCTTTGAATTTGGGACCTCATGATCATAAACATAACTCTTGTTTTGCTTCTCGTTCCTGACAATCCAGTTAGTGAGAGTCTGTTCAGGAATTTCCGGTTCCTTTTGGGTTATCGCCCAATAAGTCTTATGGACCTCACCCTTACTGAACATCATATTTAAACGGGACAGGGCCTTGGAAGTCTTGGCAAATACAACGAGACCGGATACAGGACGATCCAGCCGATGTACTACTCCTAAAAACACATTTCCTTCCTTTTTATACTTATCCTTCAAGTAAGTCTTCACCGTCTCAGAAAGAGGAATATCACCAGTCTTATCACCTTGCACGATTTCGCCACTCTTTTTTGAGACTATAATAATATGATTGTCTTCGTAAACAGGTATCAATATTGAACGGTTTTAAAGATTAACAACAGATCACTCATTTTTTCTTGCTAACAGATCGGACAAATAAAACAGACCGGTTATCAGACAAAGACCAGATCAAGCCTGAAATCTGATAACCGATCAAATATCTTCTTATTACATATTCATGCCGCCATCAACCTGGATGACCTGTCCAGAAATATAACTGGAAAGGTCAGAGGCCAGATAAAGGGCCGTGTTAGCAATGTCATCCGTTGTACCTGCACGGCGAAGTGGGATTTTACTTACCCATTCCTGACGGATCTTGTCAGGCAGAGCCTGAGTCATCGCCGTATCTATGAATCCTGGAGCTATCGCATTGGCACGGATGCCCTTTGGTCCCATTTCCTGACCGATACTTTTTGCAAGAGCGATCAGCCCAGCCTTGGAAGCTGCATAGTTGCACTGTCCTGCATGGCCGTGAACGCCAACCACTGAAGCCATGTTGATGATAGAACCCTTGCGCTGATGCATCATAACAGGCAAGCAGGCATGAATGAAATTGAAGGCACTCTTCAGATTTACAGCAATCACCGCATCCCACTGAGCTTCTGTCATTCTCAGCATCAGTCCATCCTTCGTAATACCGGCATTATTAACCAGTATATCAATACTTCCAAAATCAGCTAATACCTGCTTGATCGTTTCTTCAGTCTGAGTGAAATCAGCCGCATTACTGGCATATCCTTTTGCCTTCACGCCCAGCGCCTCAATATCCCGTTCAGTTCCTTTACCACCATGTTCTTCGTCAATGGCAAGGTCAGTAAATGCAACATTTGCACCTTCCTTGGCGAATTTCAATGCGATAGCTTTTCCAATACCGCGCGCAGCCCCTGTAATCAAGGCTGTTCTACCTGTTAATAGTCCCATGTTAAATTTTTATTGATTAAATATTAATAATTCTTATCTGATGCATCTTGGTGAAAGGATTCCCCTCATCCCCAAGAAGCAATACCATAATCGATATTCCAATGTTACACGTATCAGAGAAAATAAGATCGGATTCTCATTCCTTTCTTTTTCCTAAAGCCCCATAAACAAACTTTGCCACAATGGGTTTGCTGGATTCTTCTGTCAGACCATGACCTAACCGGCCATAAATAAAAGGAACTTCCAATCCTTTGATGCAATAATGAGTAATATCAGCAACCAAATCCACATTTTCTATATCAAATTCTCCCTCAGCTTTCCCGTCAGCATACACTTTTCTAAAAATCTCGATTTCATCTTCATCAAAGTTCTTACGGACTTTCTCAACCATCCATATATTCCGGAAAAATTCAGCACGCAGATTTCCATTCCTCATCACAGTCTCCTTAATCATACTCAAATGGGTATAAATCAATTCTATGATCTTGTCCTGAGGAAGGATCTTCTCTGATGCTACTTCATCGAGTTTATCTGACAACCGCTCCAACTCAGATTCAATGACGGCATAATAGACATCCTCCTTACTCTTAAAGTAAGTATAAAGCGTACGACGCCCCTTCCCTGATGCTACAGCAATATCATTCATCGTCGTATTGTTGAGACCATTCTTGGCAAACAGTTGTCTGGCTACATCTACTAACTTTTGCCTCGTTTTAGATATGGACATCTTTATTCCTCCGTAAATTTAGAATTGCACATTAGTTATTTGTGTGCAAATATACCCCGATTCTTCGAAAAAAACAAATTAAAATAAGCAAAAGACACCTATTTTAGGAAAAATTAGAACTAAACAAGTTTCGATATGCAATTATGTTGTTGTTGTTGTTTATATTCCACAGTTTTAAAGAAAATTAGAGAATAAAAAAACTCAGAAGCCTTTAAAAAGACTCCTGAGTTATCAGTTGCGGAGGCAGGACTCGAACGTGCGACCTCCAGGTTATGAGCCTGGCGAGCTACCAACTGCTCCACTCCGCGATATGTTACATCTCATTTCTGATTTGCGGTTGCAAAGGTAGGAATAATAATCGAAGATACCAAATTTATTGCATAAAAATTGCCACAAAAGTAATGTATTTAACATTATATAATAAACAAGCTCCTTAATAAGTAAAAAGAATCCATCATGCCAAGAAGAGAAGTACTATCTTTTATAAAATTACTAATATTTTCTCCGACGTAAATTAAAAAGCACAGAAAGAATAACAGTCATAAATAATCGCTTTTGGAACGAAAGAAAATTGTTTCTTTCAAAGATTAAAGAGCCTTCATGATAGCCAATACTTTCTCCAAATAATTCTGTGTACGCTTAATGCTAAAATGAGCGCCACCATTCCAGGATCTAATTGCACGCTCTATATCATTCAATGGATTATAAAAAGACTGGAAAATCAAAAACATCTCTTTCGATTTGGCAATGCTCCACCGATCACGTAAAGAAAACCGCTTTTTACTCCGACGCCTTCTTAATATCCGGTTACAATCAGAAACAAGTACAGGCGTAATCTGCATAACACCGACTGAAAGGCCACTGACGGCACGCGGATTCCCTTTACTTTCAACTTGAATAATGCCCTTCATTACTCGTGCCCAGTCAAAATGAGCTACACTGTCAGGAATATTGTCACCCAAAGTATCCACATCCTGACTTTCTGAAGGATCTGAAGCTTTGCCCTTCACGGTCTCAGAATTATCTTTATTGGTCAGGAAAATATCAGAGCCCTGCGTTGAGGTAGAGGAATTTGAAGTATCAGTCGTGGAACTTGAAGTCGTCCCTGTATGATCAACCACATTATTGGAATTACCAGTACTTGCCGAGGCATTTAATGTATTGAAAATAAAAATGCAAAAACATGACAAAACAATATTCTCTATTTTTTTCATCTTACTCTATTTTTAGGAACAAGAAAGAAAGGAATATACTTTGACACCAGAAATGGATGCCAACAAGATTACCTTGAACGCCTTAGTTCCAATTCATTATTTGAACGATAACACTTCAAAAACAACAGAAGTAATTATCAATTGTGACTTTTGCAAAGATACAAAAAAATATAGACTTAAGCAAGTAAGACCTTGATTAATCGCACATTACGCTGTTAAGAAACTCAAAAAAAGTGAACTTGTTATAATTTAATACATAAGTTGGTCATAATAAGGATGGTTGCCTCAACTGCATATTGAATAAAATGATATACAAAAAAGGGCAGAAGACCAAAACCATGGTTGCCTTCCCTGAAGATTGCGCGAAACCGAAAATGGTTAAAGATGCCTGAAGAACTGGTCTTCGTCAAAAAGCCTATGCCCTTAGAAGAAGAATAACCCGTGTAATTCCGGACATAAGCGGATCATTTTATAAA
>NZ_BAACAN010000006.1:0-184377 GCF_054687055.1 Segatella asaccharophila | reverse complement strand
GATTTTTCATTGATTTTCAATCAGTTGGATGAAATGGCCCCTGCTTTGTGATTATGACAGGGAGTCTCTGCCAGCGAGCCTTTGCGATGAAACTGTTGTGGCATAAAATGAATGGCTGAATAGTTACGAGTATTGCGGTATAAAGCTATAAAATTATAACGATAGACAAACTATGATTGAAGTAACAAATAAAATCTATTATGTCGGGGTGAATGATCGTAATAAGGATCGTTTTGAAGGATTGTGGCCATTGCCCAATGGAGTATCTTACAATTCTTTTCTTATTGTGGATAAAAAGGTATGCCTTATTGATACGGTGGAGGTTGATTTCTTTGTCCAGTTTATGGAGAAGCTCCATGATGTCCTGGGTGACCGTAAGATAGACTACCTGGTCATTAACCACATGGAGCCGGACCATAGCGGTTCTCTTGCGCTGATTAAGAAATATTACCCGGATATTCAGATTGTCGGTAATTGTAAGACTTTCAATATGATGAAAGGATTCTATAATCTGGAAGGGAGCATAGAGGTGAAGACGGGATCTACGCTGGATCTGGGGGAGCATGCCCTCCGCTTTATCCTTACTCCTATGGTCCATTGGCCTGAGACCATGATGACGGTCTGTGTGGACCGGAAGGGTACTACTGCCGTCTTTTCCGGGGATGCTTTCGGGTCGTTCGGGGCACTCAACGGTGGAATCATCGATTCGGAAATAGATATGGACGCTTTCCATCTGGAGACAACACGCTATTATTCGAATATTGTCGGGAAATATGGCATACCGGTGCAGTCTGCCTTGAAAAAATTGGCAGGACTGAAGATTGACTATATCTGTTCTACTCATGGTCCGGTATGGCATGAGCAGGTCGCTCAGGTGATGGCTCTCTACGACCGGCTCTCCAAATATGAGACGGATAAGGGGATCGTGATCTGTTATGGAACGATGTATGGGAATACAGAACGGATGGCTGAAATCATTGCCCGTTCTGCCAGCCAGAACGGTATCAAGAATATTGTGATGTATAATGTCAGCAAGACGGACCATTCTTATATCTTGCGGGATGTGTTCCGCTTTAACGGACTCATCGTCGGGGCTCCTACCTATAATGCCGGACTCTATCATGAAATGGACGTCTTACTGGCTGAATTGGCCAACAAGAATATCAAGAACCATTACCTGGGGTGGTTCGGAAGCTATTGCTGGGCTTCCAAGGCTGTGGCAAAGATCAAGCAGTGGAATGACCTCCGCTTGCATTTTACACCGGTGGGGACACCTGTAGACATGATCCAGGGCTTTTCTGCTGCCACGAAGAAGCAATGCGAGGCTCTCGGTAAGGCTATGGCAGACCAACTCAATACCCTGCCTGACGACTGATAGTCAGGAAATGTTCTGGAAGGCAGAAGGCCGGATTTTGATCAAAATCCGGCCTTCTGCCTTTGTTACCTTCCTGCTTTGAAGGGTATCATCTGTTTCTGTACAGTGCTTCTTGGTTTCCAGTTTGGGGGTAAACTAAAGGTTATTCCTTTAGTTTCTTAGGCTTGCGCCTTGCCCATCCCTCTTCACTGAAATCAGGTTCCTTATCCTTGAACTTGAAATCCTGTGCCTGCGTCATCAGGCCACGCCAGTCATCTTTTTTCTCACTGCTATGGTCGTGAGTTGTACTCTGATGCTTTTCTGAAGCGTACTTCCTGCCTTGCCGGTTTCTGGCATAATCCCCTTTCCGGCGGTCACTGTGATCATGCCTGCCAGATCCGTAACTGTTCCCATGACCGGATTCATCGGCGGCATTACAACGTACCTCACGGCCCTTATAGGTGGTTCCGTCAAGAGCATGCATAACTCTGTCGGAATCTCCCTGTGGCACCTCAATATAGCTGAATTTACTCAGCAGGTCGATATGTCCGATTTCCTGACGGCCGTGAACATGCTTATTGACATATTGCATCACTTCACCAGGATAGAAGCCGTCTGCCTTACCCAGATTGATGAAAAGACGTGTATATCCGGCTTCAGCCCCATGACTGCGCCGACCGTGGGATACTCTGCCCCGGCCACCTTCACTTCTTCTGTCATCATTGGACCGTCTGGAAGAACTGGGCTTTTCTATAGCTGGTGCATTCTTGTAATAATTAAGGAATCGTCCGAAGGTGATGGTGACCATCTTCTTGATGACATCTTCCTTGTCGACATATTCAAACTGACGGTTGATCTCGTCCATGTAGGGAGCGATGAGATCTTCGTCCACATCGGTCTTCATGATGTCATCCATCGTCTTGTAGAGTTGTTTCTGACAGATCTCTTCAGGGGTAGGCAGAGTACCGTCAACAAATTCCTTTCCGATTTCCTTTTCGATCTGTCGTACCTTTCCTCTTTCACGACTATGGATAATGGAAATGGAGGTACCTTTCTTGCCCGCACGCCCGGTTCTTCCGCTGCGGTGGGTATAACTTTCAATGTCATCGGGCAAGCCGAAATTGATGACATGGGTCAGGTCTTCCACATCCAGGCCGCGGGCTGCAACATCCGTAGCGACAAGCAACTGGGTCGTATGCTGGCGGAATTTCTGCATCGTCAGATCACGCTGATCCTGCGAGAGATCACCATGCAGGGCTTCTGCATTGTAACCGTCATGGATCAGTTTATCCGCAATTTCCTGCGTCTCTCTCTTCGTGCGACAAAAGATGATGGCATAAATATGGGGATAGAAGTCGACAACGCGTTTCAGAGCCAGGTATTTGTCCCTGGCGTTCACCATATAGTAAATATGGTTCACGTTCTCTGCTCCTTCATTACGACTTCCTACGACAATTTCTTTATAGTCATGAAGGTAGTTCTTCGCTACTTTCTCCACTTCCTTGGTCATGGTTGCCGAGAACATCCAGGTGGTGTGGCCCTCGGGTAAATGCTCGAAGATCTCGTTGATGCTGTCTGAAAATCCCATGTTCAGCATTTCATCAGCTTCATCCAGGATAATGGTCTTGACTTGATCCAGTTTCAGTGCACCGCGGTTCATCAGGTCAATCATACGTCCTGGCGTAGCGGCTACGATGGGGACATTATGACGCAACTCATGGATCTGTGTCATGATGCTGGCTCCCCCGTATACTGGGATAACCTGAGCATGATCCAGATATTTGGCAAATGAGTTCAGATCATCTGCTATCTGATTGCAAAGTTCACGTGTAGGACTGAGCACAATAGCTTGTGTCCCTTCTACATCGGGGTCTAATTTCTGTAAGAGTGGCAGCCCGTAAGCGGCTGTCTTGCCTGTACCGGTCTGAGCCAGTGCAATGACATCATTCTGATTACCAAGTAAATAAGGGATAACTTCTTCCTGAACGGGCATCGGTTGTTCGAAACCGAGGTCTTCAATGGCGTGACGAATATTCTCATTAACGCCTAATTCTTCAAATGTTTTCAATCTAATTACCTAATTATGCGAAAGGACAATCGCCCTCCCAGCCATAATTGGGCGCCCATTCCTTTCACTGTTTCTATTTGACAAACTTCGTGTTTGTTTAAATCGGGCGCAAAGATAATAAAAAATACAGTGCTTACCAAGTTTTTTGTCAATTTTCTTTTATCTGTGCTATAAATTTCGTATCTTTGAAAATTATAATTGATTCAAGTCAATCGCCAGGATTGTGGCAGACTGGACTTGATCATGAGGTTTAAGAAAAGACGAGGAGATCGTGTAAATGAAAATAAGCGTATTCTGTTCAGCGGATTCTGACATTGATCCGGACTTTTTTAAGCTGACCCGGGAATTGGGCCAGTGGATGGGTGAGAAGAAACATACTTTGGTTTTCGGGGGTTGTAATCTGGGACTTATGGAGTGCCTGGCCGAGGCGGTAAAGAGCGCTGGCGGCAGGACGATAGGGGTCATACCGACTCGGGTCGAGAAAAACGGTTCGGTGAGTCCTTCTGTGGATATAGAGATCCCTTGTGATAACCTCAGTGACCGCAAGGATTTGATGGTCGCTCAAAGTGATGTCTCTGTCGCTCTGCCAGGGGGGATCGGAACACTGGACGAACTCTTTACCGTGGCGGCGGCACATACCATCGGCTATCACCATAAGAAGGTGATCCTTTATAATATGAAAAACTTCTGGGCACCGTTGATAACTCTCTTGGATCATCTGCAGGACCAGGGATTTATCCGGGGAAATTACCATGATCTGATCCTGCCCGCCCGTGATCTTCATGAAGTGCAGCGGCTGGTGGAGGAAACCGGCGGAAACTCAGATGATTGACAGCCTTCAGGAAACGATCTTTTGCAGACTGTAAAATAGGATACTTTTTAAAGATGGGGCCTGATAGAAATTCCAGCCGTGATAGGCGGCTGACTCGTATTTATGATTCTCCTGTGGGACCTTTGTGGATCACGGCGGATGAAGAAGGAATAACGAGACTTGCTTTTTCGGAAGAGGAAGGGTCTGATAAGGGATCTTCCTTACGGATACAGTCGATTCTGGAAAAAACGATCGGCGAACTGGATGAATACTTCGCAGGAAGACGCTCCTTTTTCGATATACCCTTACATATTATAAGGGGCACACCTTTCCAACGCCGGATATGGCGGGTGTTGCAGGAGGATATTCCTTATGGAGAAACGGTATCGTATGCTCAGGAGGCAGCTTTAGCTGGCCGTCCTCGGGCTTGCCGCGCAGCTGCCAACGCAAATCACCTGAATCCGATAGCAATTATCATTCCTTGTCACCGTGTGATTGCTGCTGGTGGAAAGATAGGAGGATATGGCGCGGGGATAGAGAAGAAGCGATTCCTGCTGGATCTGGAATCCGGACGGTCACATCAGTGGATTTCTACGGTGTCTGAGTAGCAGAACAAAAAGCGGATATTCGAGTTGGAATATCCGCTTTTTTGTTCTGGATTATAACTTAATAAATCCCTGGCTGGTTGGTTGTATCCTATTTTGGATTGATCTCTTGCAACAGATTTTCAGCATGTCCCCATTGATCCATGATATAGAGGACATAACGAATATCTACACAGATACAGCGGGCCAGATGCTTGTCAAACCAGATGTCGCTGGAAAGACTGTCCCAATTGCCATCGAAGGCCAGACCGATCAGTTCGCCCTTGCCATTGAATACGGGGCTCCCGGAATTCCCGCCGGTAA
This sequence comes from Segatella asaccharophila, assembly GCF_054687055.1. Taxonomy (NCBI): domain Bacteria; kingdom Pseudomonadati; phylum Bacteroidota; class Bacteroidia; order Bacteroidales; family Prevotellaceae; genus Segatella; species Segatella asaccharophila. The sequence goes on along the minus strand of NZ_BAACAN010000006.1, from coordinate 179,236 downwards.
TATCATTATTGGTCAGGAAACACAAATGCAGGTCTTTTGTCGTTTTATCGGTATAACGTCCGAAATCATTACGAGACATCAACTGGTGGAATATGGGCTCTGCCTGATAGTCTGTGACTCCCTTGTCTCCCCTTTCCATCTTGTCCACGATACTTTGGTTGGACGTATAATAGCCTGATGGTTTGCCGCCTAACTCAAAGCCTCCTACTTGTCCGTAAGAAAGGTGCATTGTGAAGTTGGCATCGGAATAGTGAGGCATATCTTGTTCCATGCGGATCTTGGCGGCACAGAGATATTTCTCCTGCTCTGCAATGGAGTCTTCCAAACTGCCTGATTTTTCCTTCAGGTCCGCGTAGATGTCCATTACATCCATTCCATATTCGACTCCCGGGTCTTTCTTGTAGCTCTTGCGGTTAGAATAGATCTTCGTGCCACTCTTCATGATGATGCTCTTGGCATAGAGGTAGTCAACATACTTCTGACAGTCACCTCCGAATTTCTGGTCAATGGTTTTGTAGAAGGCTGGGCACCAGGCCGGGTCGACGTGCTCACGATAATTCTTGAGGAGCGTTGCCATCATCTCTTTGTCAGTTGGTTCATCCCATTCTGAAGCATTGTCTTCAAATCTCTGGTATTGCTTTCTGCGGTGATTCTTGGGACCATATATGGGCATGCCGCGATAGATCTTCAAGGCACGTGTATTGAATTCTATATCGCTCCGTCTCGTGAAAGTTTCAGACCAGTTGGTGAAAACATATTGCAGTTTGAATTCTTTTGCATACAATCGTTTCAATAATGCAAAATTGACTTTATGAATATCTGCGTGAGTAGTGTCCTGCCAGGCAGCGATGCGCTGTTCATATTGTCTCTTCATATTCACAATGCCAACTGAGTCGATGCACTTGTTCATCCCTATAGCGTTTTTCCAGTAGTTGGAGGAACTGGCAAACTTACTGTCATACTTGATCCTCACGGCTTCACTGGCCCGCATGTGGCGGAGCATGACTTCCTGTTTTACTCCTCTTACCTGGGCACGTGGTGCATTGATGTCATCACGTATCATCCGGATACCGTAGCTGGAAAGATAGCGCTCTGTGGATCCCGGATAACCGATAGTCATGGCATAGTCCCCGGGGACATACCCCTGGAGGCTGACCTGTGCCCAGCGTTTGGGGTGATAAGGTACGTTGGTTTTATCGTACCTGGCGGGTCCGTTGGTCTTTGGGTTGGCATAGATGCGGAACACAGAGATGTCACAGGTCTGACGAGGCCACATCCAGTTGTCTGTCTCCCCGCCAAACTTGCCCATGGAACGGGGTGGCGCATAGACGAGCCGGATATCCGGATAATCCTGATAGGTGGTGGCATACCATTTATTGCCTTCATAGAAAGCATCGATATTGACATGAAGGGTGGAATCCTGCTTCTGTACGTCGTGGGTCATGGCATTCTGCAGAGAGTCGATCAGGGCTTCCTTGCGCTCGGAGCTGAGCTTGTCATACCCCAGGCGGCTGACTTGTTCCGTAATATCTTTCTGACTGCGCATGAAACTTACGAACATGTTTTCGTTCGGAAGTTCTTCTGCACGTGTCCTGGCTACAAATCCTTTGAGCATATAGTCGTGCTGTACGGTAGAGTGACTTCTGATGGATTCGAATCCACAATGGTGGTTCGTAAAGACCAGTCCGTCGGGAGAGACGACAACACCTGAACAGTAGCCGGAAAAGTTGACTACTGCATTCTTCAAGGCGTTCTCGCCTTGGTAAAGGTCAGCGTATGGAAGGGTGAAACCTTCATTCTGCATCGTCTGGTAGACAGCTTCTGGCAGATTGTAGAGGGTCCACATTCCTTCATCTGCTTTCATGACCGGTGATATGGCCATGAGGACGCTGATAATAAGGGTAGATTTCTTCATAATCTTGTTCTTTTATGATTCTTGAGGAGTTTTATTTTCTTTCTTGTTTCCTGAAGTGCTTGCCGATAATGGGCAGGGCTGATAAGGGGAAGTCACGTTTGATGGTTATGATAATATAGAGGATGATCAGAAGGGTATTGAGAATGATTGCCGTCAAAGTGTGCAGGTGCGAGTTGTTCAGGCTGATGCCGGCGAACAATACAGCTGCAATAAGAGTATAGAAGCCTATATCTTTTAAGGGATAAGCAATCGGATAGTATTTCTGTTCGAAAAAATAACTTAGGGCTATGCTGACGGCGAAAGAAATGAATCCTGCCCATGCACAGGCCCAATAACTGAAGTATGGAATAAAGATGACGTCAATGGCGATCAGGATGAAAGCACCGATACCGGAGAAATAAGCTCCCCAGATGGTGCGGTCAATCAGTTTATACCAGAAACTTAAGTTAAAATAGATACCAAACATGATTTCAGCACACATGACTATAGGTACGATCTTCAGTCCGTCCCAATAGCTCTTGCCGACAATATAACGGAGAATATCCATATAACCCATCACAAAGAGGAAAGCGAGGAGCGTAAAGATAATATAAAACTTCATGGCTTTGGCATAAAGATCTTTACTGTTCTTGCCCCTTGACTGTCCGAACACAAAAGGCTCGTAGGCATAGCGGAAAGCTTGTGTGATCATGACCATGATGGTGGTGATTTTAATGCTGGCGCCATATATACCTAGTTGTATGCGGGCATCAGCGGGACTGCCATTAAAAAAATATGGAAAGATGATCTGAGATGCACATTGGTTTAATTGTCCGGCTACACCCATGATGAGCAGTGGCCAGGTATAGGAAAGCATTTTCTTGCAGACACTGTTGTTGAATCCGTATTCGAATCCTTTCAGCTCCTTGAAAAGCATGAAGAGGGTAGATACAGAACAGAGAAGGTTAATGTAGAATATCCAGACGACATGCAATGTGAAGTTTGCATCATAAATGCCAAAGAGGTTGATCTTGAAGTGGGGTAGGATGACCAGATAGAGAACATTCAGGATGATATTTAATGATATGTTGAATGTCTTTAGAACTGCAAATTTGATCGGACGATGTGCATAGCGCAGGTAGGCGAAGGGAATAGCTGTAAAAGCATCTATGGCTACTGTAATGGCCATGACCAGAATGTATTCCGGATGATCCGGATATTTCATCAAGGTAGCTATTGGCTCGTTAAACAGGGTGATGATGATCATAAAGAGCAGGGAAGTGAACCCTACTGTCCAAAGGGTGGTACCATAAACCTTTTTAGGATTGACACCATCCTTGTTCATGAAACGGAAAAACGTCGTTTCCATCCCGTATGTGAGGATGATGATAAAGAGGGCTACATAGGCATATACATTGGTAATAATGCCATATTGCCCGCCAGCGGCATTGAATTTTGCTGTCTGAATAGGGACCAGCAGATAGTTGATGAAACGTGCGGCAATGCTGCTGAGCCCATAGATGACTGTGTCTTGGGCCAATGATTTTAGATTTGCCATATCTTGATAATGATTCTTTTTGTTTTGTTTCCTGTAAAATACAATTTAACCTTATTATCCGAAGAAAATATAAGCAATGACGATGGCAGCGATTGCTCCTGCCAGATCTGCAAGCAGTCCGCAGGCCACTGCATGGCGCGTGTACTTGATGCTGACACTGCCAAAATAGACGGCAAGGATGTAGAAGGTGGTGTCTGTTGAGCCTTGGAAGATACAACTTAACCGGCCGACAAATGAGTCCGGACCGTAATTCTTCATGGCTTCCAGCATCAGTCCTCGTGCACCACTTCCTGACAGTGGCTTCATGAAGGCCGTGGGCAGTGCTCCCACAAAATTCGTGTTTAATCCTAACTGTTTGACGCACCAGGAGATACCGTTAATCAGCATGTCCATTGCCCCTGATGCCCGAAATACGCCTACTCCGACCAGGATGGCTACCAGATAAGGGATGATTCTCACCGCCGTATGAAACCCTTCCTTTGCCCCTTCAATGAAAGCATCGTAGACATTTATCTTCTTGATGAATCCTGCCAGTATGAAAAGCACAATTACTAATATCAGAATCAGGTTTGAAGCGACAGAAGCTACCTTTGCCATGGTAGTCTTGTCCATCTGTCCGAATCCCCAGATCACTATTCCTACAAAGGCAATCAACCCGAGGAGCGTCGCCAGTAATACGGGTTGGAAAATGTTGATCTTTTGCCAGATTGACGTTATGATGATGCCTGCAAGTGTGGCTATTGTCGTGGCCAGTAGAATAGGGATAAAAACATCTGTGGGATTGGCTGCTCCGTAGGAGGAGCGGAAGGCTAAAATAGTGGTCGGAATGATGGTCAGACCTGACGTGTTCAGTACCAGGAACATGATCATCGGGTTGGTGGCGGTATCCTTCTTGGGATTGAGCTCCTGCATCTGGGCCATAGCTTTCAGACCGGTGGGCGTGGCGGCATTGTCCAGGCCGAGCATATTGCATGCGATATTCATGAAGATGGAACCGATAACCGGATGGTTTTTTGGAATGTCGGGGAAGAGTTTTGAAAAAACCGGACTCAGGAAGCGGGCCAGTACTCTCACGACTCCTGCACGTTCGCCGATCTTCATGATGCCTAACCATAATGCCAAAACGCCCGTCAGACCTAAGGAGGTCTCAAAAGCGGTCTTGGAGCAATCGAAGGTGGCATCTACGATCTTCTGAAAAATTGTCGTGTCTCCCATGAACAGTTGGACTATTCCAAACAGGAAGGCAATGACAAAGAATGCAATCCAAATATAATTCAGTACCATATAGGACGCAAAATTACGAAATTTATTCCACAGTCGTACTTTTTGTGCGAAATTATTTACTCGCTATCTTTCTTTCCGGTTTCATCAGGAAGTTGTACCTTTGCCGGCCGGAAGGATAATCATTGAAAATTTATGGTTGAGAGAATAGCTTTATGAGAGGAATATATACTATCTTGCTTTTGGTCTGTAGTAATTTCTTTATGACGCTGGCGTGGTACGGACATCTGAAACTGCAACAGATGGGAATAACAAGCAACTGGCCGCTGATAGGAATAATAACATTGTCCTGGTCAATAGCGTTTTTCGAATATTGCTTTCAAGTACCGGCCAATCGCATAGGCTTTGTTGATAATGGCGGGCCCTTTTCGCTGGTACAGTTGAAGGTGGTGCAGGAGGTGGTCAGCCTTACGGTTTTTACCATCATTGCGAGTTTCCTTTTCCCTGGTCAAAGTCTGCACTGGAATCATGCCGTGTCCTTCTTGTTCCTTATTGCTGCGGTGTACTTTGCTTTCAGGTAAGGCGAAAAAATCAGAAACTCGTGCAGTCAGAGGATGATGGTTTTCTACACTAAGTATGGAACTGATTGCTTTTTGCTCAGTAAGATCGTGGCAAAGATCATAAAAAGCGTAAGGGAATCCTTAAGTATCATATTATTTATCGCATATATAAGGAAGGATTTGTGAGATAGAAAATAAATCCGTAACTTGCACCCGAATTAAAGAACAAGGTGACGAAAATATATTTCTCGCATAAGGAGGAGTTGTGGAACTCGTGGTCGCATGCAGCGGGTATCGTACTGGGCGTAGTCGCCGGGACAATTTTCCTGACACGATGCTTGAGGGCCGGCAACGGATGGGCCACGGCTGGGATCATATTATACCTGTTCGGTATGTTGATGTCATACATAGCTTCCACCATTTACCATGCGCTGTCAGCATATTCCAAATGGAAAAAGCGGCTGCGCAAATGGGATCACTCGGCAATATACTGGCACATTGCGGGTTCTTACTCGCCAATAGCGCTGATAGTACTCCGTGAACAAGGCTATTGGGGATGGGCGATGTTTATATTTATATGGACCTGTGCTTTGGCAGGGACCATCATCAGTTTTATTCATCTCAAAGATCACAGCAACTTAGAGACCATCTGCTTTGTGGGAATGGGTCTGAGCATATTGGTAGTATTCAAACCTTTGATGGACAGTGTTTCTCTGGCAACTCTGCTGTGGATTGTGGCAGAAGGCGTGAGCTATATTACTGGGGCAGTGTTTTACAGTCTTAACAAACGGAAATATATGCATACGGTATTTCACTTTTTCGTTCTTGGCGGATCGGTGTGCCACATCCTGGCCGTGTGGGGCATTCTGACACAATATTTGTAAAAGACAAAATTTTCCTTAGTAAGTTACACCTTTATTTAAAGATTCCTTTATATTGTTGTCTATTTCCTGATTTATTGTCTCGATAAAAAACAAGAAAAACTTTCCCGTATGTAGCTATGCCTGTCAATAGGAATGCTTTGATTCGTTACCGTACTTTGGATGAGTGTTTCCGTGACTTTTACAGGAGATATTATAGGGAGGACCTCCAGAGTGCTTGTTCCGGCAGTGACGACGATCCAGGTGTAGACACCTCTGCCATCACACTCTATGCAGGAGATTCCATTGCTGTGAGTGGGGCTACCGCCATCACCTCTTCTAATCAGTTTTTAGCCTACGTCACCAAACAGAACCAGGTCAAGGGCTTTCACATTGGCCAGACCTCCGTTACGGTCAATGGCAAGTACAACATCCCCGTGGCCGTAAAGGGAAAATACAGTTTCTATGATGACCCCATTGTAAACTGGGGCTGTGATGAGGCTTATGTCAAGGCCCGTCAGTCACAAGGAACATTGAGCTCCAGTTCCACTTCCGACTATCTGATTTACAATGATGCGGGAAAGGCAGAATATATAGCCTATAAATTCGAGGACGGCAAACTCGTAGATGTCATTTCCAAGGTAAATATTCTCTATTCATCCGAATTTCTATCTTATCTTTCAGAGCGATTTGTCATGACATCCTTTACCTCAGATGGCAAAACATACGTGGTCGGTTGGGATGCCCTGAAACTGAGTGATGCTACGGTTATTGACATGTTTTCGCTTTACGATACGACCTATCTGTTGAATGTGTATATGCGCCCCGAAGACTACGATTCTTCATCGACGTCTTCGGTGAAAATCCTCAAGAAGTTGCAGGCAGAACAGTTTATCCTCCGTCCGTGACCTTGCCAGAAAGAATCAGATTTGCCCCTCCTTTTTTGTCGGATGGACTTGAATTGTGCCTGTTTTTCAATGATAGGCACAACTTTTTAGTTTCCTGGTATCCGGTTTTCAATAAATTTGAGTAAATTCGCAGCACGAATATTTATTTTAATATGACTGCACAAGAATTGGCCCAGATGATATGGAGTATCAAGGAATTGATACGGGATGATTACAATGACAAGGATGTGGATCAGGTGATCATGCCCTTTACCCTCCTTCGTCGTCTGGACTGTGTACTGGAAGATAAAAAAGAGGATATCAAGGAGGTAGAAAACCAGATGAAAGCTTCCATCCCGGATGAAGATAAGTTGAGTGAATATATTTCCGAATCGTTGCGCCTGACCAGAGGATTACCGTTTTATAACCGTTCCAAACTATCCTTGAAGAAGATGTTGGGAAATCCTGCGGAACTGACAAGTAATTTTAAAACTTATTTAGATGGGTTCAGTGATAATATCAAGGATATCTTGTACAACTTTACGGGTGGGCAAGAAAAGGGGCTCAGTCCCATCTATGAAACCTTGGCCCGCAAACACTTGTTGTACAAGGTGACCGAAGCCTTTGTGCAAAAGGCCGACTTGAGTATGCAGTCCGTAGACAACCACATGATGGGAACGGTCTTTGAGACCATTATCCGGTATTCCAAGGAATCGACCAATGAGAAGGCCGGACAGTACTATACTCCACGTGAGATTATCCAACTCCTGGTCAACCTGGTGATGTGTGGCGAAGAGCGGAAGATTTATCAGGAAGGCCATTTATATACAGTCTATGATCCTTGTTGCGGTACGGGTGGCATGCTTACCGTGGCCAAGGAATATCTGGAGAAACTGACTGGCAGAAAGAATGTAGTGCATCTGCATGGGCAGGAACTTAACGAACAGACCTATGCCATCTGTAAGTCGGACTTGATCATGAAGGGAGATGAGGCCAGTGGCATTCATTTGGGCAACACCTTGACTCACGATTGGGAACAGGGAGCTACCTTTGACTATATGTTGGCCAATCCACCCTTTGGCATGGACTGGAAGAAAAGCGAGGAACTGATTAGGGATGAGGCTGAAACCCCCGGAAGCCGTTTCGCTCCCGGTCTGCCCGGAACCAGTGACGGCTCCCTGTTGTTCTTGCTCCACATGATCAGCAAGATGCGCCCCAATGAGGGGAGCCGTATCGGAATCGTGCTCAACGGATCTCCTCTCTTCAACGGGGATGCCGGTTCGGGATGGAGCAATATCCGCAAGTATCTGCTGGACCAAAATCTCCTGGACCTCATCGTTGCCCTGCCGGGAGACCTCTTCTATGGCACCGGTATCAATACCTATTTGTGGGTGCTCGACAACAAACGGCCGGAGGCCCGTCGGGGGAAGGTGCTTTTCATCAATGCCAACCACCCCAAGTTTGAAACCCTGCTCCAGCATTCCCTGGGCAAGAAGCGTTACGAACTAAGTAGGGAGGGAAGTAAGGAAATCGTGGAATTGTACCACAACTACCGTGATGCTTCCGATGATATTGACGGGAAGTCTACGGCTATTGCCAAGGTCATTTCATACGAAAACTTTGAATACACTAAAGTCACCGTCCTCCGTCCGCTCCGTTTGGTGTACAAGGACAGTTCCCGGAAGATCGGAAAACTTCTGCAACAGGGGAGTTTGAAAAAGACCGACCAGTCCTTTTTCAAACACATTGCCGATTTACCTGACATTGATTCCGAACGGACTGACGCAGCGTTTTTTGATGAACTTCGTCAAGACAAGGCATTTCGGAAGTTGACCGCGGTTCAGATTAAGAAAGTGCGCCAGCATTTGGGAGAGACCCGGGAGGATGCTCCCGTGGTGCATGGAGACCCCTTCGATGATAGCAGTCCCATAGTGCCCGATCCCGCCCTCACGGATACAGAGAATATTCCATTTACGGAAAACATTGAAACCTATTTTCAGCGTGAGGTGTTGAAGTTTGTTCCAGATGCCTGGATGGATCGTACCAAGGACAAAATAGGGTGCGAATTCCCTTTCACCCGTCTTTTCTATGTGTATCAACCTTTACGTTCCACGGAGGAAATTATGGCTGACCTCAAAGCCTTGGATGCCGATAGTGAAAAGGATTGGAAAGCATTAATGGATGAAAAGTCATGAGAAGATACAAGCACTATAAGAATTCAGGTATCGAATGGATCGGAGAAATTCCGGAACATTGGGAAAGATACCGTATAAAATATATGCTTTCTCGCTCTGTTTCTGGTGTTTGGGGAAATAATCTTAAAGGGGATAATAATGATACTGTTTGCTTTAGAATTTCTGATTTTGATTATGTGCATGGTTGTTTGAAATTTGATAATCTTACAATGCGTAATATAGATTCTAAACAGTTAGAAGGTAGGTTATCAAAAGAAGGTGATTTAATAATCGAAAAATCTGGAGGAGGGAACTTATGGCCAGTTGGACGAGTGGTTAGAGTAAATAGTAATCTACGAGCTACTTGCTCTAATTTCGCTTGTTTAATTTCAGCTCGTAAAAACATATCATCTAATTATTTATATTATTACTTTTATTGTATGTACAGTAGAGGTGCCAATCTCTTATATTTTAATCAGACTACTGGAATACAAAATTTGAATATTCAGGCATATTTAGGACAAGAGATTTTTATTCCATTACTCCCCGAACAACAATCCATTGCCAATTACCTTGATAAGAAGTGCGATTTGATAGACCGGATGATTAGTAATCTACAAAAGAAAATAGAGTTATTGAAAGAACTGAAGTCTTCCGTCATTAGCCAAGCCGTAACCAAAGGTCTTGATCCTCATGCTAAGATGAAGGATTCAGGCATCGAATGGATCGGAGAAATTCCGGAACATTGGGAAATCATGAAAACAGGTTTGGCTTTTAGGACCATAAGCAGTGGTATAACTCCTTTATCCAGCAAAAAAGAGTATTATACCGAAAAAGGGGTATGTTGGTTGCAAACAGGTGATCTTAATGACGGATTTATTGACCATACTGCAAAACAAATTACACAGAAAGCCATTGAAGATTACAATATGAAAATCTTTCCTTCTGGATCAGTAGTAATTGCAATGTATGGTGCTACAATATGTAAAGTTGGATTACTGCATATTGATACTGCAACAAATCAAGCATGCTGTGTCCTTTCAGATTCCAAATTAATGACATCAGAATTCACCTATGAACTTTATCTTGCTGCAAAGAAATTTCTCATAGCTAAAGCAGTAGGTGGGGGACAACCCAATATTAGCCAAGACATAATTAAAAGATTTTTAATTCCTGTTCCTCCTCTCCCCGAACAACAATCCATTGCCAATTATTTGGATGATCAATGTAAAAAGATAGACGGTGCTGTCGCAAGGGCTCAGCGCAAGATAGATTTATTGAAGGAATATAAGACCGCGCTGATTAGCGAGGTGGTGACTGGAAAAAGGAAGGTGAGTGCTTAACCAAGAATTAAAATGTAAGAAGATATGCCGGAAAAACTGAATGAAACTTATTTTGAACAACATATTGCAGACTATCTTGCTTCAAGTCCGCTGTATGTGAAGAGGAGTCCGAAAGATTTCAATATTGAACATCTTGTGGACCGTGAATTGCTGGTAAGGTTCCTGAAAGCCCAGAAAGACAGTTGGCGGAGACTTCTTCGGATTTACGGATCGGAAGAAGAGGGCGTGAATGAAGTCATTGCTGTGGTCAACCATAAGATCGACCGGGGTGAAAGTTATCTTAAGTTGCTTCGGGAGGGGGTGGTTTTCAGTGGTGTGAGCTTCAAGCTCCTGCAGTTTAAACCAGACATGCACTTGGAGGATGAGACGCAAAGGCTCTATGAGCAAAACCGTTTTGCAATTGTTCGCCAGATGAAGTATTCGACTACCGGTCCTGACAAGGATCATGAACTCGACCTGTGTATTCTTATCAATGGTTGGCCGCTCATGACCTTTGAACTGAAAAATGAGGCTACGGGACAGACAGTACAGAATGCGATGCGTCAGTATGAATATGACCGGGATGCGAGAAACCGGATGCTCAAGACTTGTCTTGTGCATTTCGCGATGGATAATAATACGGTGATGATGACTACCCGACTGGAGGGGGAGGCTACCCGGTTCCTGCCTTTCAATAAGGACACGAAGAATCCGGTGGTAAAGGATGATTATGCCACTTGCTATATGTGGAAGGAAATCTTGAAGGCGGATTCGCTTTTGAATATCATTCAGCATTTCATCAAGCAGTTTCCTACCCGTAAGGGTCAAGTGACGATCTTTCCCCGTTTTCATCAGTTGAGGGTGGTCAGGCGTATTATCCGGCAGGTGAAGGAGGAGGGAGTGGGACGGAACTTCCTGATCCAACATAGTGCGGGAAGCGGCAAGACCAATTCTATGGCTTGGCTTGCCCATCAGTTGGCCAATCTTCAGAATCCGGACAACACTCCGGTGTTTGACAGTGTGATCATGGTCACGGACCGTATCGTACTCGATAAGAATGTGGCAGATGCCATCAAGAAGTTTGAGACTGTACCGGGTACGGTGAATGACATTCGGCACGGGAGCAAGAAACTGGCTTCGGCGCTGGAGGATGGCAGCCGTATCATCGTGAGTACGGTACAGAAATTCGGTTATGCCATGGACTATCTGAATCAGATTGCGGGGCAACGTTTTGCGGTGATTATTGACGAGGCCCATTCGGCGATGGGGAACGAGGCTGCCAAGGATATTCAGGAGGTGTTGACCCGCAAGGACCAGTTGGAAGATGTGGTGGACGACTATGATCCGGAGGAAGAGACACCTTTGGACCATGTTCTCAGCGAGTTGCAGGCTTCGCGAAAGCAGATGAAGCATATTTCTTACTTTGCGTTTACGGCGACTCCCAAGGACCGTACCTTTTCCCTTTTCGGGGAGCCGAATGGAAAGGCGTTTGACTATTATACCATGAAACAGGCCATCGAGGAGGGCTTTATCCTGGATGTGCTGCAAAATTACACGACTTTCCAGACGATGTTTGAACTGGTGAAGGATGAGAAGGTTTCTCCGGAGGAGGCGAAGGACAAGACATACGAGAAGAAGAAGGCGCTCCGCCTGGCGATGCAATATGTTAACGATCAACCTTATGTATTGGACTACAAGGCTAAGATGATGGTGGACTGGTTCATGACTAAAACTGTCTATAAGATCAAAGGCAAGGCGAAGGCTATGGTGGTGACCAGTTCACGCAAGCAGGCCGTGCGCTATAAACGGGCGATAGATAAGATTATTCAGGAGAAGTACAATGGGACGGTGAAGACGCTGGTCGCTTTCTCCGGAACGGTGGAACTAGATGGCGTGAACTATACGGAGGAGTCCCTGAATGGTTGGGGCATCAGAGACAATGCCATCAAGGTGAAGTTTGAGGAACCGGATGAGAGAATCCTCATTGTAGCTGAAAAGTTCCAGACGGGGTTTGACCAACCTTTGTTGCATACGATGTTCGTCGACAAGAAAATGGGCGGTATACAGTGTGTGCAGACGTTGAGCCGACTGAACCGTTGCCATCCTGACAAGGAGGATACGATGGTCATAGACTTTGTCAACAAACAGAAGGAGGTCTATGATGCGTTTAAGGATTACTATCAGGTTACTTATCTGGAGGGGAAGGATGACCCACAACGCCTCTATGACTATAAGAATGACATTGAAAGTTATGGCCTTTTTACTCCGGAAGAGGTAGAGAAGGTGGCAACGGTGGTGGCTGGTAGTGACTTTAAGAGTATAGAGGCGCTTTCGCCGATGATGCGCAAACTCACGGATGAGAAAGTCAAACCTCTGGAGCGGGATAAACAGACACGGTACCGGAGGTCGGTCAACCGCTACATCCGTCAATATGGGTATCTGGCACAGATCATGAATTTTATCGATCCCAAACTTGAAGCCTTTTATATCTTCTGCAAACTTTATTATAAGTTTTTGCCCTACAATGAGGATACTTTACCTACTGACTTGCTCAATAAGATTGACTTGGATAAATACCGGGTGCAACTGGCTGAGGAGGGGGCTATAAAACTGGACGAGGAGGATGGTGCGTTGAAGACGCCGAAGGGTAGTGACGTGCTGAATCCGCAGGAGGATGAAATTACTTTGGAAGACTTGTTGAAAACGGTCAACGAGCCCTATGCCGGTTTCCTGGATGAGAATGACCGGCTCATCAAGAACATTGCGGATCAGTTGAAGAACGACCCCGAAGTCATCCAGATGTATCAGGCCGGAAATACCTTGGATACCATCATGGCGGAAATGAAAAAGAAGTTCGGACAGAAGACCATGGCCGAAATCGGTAAGTATATCAATCTTACGGAAGCGATGAAAAAGAGTCCGACTCTTTCTGAAAGTATCATTACCGCGATAGTGGATTTTATTGCTGAATATGCCAATAAGGACAGGGCGCCGGAGTATGATGAGGCTGTGTTGAAGGAGAAGATGCTGGACGAGTTCAGTGATGAGTTTGCTGAAATTTGCGGACCGGTGTACCGTGGACTGGAAGAGGTGCTGGATGACTTTTTCGTAATTCTGGGGACGGCGACAACCCGGCAACTCGATGGACTGAACCAGTCTACGAAGAATGCTCTGAATGCGGTGTATTGCGGCAATCTTGACCAGACTTATAAGGCTTTGTATTTTTCGCAACTTTCTACGAAATTTGAGGCTTTTCTGCGGAAGATATACTATCTGGAATATGGTGAGGATGTGCCTGTGGAAGAGGGATACAGCAGCGGACTGGCAAATACGTCCTGGCATTTTAAGGAATTGTGGAGGTTGAAGAAGAACAGGGACAAGCGTTTTGACCAGCTCAGCCGATATTATGAAGACTTGAGGGGCTGGCGCAATGAGGAGTCGCATGGTGCGCCGAGTTATACGGAAACGGAACTGGACGAGAATCTCCACAAAACGGTATCACTGTATCTTTTTTCTGTCGCTATCAGTATCACGGAACTTGAGACCGCGGGGAAGATTTAATTAAGAAAACTGTGGGGCTGAGTATTATTTGTAAAGAGAACTTGACAAGTTTGTTTGAATTCTGCGACTAACCTTTAATTATTGTCTGATGAATAAGACTTTATGGAATTACTATAAGAATTCGGATGATGGCAAGCATGCTGTTGAGATGTTTGATCCTGAAACGAATGACATAGACGGTCATGTGTGGCAAATTGCCTCGTTTTTTAAAAGATGGGATCCTTATCTTACTCCGGATAATGTACAATTTGTGGTGTATGTTTATTGCATTAATTTCTTACATCAAAAGTGGCTTCCAATAAAAAAGGTAGACCGTAGGTCTTTTGAAAATTTCGTTGAGCAATATGAAATAAGGTTTTTTGATTTCTCAGAGAGTTATATATCCAGGAATTTGATGGTTCCTGAAGATGTGAACTTTGATAATTCTCCTCGGAGTCTGTTGATTCCTTCAGACAAATATAGAGCCAAGGCTGCTTCAGCACATTTCTTGTCTCTATTGTTATATTATTTTGATCCTTTTTTCAAACCGATGATGTTGGTTGAGCGATTTGATATTTTCCAACGCAGCTGTGATATGTTGGGAATAGATCTGCCCCCGATTCCACGCACCAAAGCCTATAAAGACTATCTCTTGTATTATTATGATTTGTGTGAAAACCTGAAAGACTTTCAAAACGAATATGGATTATCTGATGCGGAAGTCTGTGCCTGCATTTATGACTATGGGGGAAGGGTGCTTCTTGAGGAATCGGAAAATAAAGTACCTCAGGAATTGCCTCAACCTGTTAATGTGTGGTTGACGGGTGCATCTGGAAGTGGTGATTTTGCATTGCTGGATGCGATTAAGAATTCCCCTGTTCAGAGAAAGTCTATGGTTTGGGCAGGTAATGAACACACTCGAACTGGAGATATTGTGGTGATGTATTGTACTTCACCAAGATGTTATATTCATTCTATCTGGAGGGCAGGATCAGGAAGTGTTTTTAATCCCTTTGATTACTATCATGACCGGATACAAATATGCGACGGTCATGCCATACCGGAAATCACTTACAAGGAATTGAAGGCAGATCCGTATTTCTCCAAAGTTCCTATTGTACGCAAAAATCTTCAAGGGGTCAAAGGGGTTGAGCTTAAGGCAGAAGATTATGATAGATTATTGAAGCTCATTCAGCAAAAAGGAGGGGATATTTCCTGTTTGCCTCATTTGTTTAGTGGTACAGCGTTCGACTTTGGTAAGATTGTGCACGAAAAAGATGTGGAAGAACAAATCCTCATTCCTTTTTTAAAAATGATAGGGTATCAGGAATCTGATTGGGTACGTCAGTTGATGTTGAAAGCTGGAAGACAAGAAAAGGCAATCCCTGATTTCGTGTTTTTCCCCGTGGGTGAAAGGCATTTTGAAAGTGCTCCGATGGTAATCGAGGTAAAATTGGATTTTTCCTCTCATCTGGAACTTCAAAAGGCTTTTCGTCAATGCTTGTCTTATGCAAGGATGCTCCGATCTAGATTGATGGGTATATGTGATAAGGAGCGGTTATTGATTTATAAAGTGAATATGAGTGGTATGGCTGATATTACATCTCCAATTTTTGAAAATCATTGGCCAGTTATTTTTAGTAATGATTTAGTGGGTGCCCATCTAAATCAACTGATTGGAGCTGAAGTTATCAAAACAAAATGAGAGTTTATGTTCATTCTTTCCAGTATTGGATGAAAAATATACTGTTATTCCTACTAAATTGTGATTATCTATTATGGAAAGCGATGAATTGGATAAAATGATTATCTTTATGGTTAGTTTTAGCGTTTTGCGATGACTGTATCGTAGAAATGCGGGTATTAAGCTAATGTGAGTTCGATGACTCTTATTAGAACAAAGTCAATTAATGGTCAGAGCCTTTCTGTACTTGAATGGCGGGCTTTTTAGGGAAGAAACAATACACGGCAATACCACTGAGAAGATTGACGAGGAAGTTTTCAAATGACCTGTGTCTGGAATATTCTATCTGTGCAATGTTCTTCAACTCGTCATTGATGGTTTCGATTAAGATCCTCTTCCTGAGCAGTAGTCTGTCAGAGACGGATATCAGGGCTCCTTTCATGTTACTTTTCAATTTGGTGATGAGCTAGCTATATAGGGTCTGCTGATTTATTTTCATCAGCCGATGGCAAGAAACAGAGTTTTCTCGGGCACCCGACTTTGATTTCTAATCATTACCGTATTTTCTAGGATTATTTTGATGATTTCCATCATTTCAATAAGGGCATAAAGAAGTTCCCTGAAGAACTTCATTCTGTTTTTCACGAAGTAGCACGCGCCAACCCATGAAGCTCCCGTATCAGCACGTTTTGCCCTGATGTTGTTTGCCCTGTATATCCGCTTGCCTGTTCCGAAGGTCGCCTCCACCTCGTTTCTCTCTCCCACATTCCTTGCCATAAGGTCCCGTTATGGATATTGTGCAAACGGCTGTTGTAGATCCTTTCGATCTTATCCTTGGGTAAGGTGTCGCCCAGTTTCACCCAGCGGTTCGTCTTGGGCAGCCCTTACAGGGAAGACTTGAAAGCCTCGAGTGTCAACTCCCGGTTTTGTGAATTGAACTTCATTTCTACTTATTTTTAACACTAAAAGTTACTAATGTTCCCTTAATTGACCAAATATTGTATCATGTATCTTGCTGATAATCAATCAAATAAATATTAAATCAACTTATTCAGTGGATCCTAATTATTTTCATTTATAATGGAAGATTTCTTCCATTATATTTGGAAGATATTGTATTTCTGCTTATATTTGCCAGTAAAAAGAATTAGCTATGCTTAGACAGAATCAGATAGCTCAGGTAATTGATATACAGGAAGCAACGTATAAGCCACGCCATGGTGAAATTATAAGAGAGCAGCTTCCATTCATCCACTGGCTTGCGAAGAGTGGGCAAGAGCACACTACTACGTCAGATTGCCAACTCAAGGAAATATCGGCATGTGACCTACCTGAACTTCGATGACATTCGGTTGAGCAGTTTTGAGCAGGATGACTTCAATCGCCTTTATAAGGAGATACGGGCCAGAGGGTCTGAGGTGCTCTTCTTCGATGAGATACAGTTGGTAAAGGGATGGGAAATCTTCATTCACCAGTTGCTTCGCGAAAACTTCACGATTTATATAAGTGGCTCCAACGCCACGCTGCTCAGCGTTGACCTGGGCACGCATCTTACAGGCCGCCATATCCAGAATGAGCTGTTCCCATTTTCATTTACCGAGTTCCTGACTTTTGAAAAGATGGAGAACTCACCTTCGGTTTTTCAGAAATATTTGCTGATGGGCGGCATCCCAGAGTATCTTCGGACGAAGGAACCGCTCGTACTGAGCTCGCTCCTTGACGATGTCCTGGTACGGGATATTGCTGTCAACAAAGGTGTCAGCAATGTGCGGTCACTACGCCAACTTGCCGTTTATCTCCTTTCCAACATTGGAAAGCCTTACTCTGCAAACCGACTGAAGTCAGTATACGGAGTAGCATCTGCGACAACAGTCTCTGATTATATCTCATATATGATGGATGCCTATCTCGTCGGGAGTATTGGTCTTTATAGCGATTCTCTGCAGGTCACTGCAAGAAATCCTAAGAAGGTGTATTGCTATGACACAGGCCTGGCTGCAAGCTTTTCTTTGTCAAGATCACCCGATAAGGGACGGCTGTTGGAGAATATGGTCTTTATCTGGCTTCGCCATCGATATGCACTGGATCATATCTATTATGAGCAGGGAGAGGGCGAATGCGATTTCGTCGCGGTTGACGTTGCCAGCCATCCGGAATTATTGATACAGGTGTGTTATGAACTCAATGATGAAAATTTCCAGCGAGAGATGGACGGACTGACTGAAGCCATGCGGAAATTCCAGTTGCGCGAGGGATTCATCATCACTGCTGATGATGAGGACGAATTCAATACCGAAGTAGGGAAAGTGAATGTAGTCAAGGCCTGGAAATGGATGGATGGTCAGTAAACTCTCAATTTTGTCCATGCCGCCCAGACTAAGGGAGGAGCAGAGGTTGCTCTTGACAACCTTGACAAGAAATGGGGTGAGCAATATCCCATCGTTATCTAATCATGGCGTGATAAATGGGAACTTCTCACCAGTTATTTTCAATATATAGAAGTTATCCGTCAATCTATACGACCAATACGTTGGAGGGCTATCACCGTCAAATTCGCGAGATTACCAAGACCAAAGGAGTATTCCTGAATGACGCTGCTTTGAAAAAACTGGTATATCTCCGGCATACCGCAATATCAATAAGAAATGGACTATGCCTCTGACTAAGTGGGGACAAAGTGCACAACAATTGGCGATAAAGTTTGGTAGTTGCAAATATGTTCACTACCCGTTGGCGGAATTAGAATCTGTGCTCCATCCTGTAGTGGACAGAATGTTGAAGGGCAGGGCAGCCTTTTTCTCTCAGTGGTCCTGGTATTTCCGGAGGGGGAGTCGACAGCAGACCGGATAAAACTGACATGATGAAAGTAAATACGATCGTATTCTTTCTTTTTGATTTTTTAAGACCTTTCAAAACGGCGATATTTTCCAGCAGGTTGTCTTTGGTCTGAAATACGTGATTCTCAGCGAATATCCGCAAAATGCTATGAATCAATGACTTCTGATTTGTTGATACATAATTTTACCTTTCCGGATCGGTAACCAACGTTCGTTCAGGGTGCAATCGCCGTACGTTTGTACCCTGGCTTCAATGCTTTTAGAAGGTAAAAGCATTGTAGTTGCCTCCTAAAGGAACGTCGATTGGAAAACAGGGTTCCGGAGATGTAAGAAAAAACGGAGGTAAGTAAGAATTCAGGACATTTTTTCTTTCTGGTTGAAGAATTTTCACGGAAGTTTTTGAAAAGCAGAAAGTAAGGAAAGGAAACTGAAAACAAGCAATCTGTCATTTCCAGAAACCTTCCTGTCCGAGGATATTGACACAGAAGGAAGCAAGGGAAGAAGTAAGGCCAGAGTATCCCGACGCCGACAAAGGGTATAGGACCTTCACAGCCTTACCCTGCTCTCGCAACTGGCAGATCCGTTTATGGTCATCAGAATATGCGCCCTTGATGAGCAGGCTTTCCACATAGTTGTTTAAAGTCCTGTTGGCCAAGACGGCCTTCTTTTTTAGTATCTCAAGAACATCTGTTCTCAATCTGAAAGAAGTAGATTTTCTTATTGTCTTTGTATCCATTCCGTATCACTTTAGATATTATTTATATGGCAAATGTAATACTAATATTTCCATGGACACATTTGATCTGCTATCGGGTCTTTCACGATATATTCGGATATTCCGGTAAGTCGTGCCTCGAATCGGTCGTCTTGGGATGCCGCCGTGGTTTACGCAAGTCAATTCCCCGCAGCTCAGAATACTCTCAAAAAAGTGCCGGCTTTTTTTATCTGATAACGAGTTTGTCGCTCCCTGCTGCCTTAAAACTCATATCTAATCCTGTGACGCTGTGGGTAAGTGCACCAAAGGAAATAAAGTCTACGCCAGCTTTGGCGTAGGGTATCATGTTGTCAAAAGTGATACCTCCGCTTGATTCTGTTTCGCAACGTCCTGCTACCCGCTCAACAGCCCTCTGCGTTTCCTCCGGTGTAAAGTTGTCGAACATGATGCGGTCGCATCCCTCGGCAAGAGCGTCATCAAGTTCTTTGAAGTTGCGCACTTCACACTCTATTTTCAAGTCCTTCCGGTTGGTCTTGCAATACGCTTTAGCCCGTGATATAGCATTGTGCACACCGCCACAAAAGTCAATATGGTTGTCTTTGATCAAAATCATGTCGAAAAGACCGATGCGATGGTTCATTCCTCCGCCGATTTTGACGGCTTCCTTTTCAAGCATACGCATCCCGGGGGTGGTCTTGCGCGTGTCGAGTACACGTGTCTTTGTTCCGGCGTCGATGAGGGCCTGCTGATACCGATGGGTCATGGTCGCTATGCCACTCATGCGTTGCAAGATGTTGAGCATGAGCCGTTCGGTCTGAAGCAAACTCTGTTCACGTCCCTTTACGCTCATGACAATATCACCAGGTTTCACATGCGCTCCATCCCGGATAAATGCTTTTACGTTCAACTCAGGGTCAAAGCGGTGAAATACTTTTTTGGCAATCTTGACGCCGGCAAAAATACCCTCTTGTTTGATGAGCAGTTTGCTTTCCCCCATAGCATCGGCAGGAATGCAGCATAGAGTGGTGGGGTCACCGTCACCGATGTCCTCACTAAAAGCCAAGTCAATCAACTTGTCGTTAAGTTCGTCTACTGATAGCATAATTATGTTGTTGAATGGTGATTTAAGTTATAATTTGATAATCTATCCGTATCGATTAACTACAGCCCCAACTGCTTGGATATTTCGAGCATTTTATTGATGGGGCGAACGGCTTTTTGGGCAATCTGGGCGTTAACCTCGATGACAGGCCATTCATATTTCAGACAGTTGTATACTTTTTTCAGTGTAATCAGTTTCATAAAGTTGCATTCGTTGCATCCACAGGTACTATCGTCGGGTGGGGCAGGGATGAACAATTTGTGGGGGGCTGACTTCTGCATCTTATGAAGAATACCGCTCTCGGTGGCTATGATGAACTCTTGAGCCTTGTCCGTGATGCTGAATTTAAGCAAGGCAGCTGTACTTCCTACTTTGTCGGCCAGTTTTAAAATAGGGCCTTTGCACTCCGGATGAGCCAGTATTTTCGCATTGGGATATTCATGTTTGAGTTTTAGTATCTTCTCTACGGAGAATCTCTCATGTACATGACAGGCACCGTGCCAAAGTACCATATTACGACCGGTGAGGCTATTGATGTATCCGCCGAGATTTTCATCCGGGCCAAAGATAATCGGTGTGTCTTTGGGAAATGATTCCACTATCTGGCGGGCGTTGCTGCTGGTTACAACCACGTCGGTCAAAGCCTTGACGGCGGCCGATGTATTGACATAGCTGATGACCGTGTGCCCGGGATGGGCTTCAATAAACCTTTTGAAGTCATCGGCCGGACAACTTTCGGCCAGTGAGCAAGAAGCATTGAGGTCGGGAATGAGTATGGTCTTCTCCGGGCATAATATTTTATTGGTCTCACCCATGAAGTGAACGCCACACATGACGATTATGTCGGCATCAGTTTTGGCAGCTTGTTGCGCCAATGCAAGACTGTCGCCTACAAAATCGGCGATGTCCTGTACCTCACCATCTGTATAAAAGTGAGCCATGATTATAGCGTTTTTTTCTTTACATATCCGGCGGATTTCCTTTTTGATATTTATGCCGCTGGGGATTGCTTCATCAATGAAGCCCTTCTTCAACCATCTTTCGTCAGTCATTTTCATATTATCGTTTTTTATAGATATCTAATACATTATTATTTCTTGTCATAGGCGTGTTTAGGATAGTCTATCGTGTAGTGTAGTCCACGACTTTCTTTGCGCTCAATAGCTTGACGCGTGATCAGGTAGCCTACGTTAATCATATTGCGCAGTTCACAAATATCCCGGGTAGGCTTCACACGCTTGAAGAGTTCTTCTGTCTCTTCATACAGCAGGTCAAGTCGCTTCCATGCCCGGTGCAGGCGTAAATTGCTGCGCACAATACCCACATAGTTTGACATAATCTGGCCTACTTCTCTTTTATCTTGTGCGATGAGCACTTTTTCCTCGTTACTCATCGTACCCTCGTCGTTCCATTCCGGAACCTTGTCGTTATATGTATAATTATCGATCGTCTTGATCGAATGATCTGCAGCAGACTTTGCATAGACCACAGCCTCTATCAGCGAGTTGCTGGCCAGACGGTTGCCACCATGCAGTCCTGTGCACGAACATTCTCCTACGGCATAAAGTCTTTTAATGGAACTCTCGCCGTTGAGATTGACCTTGATACCCCCGCACATGTAGTGAGCGCTAGGGCACACGGGGATATACTGTCTCGTGATATCGATGCCTATAGACAGACACTTGGTATAAATGTTCGGAAATTGTCTTTTTGTTTCTTCTGCATCCTTGTGAGTCACATCGAGACAAACATGATTGAGTCCATGAATCTTCATTTCCCGGTCGATGGCTCTTGCCACAATGTCGCGAGGGGCTAAGGACAGGCGTTTATCATACTTCTGCATAAATTCCTCGCCGTTGGGCAGCCGTAATACGCCTCCATAGCCACGCAATGCTTCAGTGATGAGAAAGGCCGGATGAGTTTCTGCCGGGTTATAGAGTACTGTAGGGTGAAACTGGACGAATTCCATGTCTTTTACGGTGCCCTTGGCCCGGTAAACCATAGCGATGCCATCGCCGGTTGCAATATTGGGATTGGAAGTTGTGGCATACACGGCACCGGTGCCACCTGTAGCCATGAGGGTGACCCGACTTAGAAAAGTATCTATTTTCTGTGTATCAGGATTTAGAATATATGCCCCATAGCATTCTATGTCTGGTGTCTTGCGCGTCACCTCAACACCTAAATGGTGTTGGGTAATAATCTCTACAGCGTAATGGTTCTCGAAAATGGTAATGTTTTTGTTTGCTTTGACTGCAGTCATCAGACCGCGTTGTATCTCGAAACCGGTGTCATCAGCATGGTGTAAAATCCGGAATTCGCTGTGCCCTCCCTCCCGATGTAAATCAAAGGAGCCGTCTTCTTTTTTATCAAAGTTTACTCCCCACTGCAACAAGTCATTAATGGCCCCTGGCGCATTTCGTACCACATGTTCTACGGCCTTTCTATCGGAAATGAAATCTCCGGCAATTATCGTATCCTCTATATGCTTGTCGAAATTGTCCACTTTGAGATTGGTTACAGCAGCGATGCCCCCCTGAGCTTTTGCCGTATTTGTTTCGTCAAGTGTGGTTTTACACACTAAGGCAACTTTACCTTTACCGCTGTTAGCTACTTTTAATGCATAGCTCATACCGGCAACGCCACTGCCAATGATGAGAAAGTCAAATTTATAAATCATACCCATTAATTGAATTGATTTTATAAAACATTTATGTTAAAAAAGTTTCGTCCGTCATTAATTCTTAGTAATTGAGTTGTTCTCAAGACATGAAGTACCATTATCATATCCATGCACAACTTCATTGCAAAGTTCCGGGAGATTCTTGACATCTGCAAACAGTTTGCAAGAAGTCACGTCAATGACCATGGAAATATTCCTCGCCATGGTGTCGTCCCCAAATTCTCTGACATGGAAGTGGTCGCACTTTCCATAACTTCGGAGGCATTCAGCATCGATAGCGGATTGACAGGCTTGCCGCCAATGGCCTGACCTCCTTTATCTGAAGGATGTCAGGTGGGAATACCATGACTGGATGATACTCGGAGACAAAGGTATCTGAGTGCGCCGGAACAGCAGGATCTCTTTGAAACAGCCACCACAACTCTTGAAGTTTCCTACAGATTGAACCGGTAGAATGGAAGACCGTCTTTCTGGGCATACCAGCGTTTCCGAAAGAGAATAGAGAAGGTCTTCTCGTAGCTGAGAGGCCATCTTATAATGATACGCAACTATGCAAAGCAACCGGAAGGCTTCTTCGTAAGAATTGCGACCAAAGTTGCTGCATTTACGATGTTGCAGTATTTCAATCTTCTCAATCATAGACCTATAGGGTCAGTCAAGTATGCTTTATTTTAATTCAACCAATAGGTACATGAAGTATGATATGTATGTCTCAGTTTGGTGCAAAGGTAGTAAAAAATTGATAATTCCTTTCATATCTATCGTGTTTTATGGATATATAGAATAAAAGATAAAGATTGAGTGCTATTCAACTTGCGATTTGATAATGGAAGGAGTTAAGTCTGGTTTGCTCAATATATCTAACTTGTGGAACATTAGCATATATTGTGTAATTTAAATATGCTTATTTTCCGATATTTGTTTTCTAGGTTTCAAATTAGATGGAAATAGCTGAGAATCAGTCTACGCAAAGGGGCTGGTACAGATAAATGATAACAATTTGAGGAAATTGCTATTTAAGATGGATAATATATTGAGAAAAACGCATCATAAAGCAAAATACCTCAGAATACACTATTAAACCAAAAGTGATGCTTCCAAATACACATAAATAGAAAAGATACAAAAACAATCATGTTCACACCGAATGGAGAAGGTTGGAATTCGAACTATTACAAAGAAAAAGTCTTAATTTTCGAAAACTTGGTCTATGTGCAATTTGCAAGCGGTGGGAAATAAACCTTTTTTTCTTCAACTAAACTAAAGTGAAGAAAAATCATTTTTTCTAAGTTAAACCAATAATGAGACAAAATGATTAAAGGGGAAATAACCGATTTCTGGCTATAATTCATTATCAGTACATTTCCTTTATGGTTGCCCCCGTGTTCGCAAATAAAAGAAAAAGGAGTTACAGTAATGCAACTCCTTGATATTCAGTGTGGACCAGATAGGGCTTGAACCTATGACCTCCAGATTATGAGTCTGTTGCTCTAACCAACTGAGCTACAAGTCCGTGAAAGCAGCCTCAGTCACTTTCGGCTGCAAAGATACAATGTTTCTGCCTATTTCGCAAATAATTCAGTAAAAATCTTGATGAACTGTCTGTGTAGGATAGGGTATAAAAAAGTGAAATGATTTGGGGAAAAATAAATGAGCCGTTAACAGGATTCAAAAAATAAATAAAGTTGTATAAATATTAAGTAGGTTATTTGGTATTAAATAGAGAAATATCTATATTTGCAAAACATAGAGGGTCACTGTTTATTTGATCAGGCAGAATTTAGTTCTATGTTAAAAGAGAATGATATCTACACGAAGTTGAATGCGATGATTATTGCTGACTTGGGAAGAAGGTTCAAGAGATACAGAGTGCTTTCTCAGTTAACACAACGGGATGTAGCAGAAAGGGCTGGAGTAAGTATTTTTACAATCAGCCAGTTTGAAAAGGGCGAAGACAGGAATATTACTTTTGGCAACTTCCTCGCTTTGTTACGTAGTATCGGATTCTTGGAAGAAGTGGATAAACTCCTTCCCCCGATGCCAGATGAAAAAGGCCTGCAAAGAAGAAAAGAAAGGGTAAGGCACGGAAAATAATATCGTATTTTCTTGTTTCAAATATGAATTGAAGGGGACGGATGTGGACAAGGGAGTGGAATTTGTCTCAAAAAATCTCTGTCCGGACATGACTAACGTGCTGTGATTTGGTGTTAAATCATATTGAGAAGTGGAGAATTGATTTGATTTTCATTAACTTTGCACATAATTTAGGATATAAAGTATGAACATGAACCAGAAATCAGGAGATTTTAATCCCCAGGGTCTGACCGACCGGCAAGTATTGGAAAACCGTGAGAGGTTTGGCAAGAACTTTTTAACACCTCCTCACAAAGTTTCGATGTGGAAATTGTATTTGGATAAATACAAGGATCCGATCATTGAAGTTTTGCTGGTAGCAGCAGCAATTTCTCTTGCCCTGGGTTTTCTGGAAAATGATTTTGTAGAGGCGATCGGCATTCTTCTGGCGGTCTTTTTCGCTACCACGGTAGGTTTTTACTTTGAACGGGATGCCGCCCATAAGTTTGATCTGCTGACGGCTTTGGGTGAGGAACAACCAGTAAAGGTTCGCCGTCATGGTAAAGTGATGGAAATCCCGCGCCTGGATGTGGTGGTGGGTGATGTTATTCTGGTTGAAACTGGTGATGAAATTCCGGCTGACGGCCGGCTTTTCTTTTCCAGGAACTTGCAGATCAATGAATCTCAGTTGACCGGTGAACCGGTGACGACTAAATCGGCTGAACCGGAAGAAGAGGCAGACGCTAAGAATGCTGCTGCTTTTCCGAAAAATGTTATTTTGCGTTCCTCTATGGTGATGAGCGGACGCGGGGAAGCGGTGGTGACAGCTGTAGGAGATGCAACAGAGATCGGCAAGGTTTCAGAGCTGACGACAGCAGAAACTTCCGTAAAAACACCGTTGAATATCCAGCTCTCCAAGTTGGCTGCGCTAATCTCCAAGATCGGTTCGTTGGTTGCTGTTGCGGCTTTCGTCCTTTTCCTGGTTCATGATATTCTGACAAATCCGGCCTGGGGATCAAAGGATTATTTCTATCTGGCACAGATCGTCCTGAAATATTTCATGATGGCCGTAACCCTCATCGTGATGGCAGTTCCTGAGGGGCTGCCGATGGCGGTGACACTGGCTCTGGCGCTGAATATGCGCAGGATGCTGAAATCAAATAATCTGGTCCGGAGACTTCATGCTTGTGAGACCATGGGCGCTGTGACGGTTATCTGTACGGATAAGACCGGCACGCTCACGGAAAACAAGATGACAGTGGGGAGGATGTGTTTGTGCCATCCGGAACCCTTCAAGACCGGCGTCAGCCTTGGTGAACAGGCGGAAAAGAACTTCCTCGCACAGGCTATTGCGGTCAATTCGACAGCGGAACTGGATGGGGATAAAGGTATAGGCAATCCTACAGAAGTGGCTCTGCTGCATTGGATGCGGAGAGAGGGATACGATTATGAGACTTTACGGACTAACCTGGTCATCGAGGATCAGATGCCTTTCTCTACAGAGAAAAAATACATGGTTACCATTGCTGCTGTGAATGGACAGCGGTATCTGTTCATCAAGGGGGCCCCTGAAAAAATACTGGCTTTATGTGATCTGACGGATGATAATCGGAAGAACGCGCAGGACGAGTTGCTGGATTTCCAGAATCATGCCATGCGGACACTTGCCTTTGCTTATAAAAGGATTCCGGAGGGCAGATCTGAACCCGAAGAGGAGGAGATCATCAAATCTGATCATCTGCTGACTCACCTGTCCCTGCAGGCGCTTACGGCTATCTCAGACCCCGTCCGGAAAGAGGTTCCTGAGGCAGTACGTAAATGTCAGAAAGCCGGAATAACGGTTAAGATCGTTACGGGTGACACTTCGGCTACAGCCGTGGAGATAGGACGACAGATCCATCTTTTCGATGATGTCAAGCCGGGGACGGATTTGTCCCCTTATACAATTACCGGCGCAGAATGGGAAGCGCTCTCTGATGAGGAGGCTTCCAAACGTGCCAGGACCCTCCGGGTTATGTCCCGGGCGCGTCCTGCTGACAAGCAGCGTCTCGTGGAATTGCTGCAGAAGGGGAAGGAGGTCGTGGCGGTAACCGGTGACGGTACCAATGATGCCCCGGCATTGCATTACGCTCATGTGGGACTCTCCCTGGGATCGGGTACTTCTGTGGCCAAGGCTGCCTCCGACATCACGCTGATGGATGACTCCTTTGGTTCTATCACGAGCGCGGTGATGTGGGGACGATCCATTTACAAGAATATTCAGCGTTTCCTGTTCTTCCAGCTCACGGTGAACGTGACCGCTTTACTGTTGGTCCTCGTGGGATCGGTCGTCAGCACACAACTGCCCTTGACCGTGACTCAGATATTATGGGTGAACCTCATCATGGATACCTTCGCTGCAATGGCCTTGGCTTCCCTGCCCCCTTCTCCCGAAGTCTTGAAGGAAAAACCGAGGAATCCAGACAGCTTTATCATCACCAGACCCATCGGTATTGCCATCTTTAGCTGCGGTTTCTTCTTCTTCCTGGTTATGTTCCTGTTCTTGCTCTGGTGTGTCAGACGCGGACCGGAAGGAGGGGTGAGCGTACATGAACTGACATGGTTCTTTACGGCTTTCGTGATGCTTCAGTTCTGGAATCTCTTCAATGCCAAGGCCTTGGGCAGCCACCATTCGGCTTTCCATCATTTCTTCGCAGACAAGGGGATGTTCTGGGTGTTATTGATCATCCTGGTAGGACAGTGGCTGATTGTGACTTTCGGCGGCAATATGTTCCGTACGGAACCTTTGTCTTTCAAGGAGTGGATGATCATTATCGGTGCCACTTCAATGGTGCTGTGGGGAGGAGAGGCCGGTCGTGCTGTCGAGAGACTGGCTGCGCGTCACAAGGAGTGAGAAAGTAATGACCTGACTGCTGGTTCTTGGTAGGTGGGTGCTGCTCTTCCGTGACTTTCAAAAAAGAAATGCTGATGATGTATAATAGATATAGTAGTGGTAAAGATTTGAATAAAAACAGGAATGAATCAGATTAAGAATATAATATTTGACATGGGCGGTGTGCTCGTCGGTTTGGATGTTCAGCGTTGTGTGGATGCCTTTACCAAACTTGGAGCGGGGAAGATCGCTCATTATGTGCAGGACCATCTTACGGAAGATCTTTTCTTCGATATTGAGACGGGATCGATCAATCAAAAACAATTCTGTGACCATGTCCGCAGCGTCTCTGATTGCCTGGTCCCTGATGAGGATATCGTGTGGGCCTGGAATCAGTTGCTGACAGGTATTCCGGACATAAAAAAGGAGCGGCTGCTGCAATTGCGCCAGAAAGGCTATCATCTCTTCCTGCTCAGTAATACGAATGTTATGCACTGGACTTTCAGTGTCCGTGAGTTTTTCAACGATGGAAAATATACGGTGAATGATTATTTTGAAAAATGTTTCCTTTCCTATCAGATGCACCTCGTCAAACCTTCTGAGGCAATCTTCCGGACAGTACTGCAACAGACAGGTATCTGTCCATCAGAGACGGTCTTTATCGATGACACGAAAGTGAATCTGGAGGGTGCTGCCCGACTTGGACTGAAGACCTTTCACCATACGAAGGATCATAATTGGGTCTCTTCTTTGGGGGAATGGATAGAAATGGGTAAATAGGTTGTAAGTATCATCATGGATAAGATATATTATAGGAATGGTCATGAAATCCCGGAAATGAGGCCTTGCGTGGCAACCATCGGCTTCTTTGACGGAGTACACCGCGGCCATCAGTTTCTGATCAGACAAGTGGTGGATGATGCTCACCGGGAAGGATTGGATTCGATGGTGATAACTTTTGACCAGCATCCGCGCAAGGTGCTTCAGAGTGATTATCAACCTCAGTTGCTGAGTACACTGGATGAAAAACTCGTCTTGCTCTCCAAGACGGCAATTGATCATACGGTGGTACTTCACTTTGACCGGGAGATGGCTGCCTTGTCGGCTTATGATTTTATGAAAACAATATTGCGTGACCGGCTTAATGTCAGAAGGCTCTATATCGGATATGATAACCGATTCGGGCATAATCGGTCTGAGGGTTTTAACGAATATGTGAAATATGGCAGACAACTGGGCATAGAGGTGGTGAAAAGTACTGCCTTTGTACTGAATGGGGTCAATGTGAGTTCTACGGTCATCCGCTCTTTACTCAGAGAAGGGGAGGTGGAACTGGCAGATCATTGCCTGGGGTATCCCTATACTTTATTCGGAAGGGTGGTACGGGGACATCAGGAAGGACGTAAACTGGGTTTCCCGACGGCTAACCTGGATACAGGGGAATATGATCAACTCGTACCGGCAATGGGGGTTTATGCCGTCATGGCGCGGATCGAAGGGTCAATGGTTTATATGCGGGCAATGATGGACATCGGAACACGTCCTACCTTTGGAGGGAAACAGGTGACCTTGGAGGTGAATATCTTCCACTTTGAAGGAGATATCTATGGGAAAAGACTGTTCGTCAGTTTTATGCACCGCATACGTGAGGATAAGAAGTTTCCTACAATTGAGGCTTTGCAGCGCCAACTCTGTGAGGATGAGAAAATGGTAAATGAACAATTTGATAAAGATTTGGAAAATGAATAAGACAACACGGGGAATCTTAGATGTCGTTTGGTTTGTAATTGCTTTTTTTATGATCCAGGTGATCGTCGAAATGGCTGGCACCTTAATCGTGGCAGTTCATAGTCATCAACCGTTTCAACTAGTCCTTCAGGGGATGGCTGCTGGTCGTCAGGGGGCACTGGTGGCCATTACTACAGCCTTGAGCAGTGTCATCACCATCGTTCTTTTTGCTTGCTTGAAATGGTCTCCGGTGTCACGTACCTACCTGCAGTCCAAACCGTGGGGAGTCATGATCTGGGTTGTCCTCCTGACTCTGGGAACGATCCTGCCGGCTGAATGGCTGGATGAGAAATTCAATCTGGTCATGCCGGAGAACTACGGACAACTTTTTGACAGTGTGATGAAGAATCCATGGGGGTATATTGCTATTGGCATCTTTGCTCCTCTGGCTGAAGAAATGGTCTTCCGTGGAGGTGTCCTGCGTGTCCTGCTCCAACTCTTTCATCAGAAATGGCACTGGGGAGCGATTGCTCTTTCGGCTTTGGTCTTTGCTTTTATGCATGGTAATGTCGCCCAGGGACTGCATGCTTTTGCTATCGGACTTCTGCTGGGGTGGATGTATTATCGTACGGATAGTATTATCCCTGGTGTCATCCTGCACTGGGTCAACAATACGGTCGCCTATTTCATGTTTAATCTCATGCCGTGGATGGAAGACGGCAAACTTATTGATCTTTTCCATGGTAATGCTCGGCTGATGACCGGAGGCATTGTATTTTCTTTCTGCATCCTCATTCCCAGCATCTATCAGTTGTATATGAGAATGAAAAAGGCTTAGCCCTTGTAAGCGTAAGCAGTGGAGTAGAACTAAAGTTGCAGGTATGAAAAAGAAAAGGTTCAAATAATATTGTTGTTGTTTACAGTATACCTCTGATTCTACGGCCTTAAAGTCCCTGTGACACCTGATTCCGGGCGTATAGTCATGGAGGAGCAAAATGCACCATTTTGGGGGTCAAAATACACCATATCGGTCACAATTGACTATGGCCGTGAGAATCAGTGACTATGACTCTTTCTTATCGTTAAAAAATCAACAATATTATTTGAGCCGGAGTCTGCTGTCCGCAGGCATGGATCCCTATAAAAAGAGGAAGGGCCGTCAGATCTCACGAGATTGGCGGCCCTCTTTCTACGTTAGTATGTTATGAAAAATTTGAGAGAATTGAAACTTCACAGTTTCAAGAGTTGTTGTTTTAACTAAACATGATTTTTTTATAGAGAAAGCATAGAAAAATTCTATTTCAATATCGTACCGGCAGGAGTAGGAGTGCTAGGCACCACATTACTCTGCTGGACACTGTCCATGACGGCAGTATCCGCTCCCATGGCCACGGAAGCACCTCTTACGGTCTTTGGGCCTGTCGTGCTTGCAGCCGGTTTGTTTTCTTCCCGGAACGGCACCTGGGCTGCGTTGCCCAGTGTCAGGAGGATAGCGACAATGGCAGCAGCCTTGAACAGAGGCATCAGACGTTGCCGCATGGTGATCACACGGGCACTAACTGTTCTCGTCCCCTCTGTCTTCGACAACACCTTCTGATCGAAATCGTCCCCCAGAACATCCGCCTTTATTTCTTTTTGCGTATAGCAGAAAAGATCCTTGTACGGAAGAAGTTCATCGGGAACATCCTTCTGGCTGTAGAACGCACGGAGAATCTCCTCTTCTTCGAGAGTAGTCTCGCACTTCCAGTAGCGTTCCAAAAGTTGTTCAATGTACTTATAGTCCATATTTGTCGAGTTCCTGATATTTCTTTTTAATGTACTGACGTCCGCGGAAGAGATTTACCTTTACCTGTTCTTCGGTAATATCCATAATTGTGGCGATCTCTTTGTAGGATTTTCCTTCAAAATCACGAAGTTGTATGCAACTCCGCTGCTTCTCCGGTAAGGTGTCTACAATTTCTCTTACTCTTTCCATCCGGTCTTCTTGAATCATTTTCTCTGAAGGATCGGAGGAATGGTCTGCCTGTTCGGTTACCGTATCGTCATCCAGTGAGGCGGTCTGGTTCTCCTGCCGCTTGAGGCGGTCGAGGGAAAGGTTGCGGGTGATGGTGTAGCAGTAAGCTTCTATAGAGTCTAATTCTTCCCATCTATCCCGGTTGTTCCAGACTTTGATCAGCGTATCTTGCACGATGTCTTCCGCTTCTTCTCGGTTGAGAGTGATGCGCAACGCCAGTCTGAAGAGTTGATTCTTCAGCGGCAACACATCGTTACGAAAGCTAATCTTTTTCATCCTCTCTAATTCAATGACGATTCGGTTAACTGAAAGTTACAGTCAATCGGCAGTTTCTCTCGATTTTAATATTCATTAACTTATGAGCTACTCCTTTTTCTTAAAATGACCGGAGAATCCGGTTATTAAAGGATCTGAGTACCCTGGTGTCCGTTCAAGGCTGAATATTTGGTAATAATGACTTCCTTGACTCCTTGGTCTACGGCGTTGAGCGCATTCTGAAGTTTGGGAATCATCCCTTTTGCCACGGTTCCGTCATTCACGAATTGATCAAAATCAGAACGGGTAATTTTAGGGATGACACTGTGGCTGTTCTCTGGATCGCGGAGTACTCCATTTTTTTCAAAACTGTAGACCAGTGTTACCTCATAAAGTCTTGCCAGGGCCTGGGCAGTTTGCGCGGCGATGGTATCGGCATTGGTGTTGAGTAATTGTCCCTTGCCATCGTGTGTCAAAGGGGCTATTACCGGCAGGATACCTTGTTCAATGAGGCTTTGCAGGGCATAACCGTTGACCCGCTCTATGTCTCCTACGAAACCGAAATTGATGCCGTTGACCAGTGGGCGTTTGTGGCTGCGGATCATATCCAGATCGGCTCCTGTCAGCCCTAAGGCATTGAGTCCCATAGCTTGTAGCCTGGCGACCAGGTTCTTGTTAACCAGACCTCCGTAGACCATGGTCACGATTCGTAACATATTGGCATCCGTGATACGGCGGCCTTCCACCATCTCGCTCTGGATGCCCAGGGCTGCAGCTATCTTTGTAGCACTACGCCCTCCTCCATGGATCAGCACTTTATGACCGGGAAGGGCTGTAAAAGAGGTGAGGAATTCTTCAAATTTTGACGGATCTTCCACGACGGCACCGCCTACTTTTACGATTGTCAGATGTTCTTTCTTCATTTTTCCGAGTATTTTATCGTAGTCTGGAAAACGGGAGGTCTTCCTGCAGGGTGACGGTACTTCGTGCTTTCCAGCGAGGAGACCGGCAGACTAATCCAGATAGGTGTATCCGTAGAGGCCACTGCGATAGTTATTGAGAAATTCTCTTCCCTCTTTCAGGGAGATCTTGCCTTCTTTCATGCTCTTGGTGACCCACTGTTCCAGTTGCCTGACGAGCTTCTTAGGATTGTATTGCACATACCCTAGAACGTCTGAGACGGTCTCTCCGTCATAGATCTGGTCTATATTGTAATGACCGTCCTTCACGGTAATATGAGCCGCATTGGTATCTCCGAAGAGATTGTGCATATCTCCTAAAATTTCCTGATATGCCCCCACGAGGAATACGCCCAGATAGTAAGGCTCTCCCTTCTTCAGGGGATGGAGAGGGAGGACATTGGTGATATGATCGTTGCTGACAAAATTGGCAATCTTGCCGTCACTGTCACAGGTGATGTCTTGTATGGTCGCATTTCGTGTGGGTTTTTCGTTGAGTCTTTCTATGGGCATGATTGGAAAGAGCTGGTCAATAGCCCAACTGTCCGGGAGACTTTGGAAGAGAGAGAAATTGCAGAAATATTTATCGGCCAGGATCTTGTCCAGACCGCGCAGTTCATCCGGAACATGCTTCATGGTCTTGGCCATATTATTGATCTCATGGCAGACACTCCAGTACATACTCTCGATCTCTGCCCTGGTTTCCAGGTTGATGATCCCGTGGGTGAAGAGTTCCAGCGCATCATCTCTGATCTGTTCTGCATCGTGCCAGTCTTCCAGCATCGAGTGGGGATTCAGGTTGTCCCAGATTTCGTAAAGGTCTTTGACGAGTTGGTGGTCGGTCTCCTTGGCCTCGAATTCTTCCGGCATTTCCGGCAGAGAGGCGGTCTCCAGCACGTTGATGATCAGCACGGAATGATGTGCGGCAAGGCTGCGGCCACTTTCCGTAATGATATTCGGATGGGGTATATGGTTCTTGTTCGCTGCGTCGACGAAGGTGTAGACACAGTCATTGACATATTCCTGAATGGAGTAGTTGACGGAACTTTCACTGCTTGAACTTCTAGTGCCGTCATAGTCCACCCCGAGTCCGCCGCCGCAGTCTACAAAATCTACATGATAGCCCATCTTATGGAGGTTGACGTAGAACTGTGCGGCTTCCTGCAGGGCATCCTGAATACGGCGGATTTTGGTAACCTGGCTGCCGATATGGAAATGAATTAACCTGAGACAGTCGTGTAGTCCCATCGCATCCAGTTTCCTCAGGGCTTCCAGAATCTCTGAGGAAGTCAACCCGAATTTTGAAGCGTCTCCGCCACTCTCTTCCCATTTACCTGATCCGGTAGATGCAAGTTTGATGCGGATGCCCAGGTTGGGTTTGACATTCAAGTCCTTGGCAACCTTGGCGATAATGTCGAGCTCGTTCAGTTTCTCAATAACGATGAAAATATGCTTGCCCATTTTTTGTGCAAGCATGGCCATCTCGATATAGTTCTGGTCTTTATAACCATTGCAGATGATGAGAGAATCACTCTGGCACTGTACGGCAATCACAGCATGCAGTTCTGGTTTTGACCCTGCTTCCAGTCCCAGGTTGAATTTCTGCCCATGGGAGATGATCTCTTCTACGACGGGCTGCATCTGATTGACTTTGATAGGATAGATGATATAGTTCTGTCCCTTGAAATCATACTCTTTTTTTGATTTCGCAAAGCAGTTTGCAAACTTTTCGATACGGCTGTCCAGAATATCTGGAAAACGGAGAAGGACAGGTGCCGTGACGTCGCGAAGCGCCAATTCGTTCATTACATCACGCAGATCAATCTGCGTGCCGTCCTTGCAAGGAGTTACATAGACATCTCCTTTTTCGTTGATGCCGAAGTAAGAGGTGCCCCATCCTTTGATGTTATAGAGTTCCTCCGAGTCTTCAATCGTCCACTTTTTCATTGCTTGATAAAGAGAAGTTTTTTATCAGATTTCCTGATAACGGGTACTTAAAATTATTTTATCATTTTTTCTAACTGGTCCACCGTGATCTTGATTTTCTCGTAATTGTCCATCAAGTTGACGTCCAGGACATGTTGAGCTTGTAGATAGAACGGTTCACGCTCAGAAAGTTGCTGCCGGATAAAGGTCTGGACTTCCTCAGGGGTCTTGTGGAGCAGGAGCGGGCGTACTGTCTTTCCCATCTTCAGATGCCGGTAGAGTACTTCCGGAGTGGCTTTCAGATAAATGGTCTCGCCTTGATGGTTCAGATAGTCCATATTATCAAAGAAACAAGGGGTGCCTCCGCCGCAACTCAGTATTACCTGGTCAAATTCGGCTACCTCGTGAAGCATGTTATGTTCAATCTGCCTGAAACCGGTCTCTCCACGTTCATCAAAGAGTTGTTTGACCGTTTTCCGCATCCTGCTTTCAATATACCAGTCCAGATCGTAGAACTGGCGGTTCAGGTCCGTGGCAAGTGCTTTGCCTACAGTAGTCTTTCCTGCACCCATATATCCGATGATGATGATTCTTTTCATTCGTTCGCCTTACTCATCCGTTCCGTCTTTCATCTTCGTATTACTTCTTGACTTTCCGGGTTTTCGTACGGGGCTCTGGAGCATTCTTGATAATATCCATACATTGTGCGGAGGTCAGTTCTGCTGCCTTGTCATGAAGGTCCTTCGGGATGCGGTAGTTCTTGCTCTCGTAGGAGATGTAAGGACCGTAACGTCCGTTGAGGACTTCCAGTCCGGGGACTTCATCAAATGATTTCAGATGACGCTTTTTATCTGCTTCGCGTTTGGCCTCAATGAGGCTGACAGCGGTATCCAGGGTGATGGTCATTGGATTGTCTGCCTTTGGAATGGATACATATTTCTTGTTGTGAAGGATATATGGGCCGAACCGTCCTGCACCGATCGTGACGGGGGTACCCTCATAGTCTCCTATTGTCCGTGGCAGTTTGAAGAGATCCAGGGCTTCACTGAGGGTCAGCGTCTCCATGCTCTTGTCTTTTGGAATCTGGGAAAAACGTGGTTTTTCCTTATCTTCGGCTGAGCCGATCTGTACGACAGGGCCATAACGTCCGATCTTGACAAATACAGGCTTCCCGCTCTTGGGATCAATGCCCAGTTGGCGCTCGCCGGCCTTATGCTCGTTACGGGCGTTCATCACCTCGGTGACGGTGGGTTCGAATTTCTTGTCGAAATCTTTCATCATCGTGTGCCATTCTTCCTTCCCGTCAGCGATGCGGTCAAACTGGTGTTCTACCTTGGCGGTGAAATTATAGTCCATGATTTCCGGGAAGTTTTTCATCAGAAAGTCATTGACGACGATTCCTACATCCGTAGGGACGAGTTTGCCTTTTTCTGATCCTGTCATCTCCGTTTTCGTCCTTTGGCTGACCTGCAGCCCTTTCAAAGAGTCTATTGTGTAGTTGCGTTCCTTGCCGGGCTGGTCTCCTTTCTGCACGTAGCCGCGTTGCTGGATGGTAGAGATGGTCGGGGCGTATGTAGAAGGACGCCCGATGCCCAGTTCTTCGAGTTTCTTCACCAGTGAGGCTTCCGTGTAACGTAACGGCGCCTGGGAGAAACGTTCAGTGGCGGAAACTTCACGGCGTTCTAGTTGGTCACCGACTTTCATGATGGGCAGGCTGTGAACATAATCTTCGGCACTGTTGTCCTCGTCATCAGTGGATTCATGATAAACTTTCAAAAATCCGTCGAAAGCAATGACTTCCCCGTTAGCAATAAATTTTTCCTTGGCGTTGCTGAGGGAGATACCTGCGGTAGTCTTCTCTATGTGTGCGTCGGCCATCTGGGAGGCTGCCGTACGTTTCCAGATCAGGTCGTAGAGGCGGCGTTCCTGGGAGGTGCCATCTATTTCTGCATTACTCATAAAAGTGGGGCGGATGGCCTCATGGGCTTCCTGGGCTCCCTTGGAGTGAGTGACATAATTGCGGGGCTTGCTGTATTCCTTTCCGTAGAGTTTGATGATCTCATCCTTGCTGGTATTGATGGCCAGGCTGGAGAGGTTGACACTATCGGTTCGCATATAGGTGATCTGCCCGCTTTCATACAGCCGCTGGGCTACCATCATGGTCTGACTGACCGTAAATCCGAGTTTGCGGGCGGCTTCCTGCTGTAAGGTTGATGTAGTAAAAGGAGGTGCTGGCGTACGCTTTAATGGTTTCTTGGTTACCTCTTCCACGGAGAAAGTGGCATTCTTGCAAAGGTCCAGAAACTTTAACACCTCTTCGTGTTTCTTAAAGCGTTTGTTCAATTCAGCTTTTACTTCGGAGGCGCTGCCATCAGGACTGATAAGGGCAAAGATGGCGTTGACACGATAATAAGGCTCGCTCTGGAATTTCTGTATTTCTCTCTCCCGTTCTACGATCAGTCTGACGGCTACACTCTGGACACGGCCGGCACTCAGTGCAGGTTTTACTTTCCTCCAGAGTACGGGGGAGAGTTTGAATCCTACCAGTCGGTCCAGGACGCGACGTGCCTGCTGGGCGTTGACCAGGTTCATATCCAGATGGCGGGGGTGCTTGATGGCTTCTATTATGGCAGGTTTAGTAATTTCATGGAATACGATCCTGCTGGTCTTGCCCTCATCCAGGCCCAATACTTCACACAGATGCCAGGAGATGGCTTCTCCTTCACGATCCTCATCAGATGCCAGCCATACTTTCCTGGCATCTTTGACGTTTGCTTTCAAGTCTGCTACGAGTTTTTTCTTTTCCGGCGGAATCTCGTAGGTAGGGTCCATCGTCTTCTTATCTATACTGAGCTCTTTCTTCTTGAGGTCACGGATATGGCCGTAAGAGGACATTACCTTGTAGTCTTTCCCTAAAAACTTCTCGATGGTCCGGGCTTTTGCGGGACTCTCGACGATAACCAAATTTTCTTGCATATCTCGCTCTTTAATTGTTTTATAATGGCTTTTGTGAGATAGATCAGAAAGCCTGATTTTCCTCACTTCGCCTTCTCCTTCCTGATTTTGTTCCAAGATTAAATTCACAATTTCTGAGACCGTTTTTGTCGTTGATTTTTTACCTTAAACTGTTTGCAGAATGCCGGAAATGATCTCAGATGTCTGTCATTTGCTGACAGGTCTCATTTTGGGCGCAAAAATAAGCAAAGTTTTGGCTTATACCTTATTATATAAAATTATTTTTTTCGTTTTTTAATGTTTTTAGGCGTAATTTATAACTATTAACTATTGCAGCTGGGAGAAGATGGAAGAAAACAGAAAATCGTCTGGTTTTCATGAATAGAAAATCCTTTCTTGCATTTGCACGTCGGATAAAGAAGACGGTGCACTTGCAGGAAAAGATCGTTTTGTTCGGTTCGCGGCTAATCCAGCAACCGGTGGAGTGCCTGACGGATAGAAGACAGGCCAAACTGGTCTATGTGCAAATCATTCAGCGGTATCCATATCAGTTCTGCCGCATCATCTGAAGCTTTGGGACTCTGACCTTCACGGATCGCACACTTGAAGAAAAAGTCAAGTGTGGGAATATCCATGCCTGAATAATGGTAAATATTGGGCAAACTGAAAAGATATTGTGTGGAGGTGAGTTTAAGGTGAGTCTCTTCCCAAACTTCCCGGGCAATTCCCTCTTCAGCGGTTTCTCCTATATCGGTAAACCCGCCTGGAAGGTCCAGCGTCCCCTTTTCCGGTTCCCGTCCTCTTCTTTCTACGAGAAGTTCTTTCCTTTGATTGATGATAAAAGCTGCGGTAGAAGCACTGGGGTTCAGAAAATATTCGAAACCGCAGTGCTTGCATTTCTTGCTCTTTTCATCTTGCACGTCAAAGCAGGAAGAGCCACACACAGGACAATACTTGAATTTTTCTAAAGGGTGCATTCTATCAGTGATTAAAATCTGTTCATTCCCAGTTGTCGGTCCTGAAAGGGAAGAGGGGTAGCAGGGCACGGTTCTTGACGTTACCGTACCCCCAGTTGCGGAATGCATAGCGTACGGCTACCGGATTCTTTACTTCCGGACAGGTGAGAATGATCCCCTTCGTCCAGTAATAGGAAGCATGGGCTTGATGGAAAATCTTGTCCGCTCCCGCGATCTCAAAACCTTCGAGGTCCTCATATCGGCTGATCGCACCGTAATCATTCTGGAGATGGATATAACAGGTATCATGACTGATTTTCAAGTCTTTGAACTCGGGGCTCTCACACCATAGGGCTTTTATTCCGTAAGTCTTGTTCAGAGCCTGAAGGGCCAGCCGCTCTCCGACGGGCTTTTTCTGGCAGGGATGGATCTGCTGGCTCTCGTACGGGTAGACGCAGTCATCCGTGCACACCAGCCCGCAGTCGCGTATTACCTTGGATGCTTTCCATTGGTCTTCCCGTAACCTGGCTCCTGCATCTCCCTTTTTGTCACCATAGAAGTAGGGAGCGATCTGTACGTAATAGAAGGGGATGTCTCCGAGCCGGAAATCCCGCCGCCATTGGCTGACAAGTATTTCCAGGCGCTTGGCATACTGTCCTGACGGGTCACCGACATTCGAGCATCCCTGATAATAGAGAATACCTTTTACGGTGTAGTTGAGGATAGGACAGAAGGTACCGTTCCCCCATACCAGTGGACGGAGATAGTCATTCCTTTCGTATTTTCTGACATTGGTCATAGAATCCAGGCTCTCGCTGGTGTATCTCTTCAGATTATCGGCATCGAGCCAACTTTCCACGCGGGTACCTCCTTTATTGGCCATGATCAGTCCTACTGGTTCATTCAGTGTCTTGCTGATGAGTCGTGCAAAAAAGTAACCCACCGCAGAACAGTCTCCAACGGTACTTGGGGTGATGGTCTTCCATATACAGTCTGCATCGTCGAGAGGTTTCATGCTCATCACGCTCGGAATCTTCACATAATGGATGCCTTGATGATGAAGGGCACCCAGGACAGCCTGATTATATCCTTTAACCGGACAATTATTAAACCCTTTGAGGGTGATCTCCATATTACTCTGTCCTGCACAGACCCATACTTCGCCTGACAGGATGCCTTTGAGGGTCGTGGATTCTCCGTCATCAAACGTGATGGAATGGGGAGTATAACTGGCTGGCGGCGTCCTGACGGTCAACTGCCATTTGCCGTCTTTTCCGGTTCTGACAGTATATTTCCGCGAGGTCCAGGATGGGGATACGCGAATGGTCTTCCCCGGCTGGTCCCATCCCCAGAGACGTGCGTCCGTCTGTTGCTGAAGGATCATCCCGTCTCCCAGCAGATGGGGGAGTCGGACTTTTGCCTGTGTCCCGGCCATAATCATGGCGAGGATTCCGGTCAGTAAGATTGGTTTGTTCATGATAGTAAGGCTTGACCGATTCTTTGCGTAGCGTTATCGCTTCAACAGTGCCTGGATCTCTTGGTCGATATTCTTGACTTGCACATCCCGTTTCTGGAGCACATTGTTCCGGTCTATGAGGAAGTAAGTCGGAATGGTCTGCACGTTGTATTCCTGCAGGCTCTGTCCTTGTACTCCCCCTTGGTCACGTACACAGATCCATGGTAGAGATGCGGTCTGTTGTCTCCAGAAAGATTCGTCCGGGTCTACGGACACCTGGTAGATCTCAAAACCGGCTTTATGATATTTGTCGTACAGGCCGCGTAGCCACATGATCCTTTGCATGCTCTGGTCACTTGCGAAGAGATGAAAATCGAGCATCACTACCTGTCCTTTCAGTGAGGAGAGTGTCTGTACCTGGTTCTTGTTGTCCGGGAGCTGTAGATCGATGAGCCCGGCATTGCTGACCTGGCTGGAAGCAAGTTTCTGGGCTTGCTGGGCAGCGACGATACGGATGTTCTTCATTCCTTGTAAGGCAATCTGGTGCAAGTTCTTGCCGCGCTGCGAACCGGGATAAAACGTGTCCCAACTCGTGGCTACTGCGGCGAACACCTGGACGTCAGACTTGGAGGCTTGCGGATTGAATATCAGGGTGTTCTGCCCGCCGATCTGAACGGTCTGGAACAGGGCATAATAGGAGGAGGCCTTCATCGGCTCTTTGAAAATATAGTGGATCTTTACTTTATTCTTGTAAGCGTCAATGAGATTCCCGATGGCTACTTCTGATGAGTCGATACCGAAAGAGGGGTTCTGGGCAATGGCGTTGATCTGCCCTTGTAACTGCATCTGCATGAGGGAAAGTTCCTTGATACGGGAACAGTCATCGGAACCCTTGACGGTATAGTGTGTGGACATCTGGGGCCATCTGGCGTTGACGGTAACGGTTTCTGTGGAGTCAATGGAAAGGTTGATGCTCTGACCGGCAATGCGCAGGCGATAGAAGTTCGGACATACCGAGTCGGCAGCACTCTCCGTAAAATCGAAGGCTCCTTTCTCATCGAGTTTCATGGAGTCGATTTTTACCGGCCCGTTCAGACTGATGTTCTCCAGATACAGCATCGAGTCTTTGGCATTTGTGATATTGCCTTCTATATGGAATTTCTTGCTTGAACAGGAGGTGACTGCCAGAGCTGCTCCGACGAGGACAATTGTGGTAAAGAACTTAGCTATTTTCATTTTCAGGTTTTATTGTGTTCATCTGCACCGGAATCGTTCACTGTGCCCTTCTTCCCAACTCCTGGAGTTGGGTCGATTATTCTTGCAAATTTACTGTAAATGCAGCAGATTACAAAATTATTCTTGCATTTTTCTCATGCCTGGGACTAATTTCAAGAATGCGTGCTTCTGAAAAATGACTTTTTTGATCGGATTCTTTCCTGTAAGCCTCCTTCTGTTGACCGGACAGGATTTTCTTTGTGAAAAGACAGTATTGCTCTTGCTGGGAACATAATTGATGTCATTTTCCGATAATAAACATAAATAAATACGCTTTTCTTCTTTATTAAGTAATAAATTAGGTATCTTTGCTTCGGTTTTTACTGAAGAAACGCTTTGGTAAAGTCTTTTAGAGGTTAGTCAAAACAATAAAGTATTAAATTTTAGATGAACGTAATTACGAAAACAGTTCAATTGCCGGATGGCAGGACCATCTCAATTGAAACCGGAAAGGTTGCAAAGCAGGCCGATGGTGCCGTTGTCCTCCGAATGGGCAAGACCGTCATGCTGGCCACCGTTTGTGCAGCCACTGAAGCAGTGCCGGGGACAGATTTCATGCCTTTGCAGGTAGATTATCGCGAGCAGTATGCTGCCGCAGGTCGTTTCCCGGGTGGCTTTACCAAGCGTGAAGGTAAAGCGTCAGACAGTGAGATCCTTACTTCACGCCTCGTGGACCGTGTCCTTCGTCCACTTTTCCCCTCTGATTTCCATACAGAGGTTTATGTACAAGTGATGCTTTTCTCGGCTGATGGGGTCGATCAGCCTGACGCGCTGGCAGGATTTGCAGCCTCTGCAGCTATGGCTGCTTCAAATATTCCTATCGAATGTCCGATCTCTGAGGTCCGGGTGGGCAGGATTGATGGCAAGTATATCATTGATCCTACTGTCCAGGAAATGGCAAAGTCGGATATGGATGTCATGGTCGGTGCTACGAAAGAGAATATCATGATGGTTGAGGGTGAGATGGATGAGGTTTCTGAACAGGACCTGATCGGTGCCCTCAAGGCTGCTCAGGAGGCTATACGCCCGATGTGCGAACTTCAGGAAGAACTTTCTAAAGAACTCGGCACGGATGTAAAGCGTGAATATTGCGATGAGACGAATGATGAGGATCTTCGCAAACAGGTTCGTGATGAACTTTATGACAAGTGCTATGCTGAGGCTCAGGCCAGTGATGCAGACAAAAAGCACCGTGAGGAAACGTATGATAAGATCAAGACGGATTTCGTAACGGAATATGATGCCGCTCACACGGATCTCTCTGAGGAGGATCTGGATGAGAAACATGCGGAAATTGACCGCTATTTCGCTGACGTGCAGCGTGATTCCATGCGTAACAGCGTCCTGGATACTCATAAGCGTATGGATGGCCGTGCCCTGGATGAGATCCGGCCGATCTGGTGTGAGGTCTCTCCTCTACCAATGCCTCACGGAAGTGCGATCTTCCAGCGTGGGGAGACAATGTCACTGAGTACTTGTACTCTGGGTACAAAACTGGATGAGAAGCAGATTGATAATGTCTTGGAGAAAGGCTATCAACGCTTCATCCTTCATTATAATTTCCCACCGTTCTGTACGGGTGAGGCTAAAGCCCAGCGTGGCGTTGGCCGTCGTGAGATCGGTCATGGACATCTGGCATGGCGTGCACTGAAGGATCAGATTCCTTCTGACTTCCCTTATACGATCCGCCTGGTATCTGAGATTCTTGAGAGTAACGGCTCTTCATCCATGGCTACGGTTTGTGCCGGTACACTGGCACTGATGGATGCGGGCGTACCTATCAAGAAACCGGTTTCCGGAATTTCCATGGGCTTGATCAAGGATGGTGACCGCTATGCGATCCTCACGGATATTCTGGGTGATGAAGATCACTTGGGAGATATGGACTTTAAGACTACGGGTACGAAGGATGGATTGACCGCTACACAGATGGATATCAAGTGTGACGGTCTGAGCTTCGAGATCCTTGAAGAGGCTCTGATGCAGGCTAAAGGTGCCCGTGAGCAGATCCTTGACAAGATGCTCCAGACTCTGCCTGAGCCGCGTAAGGAATTGAAGCCGCAGGTGCCTCGTATCGAGGCTTTCGATATTCCGAAGGAGTTTATCGGTGCCGTCATCGGGCCGGGTGGAAAGATTATCCAGCAGATGCAGGAAGAGACGGGTGCTACGATTACTATCGATGAGACGGATGGAAAGGGACACGTTCAGGTCTCTGCGCCTAATAAGGATGGCATTGATGCTGCCCTGGCCAGAATCAGATCCATCGTGGCTGTTCCTGAAGTGGGTGAGGTCTATGAGGGAACGGTTCGCTCCATCATGCCTTACGGCTGTTTCGTGGAGATTATGCCGGGGAAGGATGGTCTCCTTCATATTTCGGAGATCGACTGGAAACGGCTGGAGCGGGTCGAAGATGCCGGTATCCATGAGGGCGATAAGATCAAAGTGAAATTGATCGATATTGATTCCAAGACCGGGAAATACAAACTTTCTCATCGTGCATTGCTTCCTAAACCGGAAGGCTGGGTGGAACGTGAGCGCCGTCCTCGCCGTGAATATGGCGACCGTGATCGTGAGCGTCGTCCGTACCATGAGCACCGCCGGT
The DNA here is from genome assembly GCF_054687055.1 of Segatella asaccharophila. Taxonomy (NCBI): domain Bacteria; kingdom Pseudomonadati; phylum Bacteroidota; class Bacteroidia; order Bacteroidales; family Prevotellaceae; genus Segatella; species Segatella asaccharophila. Next base: position 135,128 of record NZ_BAACAN010000006.1, on the reverse strand, counting down.
TCGAACATCATGATCACGCAGAAGCTCCTAAGGATGAAGCTCCACGGGAAGATGGGGAGAATCAGGAAGATTGATTGATCCGTCGTCCTTCTCCGGGAAGGACGGAACGAAAATAAGCAAGGGCCTCGCAAATATTTGTTTTGCGGGGCCTTTCTGGTTTTCAACAGGAGACCTTCCTCCTTTGGGAAACCTGATCAGCGTAGTTGCGATGACCGGTGAGATAGGACTATGGGGCCGTTTTTGTTTGTAATTCTAAAAAGATTAAATATTATACATATTCTTCTTGCTCCTTTCCTTTTTTATTTATATATTTGCACAAAGTCCTGATAAGGGACGATCATACATATTATAAATAAAACATTATGAAAAACTTAAAAGGTACAAAAACAGAAAAGAACCTGCAGGATGCTTTCGCAGGTGAATCACAGGCGCGTAACAGGTATACTTTCTTCGCTTCCAAGGCTCGTAAGGATGGGTATGAGCAAATAGGCGCTCTCTTTGAGGAGACGGCTAATAATGAGAGGGAACATGCTAAGATCTGGTATAAATACCTTCAGGGTGGTGATTTGAAGGATACCGCTACTAATCTTCAGATTTGTGCTGACGGTGAGCACTATGAATGGACGGATATGTATCCTCGTATGGCCAAGGAGGCTCGTGAAGAGGGCTTCACCGAGATCGCTGCTAAGTTTGAGATGGTCGGTGCCATCGAGAAGCATCATGAGGAGCGTTACTTGAAGCTGCTGGATAATGTCAAGCATGATGTGGTCTTCTCTAAGGATGGTGACAAGATCTGGAAATGCCGTAACTGTGGACATATCGTAATCGGTCCTAAGGCTCCTGGGGTTTGCCCGGTTTGTGGCCATCCGCAGAGCTTCTTTGAGATTGATGCTCGAAATTATTGATTGTAACCTTGTTTGGAATGCCTGTCTGTCAGGCATTCAATGAAAAAGGCGGACCTCTGTGGTTCGCCTTTTTCTGTGTTTGCGGCAGTCTGCCGGCTGGTGATCAGTCAGTCTCATTCCTTTATTCCTGCGGCAATGATCTTAGCCAGTTGGGCAGCACCTTGGGCGGTGGGGTGGATACCGTCCTGCTGCATCAGACTGGCGTATGGGGAGAACAAGGTGTGGAGGTCAAGCATCTTACAATGGTTCTTCCGTCCGAGCTTCCGGATCACTGGAATGATCCCTTTCGTGATGACGCTGTCATTGATGTTCCAACTCGGCTTGAATGCGGGGATAGGGGTCGCAAGATAGATCGTCGGATGACTGGGCAGGGATTTGAGTGAGTCAACCATCTGCTGCATGTCTTTCCTGAAATCCTGACCATAACGCCAGTTCTCCGGCTTGGAGTCGTTGGTGCCTAATTTTATGATAACGATCTCGGGGTCAAATGCCAGGGCATCCTTCCACGCTAACTCTTTCATGTAGGGATGATCGCCCCTGTTGAGCATTGTCCGTCCGCTTACCCCGAAGTTCTTCACGAGGTATCCTGTTCCCAGATCTTTCTGCAGACAGGCGGGATAGCCTTTCTCTGAACTCATGTCAATGCCTGCCCCATCGGTGATGCTGTTGCCGATGCAGGCTACACGGATGGCATTCATGGGTGGTGTGGGATGAGTTGACAGCCATTCGGAGAGGTCGTTCAGCACTTGTTCATGATAAGTGAAGTGTGGATTGAAGCCGAATCCGTGACCGCCGGTGGGATAGATATAGAGTGAGCAGTCGTTGCCTGCCTCCCGCATCGCGGTGTAGTAGGCTACGCCGTTTTCAACGGGGGGCACAATATCATCGTCATTGGCAAGGAAGATGACAGCAGGAGGGGTGAGGTGTGCCCGTACCTGTTTCTCGTTAGAGTAGGCTTTGACTAACTGTGCATTGGGTGATGGTCCGAGGAAATTGTCTTTCGACCCTTCATGGGTGCCTCTCCCCATCGTGATGACCGGATAGAAAAGGAGGGAGAAATCAGGACGGGCAGCATAGTCGGCGTGGGTGCTTACGGTAGAGGCTAGGTGCCCTCCGGCGGAGAATCCCATGATGCCTACGTCGTAGGGATTGATCTTCCATTGACTGGCGGAGTCACGGACGAGCCGCATGGCATTTTCGGCATCACTGACGGGCAACTGGCGGTTGCCTTTCGGCATGCGGTATTTCAACACGAAATAGCTGATTCCCTTCTGGTTGAAATAACCGGCCCAGTCGTTGCCTTCGCTGTCCATGGACAGCCATACGTAACCTCCCCCGGGACAGTCGACAACGGCTCTTCCCGTAGGGTGGTCAGCCAGGTAGCAGGTCAGTGTTGACGTTCCGTCTGCGGTGATGTTCAGTGTGAACTTACGGGCAGTCTGCGCGGACAGGGAGAGAGCTATAAGCAGAAATGAACCAAATAGTAAATTTCTTTTTTTCATGATGGATGATTATTGTTAAATAAAGGATATTTCCTTTGGGAATGGTTTCCTGCAAGGAGAAGCAGGAGACCATCTAACATACTTTGCTCCCGGGTTTGACCTGATCCAGAATGGTCGTAACGGCCAGACGGTTGTCAGCATCGAGTGCGGAAAGAATCATCCCCTGGCTTTCTATACCCATCATCTTCCGTGGGGGCAGATTGGCAATGAAGAGGACATCTTTGCCTTTCAGGTCTTCCGGTTTATAGAACCTGGCGATTCCTGAGAGGATGGTGCGGTCTTTCCCTTGCCCGTCGTCTATGGTAAACTGGAGGAGTTTGCTGGACTTCTTGACCTTTTGACAGTCTTTGATATGCCCTACGCGAATATCGAGTTTGTCGAAGTCTTCTATAGTGCAGGGGGTCTTGACTGGCTCCGCTTTATAGGCTTTGGCTTCATTGGCTTTCTTCGTGTTCTCCAGTTTTTGCAACTGGGCCTCGATGGCTTCGTCGTCAATTTTCTCAAAGAGGAGCTGGATCTCTCCGATCTGATGTCCAGGTTTGAGCAGGTCCGTGCTGCCTAGTTGGTTCCATTCGAAGTGCTCCATACCGATCATCTTGCGGAGTTTTTCAGAGGAGAACGGCAGGAATGGTTCGAAGGCAATGGCGAGGTTAGCGACGAGTTGCAGGGAGATATAGAGAATGGTCTCCACACGCTTCTGGTCTTCTTTCCACACTTTCCATGGCTCACACTCCGTAATGTATTTATTGCCGATACGTGCGAGGTTCATCGCTTCTTTCTGGGCTTCACGGAACTTGAAGTGGTCCAGGTAACCTTCCATTTTCTCCTGTACATCCTTGAATTCCCTGATCGTTCTTTGGTCTACTTCCTGCAGTACGCCGCATTCAGGGACGACGCCGTCCCAGTATTTCTTGGTCAGTTGGAGGGCACGGTTGACGAAGTTGCCATAGATGGCCACGAGCTCAGAATTGTTTCGTTCCTGGAAATCCTTCCAGGTGAAGTTATTGTCTTTCGTCTCCGGGGCATTGGCCGTGAGAACATATCTCAGGACATCCTGCTTGCCGGGGAAATCCTTCAGGTATTCATCCAGCCAGACAGCCCAGTTGCGGGAGGTGGAGATTTTCTGGTTCTCCAGGTTCAGGAATTCGTTTGCAGGCACGTTATCCGGCAGGATATAGCCGCCGTGGGCCTTCAGCATCGTCGGGAAGATCAGGCAGTGGAAGACGATGTTGTCCTTGCCGATGAAATGGATCAGGCGGGTATCGGGGTCCTTCCACCATTTTTCCCAGTTGCCAAACTTCTCAGGCTCTTTCTGACAGAGCTCTACCGTGTTACTGATGTAACCGATAGGAGCGTCAAACCAGACATAGAGGACTTTTCCCTCTGCGCCCTTGATAGGCACAGGAATTCCCCAGTCGAGGTCACGGGTCATGGCTCGTGGCTGGAGGTCCATATCCAGCCAACTCTTGCATTGGCCGTACACGTTGGACCGCCATTCCTTATGGCCTTCCAGTATCCATTTCTTCAACCAAGCCTGATATTCGTTCAGCGGCAGGTACCAGTTTTTGGTCTTCTTGAGGACCGGTTTGCTGCCGCTGATGGTCGAATGCGGGTTGATCAGTTCCATCGGACTCAGGTCACTGCCGCAGGCTTCACACTGGTCGCCGTAGGCGTTCTTGTTATGGCAATGGGGACATTCCCCCATGATATAGCGGTCGGCGAGAAACTGATGGGCCTCTTCGTCATAATATTGTTCGCTCTCTTTCTCAATCAACTTGCCATCATCATACAGTTTCCTGAAGAAATCGCTGGCAAACTGGTTGTGGATTTTTGAGGTCGTACGACTGTAGATGTCAAAACTGATGCCGAATTCCTGGAAGGAATCTTTGATCAGCCGATGGTAACGGTCGCAGATATTCTGAGGCGAGCAGCCTTCCTTCTTGGCACGTATGGTGATGGGTACACCATGCTCATCACTTCCTCCGATGAAGCAGACCTCCTGCTTCTTCAGACGGAGATACCTTACATAAATATCTGCGGGGACGTAAACACCGGCCAGATGACCGATATGCACACCGCCGTTGGCGTAGGGGAGTGCCGCCGTCACGAGGGTACGCTTGAATTTCTTTTCTTCCATGAACTTATCTTTTTTACTCTTTTGTGCAAAATTACTATAAATTGGGCGGAGAACAAAATAAATTGATTGTTTTTTGCGGGCATGGAGAAGAAGTGGAGTGCCATGCCGGGATAAAGGCTATCATTGTGTAAAGTCCTCTGACAGAGGGGAGAGCGTTTCCTGGAATGTGAAGGGGGAGGTCAGGAGAAGGGGACTTATCCCTGGCCCTCTCTTGTCTGGTCAAAGGGAGAAGCCTCTTTCTGCCCAGTCCCCCCGGTCTAACTCGCGGTAGGAGATCGCTTCTGCCAGATGCTCGGGTCTGACGGTCTCACTTGACCCTAAGTCGGCAATGGTCCGGGCAACCTTCAGAATCCTGCTGTAAGCACGGGCGCTGAGGCTGAGTTTGTCCATGGCCGTACGCAGCAGGGCCAGTCCTTCTTCATCTGGCTCAGCATACTGATGGATCATCCGTTCACTCATCTGGGCATTGCAATGTATGCCGGGGACATCCGTGAACCGTTCGGTCTGGATGGCACGGGCGGCGATGACGCGCCTGCGGATCTCTGCGCTGGGCTCTCCCGGGGCAGCCTTGCTGATTTCCTGAAAGGGCACCGGGGTGATGGAGCACTGGATGTCTATCCGGTCCAGCAGTGGCCCGCTGATCTTGTTCATATAGCGCTGGATCTGTCCTGGAGTACATACGCAGTGGTGGGTGGGATCACCGTAATAGCCGCAGGGGCAGGGATTCATGCTGGCTACGAACATGAACGAACAGGGATAGGTGATGGTATACTTGGACCGGCTGATGGTGATGGTCCGGTCTTCCAGGGGCTGCCGCAGGACTTCCAGGGTGTGCTTGTTAAACTCCGGCAGTTCATCACAGAAGAGTACTCCGTTGTGTGCCAGGGAGATCTCTCCGGGCATCGGGTTAGTGCCTCCGCCGACAAGGGCAACTTCTGAAATGGTGTGATGGGGGGAGCGGAAAGGCCGTTGGGAGATGAGGGAGATCTGACGCCCCAGTTTCCCGGCAATGGAATGGATCTGGGTCGTCTCCAGACTCTCGGCGAGTGACAGGGGTGGAAGGATGGAGGGCAGCCGCTTGGCCATCATCGACTTACCGCTCCCCGGGGGGCCGATCATAATAAGGTTATGTCCTCCTGCGGCAGCTACTTCCAGGGCACGCTTTACGCTTTCCTGCCCGCGGACGTCTGCGTAGTCGAGGTCAAAATGACTTTGGTTCTCATAAAATTCTTTCCGGGTGTCAATGATGGTTGGTTCAATGTCCTGCTGCCCGTCTAGAAATCGGATCACTTCCATGATATGATCCATCCCGTAGACGTCCAGGTGGTTGACTACAGCCGCTTCCCGGACATTCTGGCGGGGTAGGATCAGACCCTTGAAATGTTCTGCCCGGGCTTTGATGGCAATGGGCAGTGCTCCCTTGACGGGCTGGAGCTTCCCGTCAAGGCTCAATTCTCCCACAAGCATATAGTCCTTCAGCCGGTCACCACTCATGTTCTCATTGGCGGCGAGAATTCCGATGGCCAGGGGGAGGTCGAAGCTGCTGCCTTCCTTCTTCAGGTCTGCCGGAGCCATATTAATGGTAATGTCTGCGATGGGAAACTTGAATCCGTTGTATTGCAAGGCGGCAGCGATGCGGTCGCGGCTTTCTCTTACAGCTTCATCTCCCAGACCGGTGAGATGAAACTGTACACCTCTTGTAATACTGACTTCGATGGTTACCGTGGTCACTTCAAGTCCGTTGACCGCGGCACAGAATGTTTTTATAAGCATAGATATAAGGCAACTTTTTCCAGACCATTCCGGCCTGTTAAGATCATTTTACCAGTTTCTTGAGTTGGCTGTTGATCTGACTGATCTTGATGCCGCGTGCGATGACACGGCCTCTTTTCAATAGCAGGTTATCGGGAACATCAGTGAGCCCCAACTTCAGCAGGGTCTTGTTTTCGAGCATCTGCCCGTCCCAGATATTGGGCCATGAGATGGTGTCATTCTTCAGGGAATTTGTACAGTCCTGCCTGCTGGCATCAATGGAGATGCTGACTACTTGCAGTTTACCGCCACTACGGCGGCGGAAGGCATTGACTTGCCGCAACATCTGCTGACTCTCGTCATTCCACGTGGCCCAGACGATGATCATGGCGTATGGGGAATGCGCAAGAGTGGTGCTTGTGACAGCACCACCGTTCATGTCTGTGGCCTTAAAACGGGGCAGTTGGCGTCCTGCCTGTGTAGCTTCAAGACTGCTGATCTTTTCCCGGATACGGACCAGTGTCCCATTTTTCCCTTGGGCTCTCAGCATCAGCCCCGTCAAATTCATCGCTTTGGTGTAGTCAGGCTGTGGGTCCTGGATAAAATATTTCTGAACGAGGTAGGTACCCACCTGGGAGGTGGGATGATCCTTGATAAACTGCTCTGCATAGTGCTTGGCCTGCGGTGGGGAAGCATTTTCGATTTCTTGCCGGAAACTGGTCATCAGTTGATTATCTTTTGTCCCGGTGACTTTCATCTCTTTTAATTTGGACGCATCAGCACTGATCTCAACGGACTTTCCGGATTGGGCGAAAATAGGCTGCTGGGAAAAATTGGGGAAAACGAGCATCAATATGGCTTTTTCCTTCAGAGGAATCTCGTAAGCGAAACGTCCGCCCTGAATCTTGATGGTATCCATCCCGATGGTGCCTCCGTCCAGGCTGTAAACGTACAACTCCCCCTGATTGATATGAAGGATGCGGCCTTCTAATTTGAAGTGACCCTTGCTCACACCGCAGGAGGTGAGCAAGCAGGTCAGAATAAAGAAAAGGGTGTATGCTGCTCGTCTCATGTATTTACCCTCACTGATCCTTGAAAACAGGGATCTTTAGTTGATGATTTAAGAAGTGCCGCGAACGGGACTCGAACCCGTACAGCCATTTCTGGCCAAGGGATTTTAAGTCCCTCGTGTCTACCAATTCCACCATTGCGGCTCCCGGAATCGGGAATGTGAGCGGCAAACGGGACTCGGACCCGCGACCTCGACCTTGGCAAGGTCGCGCTCTACCAACTGAGCTATTGCCGCCTCTCGTCATACCTGAATATCACATAACGATTGCAAAGATAGAGCTAAATCTTTGAAATGCCAAATGAATTGAGGACTTTTTGCTGAGGAATGTGCTTTTAGGGAAACTTGACTTCCTTTCTTTGATGGGGGTAGTCATAATCACCTGCCATCAATATGGTGCATCCGGTTTGTCTGTATGGTACATTCAGATTGTCTGTATGGTGCATCCAGGTTATCTGTATGGTACATCCGGATTACCTGAATGGACGATATGGCAGAGCACCATGCGCCCTTGCAGTGGTTGCTGACGATGACCGTGAAAGAGGATGGTGCCTGTTGAATCAGTTTATTTCAATAAATCTTTTTCAGCCTTCTCAACTTTCTCAAAGTGAAAATCGCTGAGGTTTTTCTTCATAAGAAGCTCTATCTGATCATTACAGAGATTGCCGATGGAGCCCTCGTGAGTGTGGTGGATATGCTTGTCGGGTCTGAAGGTCCCGGCTTCGATTTCCAGTCCTACTTTCTTGTAGGCATCCCGGAACGGCATCCCGCCTGTCGTGAGTCGGTTGACTTCTTCCACGGAGAAGATCGGATCGTACATCGGATCGTCCAGGATATGGGTGTTGACTTCCATCTTGTTAATGATGTAAGCTGTCATCTGCAGACAGTTGATCAGTTCGTCGAATGCTGGCAGAAATACTTCCTTGATCATCTGCAGGTCACGGAAATAGCCGCAAGGAAGGTTGTTCATGATCATCATGATCTGCTGTGGCAGACTCTGGATCTTGTTGCTCTTGGCCCGGATCAGTTCGAAGACATCGGGGTTTTTCTTATGGGGCATGATGCTTGACCCTGTCGTACACTCTTTGGGAAGGTGTATGAAACCGAAGTTCTGACAGTTGAACAGGCAGGCATCATAAGCGAGTTTGGCGAGTGTTCCCGCCACGGTTGCCAGGGAGAAGGATACGTTGCGTTCCATCTTTCCACGGCCCATCTGGGCGTAGATGACATTATAGTCCATGGAGTCAAATCCCAGAAGCCGGGTGGTCATGGAACGGTTGAGAGGGAAACTGCTGCCATAGCCTGCCGCACTGCCCAGGGGGTTGCGGTTAACCATACGGTAGGCGGCCAGCAGATAGAACATATCATCTGCCAGTGATTCGGCGTAAGCGCCGAACCAGAGTCCGAAACTGCTTGGCATGGCTATCTGGAGATGGGTATAGCCTGGCATCAGGACATCCTTGTACTGGTTGCTCTTCTGGATGAGTTCGTCAAATAGTATCTTTACATGGTCCACGACTTCTTTGAGTTCATGCCGGGTAAAGAGTTTCAGGTCAAGCAGGACCTGGTCGTTACGGCTTCGCCCGGAATGAATTTTCTTGCCCGTGTCTCCGAGTTGGCGGGTCAGCATGAGCTCTACCTGTGAGTGGACATCCTCCACGCCCTCTTCGATCTTGAACTCTCCGCGTTCACAGATCCTGTAGATATTCTTGAGCTCAGAGAGGAGCTGGCTGAGTTCGTCTTTTGTCAGAAGACCGATGGATTCCAGCATCGTGATGTGAGCCATGGACCCCAGGACATCATATTTGGCCAGGTACAGGTCCATCTCCCGGTCATGTCCGATTGTAAAGGTTTCTATCTCTTTATTGATTTCATAACCTTTTTCCCAAAGTTTTTTCGCCATAATCGTCTCTCTTTAAATTGATGTTCTCCGGCTTTTCCGCAAACGACTTCCAGGTAAGCCGGGCTCTCTTGTTATACCGTTACGGCCTTGCGGGGGGATCTCGTAAGGCCGTTTTAAATTCTGTTATTGGTTCTCCAGAAACTATGCCAAGGGCTGTCTTGTCAAAAACAGGGAGGTAGTCTTATTCTTCTTCGTAGGGGATAACGGCCAGAGCATCGGCCATTTTCTCCAGGCCTTCTTCTAAAGGTTTCTGGATCATTCCCTTCAGGAAAGGACTGACTTCAGCCTTGACCGTGAGTTTCATCTTACAAGCGTTTTCCTCCTTGGGAAGGAGCTGTATCCAGAAGGTGAGAGGAACCGGACTCTTTACAGTTTCCAACTTAATGGTCTTCGGTTCTTCCCGGCTCACCACTTGCATGGTGACCTGCCCGGCCATGGGGACTTTGAAAGTGATGCTGTCACGGTCAAAAGACACCTCCCCGACCTTATCTGCCGGGATTTTATCTTTGAGCCGTTCCAGATGGCTCAGGTCACTGAGGTTCTTGTAGACAGTCTCTTGTGCGTAGGGTATCTGCTTGACGCTGCTTTCGATCTTTATCATGTTGCTTTCTCGGGATTATCCCTTGAGACAGGGGTGAAAATTGTTTTTATTCTAGTGATCAACAGTTGTGCGGTTATTCCTTCTTCCAGTTTGCCGGATCTTTGCGCCATTTATGCAGGACCTCCACATCGCTGTCGGCAATATAGCCGGTTTCCAGCGCTTCAGCCACGACATGATCATAATCCGTCAACGTATAAAGTTGGACGCCAGCATCCTTGAAGGCTTTCTTCGCTTCCGGGAATCCGTAGGTATAAGAGGCGACCATTCCGATGACTTCACAGCCGTATTTGCGGAGGGCCTCAACAGCCTTGAGGGATGAGCCGCCGGTGGAGACGAGGTCTTCCAGGACCACTACTTTCGTCCCTGGTTTCAGTTCACCTTCAATCAGGTTTTCAAGGCCATGGTTCTTAGGCTTCGAACGGACATAGACGAAGGGCAGGTTGAGCACATCGGAGACAAGAGCTCCCTGGGGGATTGCTCCTGTAGCGACGCCTGCAATGGCTTCAACTTCAGGAAACTGTTCCTGGATGATATGTGCGAATTCGAGTTTGACGAATGTCCTGAGGGTGGGATAAGACAAGGTCTTGCGGTTGTCACAGTAAAAGGGTGACTTCCAGCCGGACGCCCATGTAAAGGGATTGTTGGGCTGTAACTTGATGGCCTTGATCTGAAGAAGTTTTAGTGCAAAAACTTTTTTTAAGTTGTCCATAATAAATGTTAGAAGTGATATAGATTTCCGTACAAAGGTACAATACTTTTCTCAATAAAAGGTCTTGAGAGAGACTAATTTGCATTTTTTGGATGATGACCGTTCCTTTTTAGAATTCGGGAATAGTGCTTTTAACTCTTTGAATATCCTAAGGTCAGAATACTGAATTCCTTCCCTCCGGCTTTCTGGAGTGCCCGGGCACAGGCAGTAAGCGTGGCACCGGTCGTACAGATGTCATCCGTCAGCAGAAGATGACAACCGCGAACCTGCCCGGGATGATGAGCCTGGAACAGTCCTTCTACATTGTCTGCGCGTTCCCACCGGTCCTTCTCGGTCTGGCTGGTGATGAACCGGCTTCGTGTAATGATCTTGTCCCATACGGGGATGCCCGTGCTCTCGCTGATGCCTCTGGCGATTTCATCGCTTTGGTTATAGCCGCGCTGGCGCAGGCGCTTTCGGGCTAAGGGGACGGGTACGATAGCATCTATGCCTTCAAAAAAATGTGAGGGAGCGATCTCCTCAGCAACCATCTTCCCCATGAATTCCCCGAATTCCCGGTGCCCTTGGTATTTCAAGGCATAGATCATGCGTGCTTCCTGGGATCCGCCATGGTGGTAGATCCAGGCAGCGGCACGCTCCACGGGGATCTTCCCCCAGAAAGTCTTTGCCATCTCGTTGTCGTAAGGATGCTGCCACTGATAAGTCCGGGGCAGGGAATAGTTGCAGGAGGAGCAGATCATATCTTCTCCCGGTGCCAGCCGTCCGCCGCAGATGGCGCAGGTTCTTGGTGCGATGAGGCTGAGGATTCTCTCAAGCAGACTGATGGTCATGTGTTTTTTTTCTTGTTGGTGGCTGGTGTTTGTGCCCCGAAGGTTGTGGAGACCCTGTCGATCCGGTCGTCTTCGCCGAAGGTGCTCGATAACCGGTCTTCCTGTCCGTCATCCCCGAAAGTCCCGGAGAGCCGGTCCGGGGTGTCTTCCCGATCGGTGAAAGCGCCGGTTTCTTCGGCGTCCAGGGGGAATGCATCCATCTCCTCTCCTCCCGGGATACATCTCCGGATCACCTCCGCCGTGAATCCGCGGCCGGCAGCAAAGCGGAAGAGTTTCTGGTTCCGTTCATATACCGATCTGGCACGGACGGATTTTATCCTGGCTTCCATCAAGGGCCGGAGGATGCTGAGATAGGTTTCTTCAGGAACGGCATCAAGGACAGGAGTTGAGATCTCCTTGGAAACACCTTTCCTATAAAGAGCCAGCTCGAGTTTGCGCCGTCCCCATTTCGCATAGTGGATCTTGTCATGGATAAAGGCACGGCAGTATCGCTCATCATCGATGAAACCGTCTGAAATGAGTCGTCCGATGACCCGTTTGCGCATGGCCTCAGGCATATCCCATCGTTTCATCTTTTCGTCCATTTCTCCTGAACAGTACTCCGCCGTGGCGCAAAGAGAGGAGAGAATGTTCAATGCCTGTTCTTCTGATTTCTGTCTTGAGGATCTTCTCATAAGTATTTCCATTATTCCGGATAAACCGGGGTATCTTTTTAAATAGATTCATTTACAGGCGGGCCATCAGCATCCTGAGTTTTCCGAAGGTGTCCCTATGGAGGACCGGATGAGGGAAGCCTGCTTCAGAAACCAGCGATTTCATCGCATCTGCATAGAGGGGATTGATCTCGAAACAGAGCATTCCGCCTGGCCGGAGAGCCATTCTGGCATATTCGGTAATTCTCTGGTAGAAGCATAGAGGATGATCATCGGGGACAAAGAGGGCCATACTTGGTTCATAGTCGAGTACGTTCTTCTCCATTTCTGATTGTTCCTTTTCCGTCACGTAAGGAGGATTGCTGACAATGACGTCCCACTGCTGGTTGCCCATGGGAAGGTGGAGGGCGTCCTGGCGGGCGAAGGCCACCTCTGCATGGAGTCTCTGTGCATTCTCCTCAGCGATCTGCAGCGCTTTCTCCGAAAGATCCCAGCCGGTGGCTTGTATATCTCCTTTCAAGGCCAGCGCAAGTGTGATGGCGATGCACCCGCTGCCGGTTCCGATGTCCAGGATACGTCCATGAGGCTTCCGGTGCACGATGAGTTCGCAGAGTTCGGCGGTTTCAGGTCGTGGGATGAGTACTCCCGGAGCTACCCTGAAGGGATGTCCGCAGAAGTCCGCTTGCCCTAAGATGTACTGTACGGGCTCACCTCTCTTGAGTCTCTGCATGATTTTTTCCAGTGTTTGGCACTCTTCTGCTGAAAATTCACTAACTTTGTCACAGAGTAGGTCAGCAAGTGTCAGGCCGAAGCGTACTTCAAGTACGGTGCGGACGATGGCTTTTGCCTCGCCGGCATCATAGAGGGGTGACAGTTCCTGCCAGAGTTGCTGAATGCTGATCATGTTGCAAAATTACTGAAAATATGGAGAAAGACCAAGAAGCTCAGGATGAAAAATTCATGCATCGTTGTCTGCAGCTGGCTGTGAACGGCCGTCAGAACGCAAAACCGAACCCGATGGTGGGAGCCGTGATTGTGAATGCTGCGGGGCGGATTATCGGAGAAGGCTATCATGTGCGTTGTGGCGAGGGGCATGCAGAGGTGAATGCTTTTGCTTCTGTCCGTCCTGAAGATGAACGATTCCTGCCGGAGTCTACGATTTATGTCAGCCTGGAGCCTTGTTCTCATTATGGGCGGACTCCGCCTTGTTGTGACCTGATTATCCGGAAGGGCGTGCGTCGTGTGGTCTGTGGCAGCATCGATCCCTTCGCTAAGGTGCGCGGCCGTGGCGTAAAGAAAATCCGGGCTGCAGGCATTGAGGTTACCGTGGGAGTCCTGGAGAAAGAATGCCGCCATCTTAACCGGCGGTTCATGACTTTCAATACTCTTCACCGGCCTTACATCATTCTGAAATGGGCTCAGAGCGCCAATGGACGGATGGATGATCATTTCAGACCTGTACAACTTTCGAGTGATTTTACCCGGATGCTGGTTCATCAGCTCCGGGCAGAGAATGATACGATTCTCGTAGGTCGTATCACCGATGAGCGCGAGCATCCGCAACTCAATGTCAGGGAGTGGAGCGGTCCGGACCCGGAAAGGATCGTGCTGCGGCACCCGGATACGCCGAAAACAGTCTTGGACCAACTCTATGAGGAGCAGAAGCAGAGTCTGGTCGTTGAAGGAGGTGCGGTAACGCTGAACAGTTTCCTGTCCGCCGGCTTATGGGATGAGATCCGTGTAGAGACGGCCTTGGACTGTGTGATTGATGAGGGGACACGGGCACCACAGCTGCCGGGTGACCTGATGCTGCTGAGTCAGAAAATCTATGATCACCAACTCATCTGTACTTATGAAAGAAGGGAGGAGTATGGCAACGAATAGGTTTACTTCACGGCTGACAGCTTCGGATGACTATAAACGCGAGGTCTTGATCCGGAAGATTGAAGAGGCTGTAGAGAAAATGACGCTGGGAGAACTGGATGCTCTCAGCTATGATATGTTCACGAAGGGATATATTGAGGACCTGTAGACCGAAACCATTCGGATAGTGCAGGAGAAAGGACACGGATCCGACTCTGCCAACGGGTTGATATTGTTTTTAGCAATATCTTGTTTTGCTGCATTTATTTCATCAAATTATTTATTCAGTTTACCGACAATAACAGATAGGTTCACCGAAATAGGGTTGTAGAGTCAGTCTGGATACGCTAACTTTGTACCGATTTTGTAAAGTACAGATACAATGTACTCTGATTGTTTTTTAAATTAATAAATGAAATAAGATGAAAATACATGGTTTGAAAAGTCTGTTTTGGGGCGTTCTTATTGTTTTAGTGGGAGTAATTTACCTCCTGTTCAATTTTGGCGTTCTGCCGGTAGAGTGGAAATCCGTGATACTATCATGGCAGATGCTGTTGATCTTGATAGGAGTTACACAATTCTGCTATCGTCATTACAGTTTAGGGATTGCCACTTTTGTCTTTGGAGCCCTCTTCCTGTTTCCTAAATTAGCACCACTTATAGGATTATCCTATTCCAGTGTTACCTTCCATAATGTGTTCTGGCCTGTTGTGATCATTTTTGTCGGATTGTTGATCATCACCCACCGTTGTCATCATTGTCATGTCCACAGGCAATATCTTAGCGGGTGGCGTGGACACCACGCGCAATATCCTTATCAGGATAGAAAAGACGGCCGTGTGAATTATCATTTGATAATGAATGGTATTGATGAGATCTTCTTGGAGCCAGTTTTCCGTGGAGGAGAAATTAACAATGTGATGGGAGGAATGAAACTGGATCTTCGCAAGACTACTCTTCCTGAAGGAGTGACGACACTTGAGGTTGATGTCATCTGTGGAGGCGTTGATATAATTGTTCCTGAGGATTGGTATGTGGAAGTCGTTGTTGATTCCTTTCTAGGAGGATTCGAAGACAAAAGAGCAGGGAACGGGACCTTTGCCGACCGGAAATTGATAATTAAGGTAAATGCGATTTTAGGCGGAGGTGATATAAGATGTTGAGAAATCCGATATTATATGATTACTATGTTAGGCGGAACTATATATTACTTGATATGATGGCAGGTTTCGCCTATGCTTTCGCTTTCGGATATTCCTCTAAAATGCCGGTTTATCCTATTGCGTCGCCTGCCTGACTCTGTTTTCAGGCTTTGAACTATTCATCGCAGATATTGTATATCCGGAATATTTTGGCGCATTTGTTTCCCAACTTGTCCCTCGTGTCTTTTGCCAGATAACAATATATCTGGCATTTCGCGGGTACTATTTAAGTAATCAACCCGAAAATGTGGGAGAGTCACTTCATGATAGCAATATTGATGAGACGTATGACAGAGACAATGACCATCTTACGCCAGCTCATTATGAGCAAATAGAACGGGTAACGATCAGGGTGGGACAGAAGATAAAGGTTATCCTGGTAGAAAACATCGTATTTTTGAAAGCAGAGGATGATTATGTCTCAATACATACGGAAGAAGGGCACTGGCTTAAAAGTGAGACCATGAAGAGATACGAAACCTGCTTGCCTCAGGATCGGTTTGTCAGGGTTCATCGTTCATACATCGTCAACCTCTCTAAGATACTGAAAATAGAACGATATGGGCAAAAGCAATTGCTGCAACTTTCTGATGGTACCTCTATCCGTGTCAGTGCAACGGGGTATAAGCTGTTGCGTGAAAAACTGGATCTATAGAATAAATAGCTGGCATCGTCCGGTTAATATGTTCACGGAAGAAAGAAGATGTCCGACGACCGTAGCGGTAAATGCATGATTAAAGTGAAGGTGCGGATAGAATCATCATTTTTAGGTATTCTCGATAAAAGATTAATCATGTACCTTTGCCACAACTTAATGTAAGTGACTTATTATTGGATATAGAGATATGGAAAATATTCAGTACAGAAAATTCGGAGAGATCAATCATGATGTTCGGTCTGAAAACATTATCTTATCATCGAAGGATATCGAAATACGTTGGGTGGATATTAGTTTTGATCATGATGAAAGGGTGAAAGTTCATGAAAGGAATAATTTCATGGAGCTTCATTTCCAGTTTAATGGAGTTAGCAAGACCCTTTTTAAAAGCAGAGAGATAATCCTGTCTCCGAATTCTCAGACCGTATTTCATGTTATGGATTTTTCAGGTGAGCACCGGTTGTATAAGGACAACGTTAATCCTTTTTCTTTTCTGGAAATAAAGATGGGGAAAGATGCTGTGAGCAGATTGTTCCCCCGGGGAATGTGGAATGAGCTGGGGACAATGCCGGATGTTTTCGGGAGGAAAGTTGCATGCATCAGTCCGATCAAGCCGATCTCACCACAGATGTTTAGTGTCATTTATGATATATGTCATAATTCCTTCAAAGGGGAGCTGAGAAAATCTTATATCGAAGCTAAGATCATTGAGCTTTTTCTCTTGCAGACGAAGAGTCATTGTCCGGTACAAAAGATTGATTTGAAGAGAGAAGAGCAGAACAAGATCATTGCCGCCAGAGAATATCTTGACAGGAATTATCAAAGGAAAATACGTATCATCGATTTGGCAATGATAGTAGGTACGAATCAGCAGACTTTAAAAAGGGGATTTAGAGAGATGTTTCATACGACAATTTTTGCTTATTATAATGGACTGCGTATGGAAAGGGCAAAATATCTGCTGATGGATAGTGGCAAGAGCATTTCGGAAGTCTCAGATGAGATAGGATATAAGAATCCTCAACATTTGACCGTGGCTTTTAAGAAGAAATTTGGTTTGTCTCCGAAAAATTTCAAATAGGAGTTCTTATGCTACTATAGGTTATTTCTTATAGCGTTGTTTTTATTTCTTTTTACGTTATCGGTTGCCATTGATGTAGCAGTATCTTTGCAACGTAAGAAAAAATAAGAATATTTTATGATGAAACTGCTCAAATTCTCAGCGAGAGAAAGGTACAAATCGGGTAGTGTACTTGTCCTTTTTATGTGTGTTTTTTCGATCGCTTTCCCTCAGGGGGTAAAGCATTATACATTAGACGAACTTGTTCGTAGTGCTTATGTCAATTATCCTTTTGCAAGGCAATTAAGTTTGACGAAGTTGCAGAACTTAGAGTCGGTGAAGAATCTCGGCACCGACTGGCTTCCTCAGGTATCTGTCTCTGGTAAAGGGACCTGCCAGTCAGAGGTTTACTCTTTGAAGATGCCCGAAAGTATCGTTCAGGAATTCGGACTTGATCTGAGCCAGGCCAGGAAGTTACAGTATCAGGGGCAGATGGGGATCTCTCAGTTGATTTATGACGGAGGAATGAGCCGCGTCCGGAAAAAGCAGATGGCCATAGACGGAGAGATTCAATCTGATCAGATAAAATCTTCTATGTTGCAAGTAGAGGAACTGGTCAATACTTTATTCGAGTCCATACTGGTTGACAGGGAACAAATCAAAATCATTCGTTTCCGGCAGAATGATCTGGAACAGAGAAAGAAGGATATTGCCTGTGCCATTCAGAGTGGCGTTTCCCTTCGTACCGATCTTCAGGAAATAGATGCAGATCTTATCCAACTCCGACAGCAGAAAATGGCTTTGTTAATGCAACAATGCCAGTACTGTGTACAATTATCTTCCTATACCCGGCAATCTGTTGATACCACAACCGTACT
The DNA here is from genome assembly GCF_054687055.1 of Segatella asaccharophila. NCBI lineage: Bacteria > Pseudomonadati > Bacteroidota > Bacteroidia > Bacteroidales > Prevotellaceae > Segatella > Segatella asaccharophila. The sequence goes on along the minus strand of NZ_BAACAN010000006.1, from coordinate 117,406 downwards.
GGATCTCCCGGAAGTGAAGGATGTGGAAAACAGTAATTATACGAACAGGCCGGACTACAGAGTGTTCGGAGAACAGTTGCAGGGTGCAGATTGTCAATTGAATCAGTTGAGGCGGGAGGCACTTCCCCGAATTTCCTTTTTTGCAAATGGCTATTATGGCCGTCCGGGACTTAATGTCATGAACTATTCGACTCATCTTTCAGGAATCGTTGGCGTTTCGCTGACTTGGAATATTGCTGCTTTATATGATAATGGCCATAAAAAGAAGATGGTCGAACTGAACAGAGAACTTGTAAAAAACAGACAATCTGTTTATGAGTTAAACATGGACAAACAGATTGAGGATTTGAAAATTGATGTCTTAAAGAATAAAGGGCTGATGGATAGTGATAATGACATCGTGAAAATTCGCCTGAACGTGAAAAAAGTTGCAGCCTCTCAACTTAAGAACGGTTCCATAACACTGGCTGATTATCTGATTAAGTTGAATGACATCAGCCGAGCGATGATCGGTCAATCGATTCATAGGATAGAGTTTTCTATGGATATGGCTAAGATGAGGACATTATTGAATAAAAACAATTAGAGAGAGAAACGGAATATGGATAATAAAGGTAAAAAGAAAAAGATCTCCCGGACAGTCATTTATATGGGAGCAATAGCAGGGATCATCGTTCTCGGCCTGGTTTTAAAATTAGGATATGATTCGTGGTGTCACGAATCGACGGATGATGCACAGATTGACGGTAACATCATTCCGCTTCGTACGATGGTGACAGGATATATCAGTCAGGTCCGGTTTACGGATAATCAGAAGGTGAAGAGAGGAGATACCCTGGTAGTTTATGATACAGCCAGTTTGAGTGCGCAGGTCATGGAGGCACGGGCAGCGGTTCTTGCTGCACAGACCGAATTACTGTCTTGCAAGAAACAGGTGTCAGCATCAGAATTCAGTGAAATAGTAGCCGGTCTCAATTCTGGTTCGGTGAAGGAGAATATCACGATGGCAAGGGCCAAAGCATGGCAGGCCCTGAGAGATTATCAGAGAAAAGAAAAGATGAGCAAAAATGGCGCTGCTACCCCGCAGGCTCTCGATGCTGCTAAAGCTGCATGGCAGATTGCTGATGCCCAACTTGCTGCTTCGGAGAAATCATACGAATCTTCTATGGCTCAGGTATCCACGATCCGTTCACAGACCCATGTCCACAGCATTCAGATCAGACAGGCTGTTGCGCATATCAAGCAGGCACAGGCCCAGCTGCTTCAGGCGGAAGATCAATATAGACATGCTTTCATCACTGCTCCATGTGATGGCGTCGTTTCTAAGAAGGTGATAGAGCCCGGTCAGTTTGTCCCGTCAGGGATGGTTTTGGCTTCTATCATTGATCTGTCAGATATCTGGGTTACTGCTAATTTTAAGGAAACACAATTAGGCAGGATGCAACTCGGACAGAGAGCGGTAGTGACCGTTGATGCTTATCCTGGACTGAGATTAAAAGGCAAGGTGCAAAGTTTCTGTGGTGCTACCGGGAACAAGTTCTCGATACTCCCGGCTGAAAACGCAACAGGTAATTTTATTAAAGTAACACAGAGGTTGCCGGTACGTATTCACATCAGCAATTATAGCAGGACAAGACGCCTGCTTCCCGGAATGAGTACAGAGGTGTCCGTAAAAACAAGATGATATGGGCGGAAGAGTGCAGAATATAGAATATCCTTCCGGAATCTTACGGACCATCATCGTTGTCACTTGTATTATCGCATCCATGCTCGAGTTGGTTGATACGACGATTGTCAATGTGTGTCTGCGTCATATTGCCGGAAGTCTGGGCGTTTCGACGACCGATGTCGTATGGGTCTCTACCGCTTATGCCATTTCCAATGTGATCATCATACCTCTTAGTGGAATGCTTTCACAACTGATAGGGGAAAAGAGGTACTTTACTTTCTCGATATTATTGTTTACTTTCTCCTCATTTATGTGTGGTAATTCGACCGAGCTGTGGCAGTTGATTGTCTGGAGAAGCATCCAAGGACTTGGCGGGGGAGCATTGATGGCTCAGTCACAGACCATACTGGTGAGGTCTTTCCCTCCGGAGAAGTTGAATACGGCTACAATGATCTATGGCATCGGGGTGGCAACCGCTCCTGCACTGGGGCCGACATTAGGAGGGCTTATTGCAGACAACTATTCATGGAACTGGATATTCTTTATCAATGTTCCCTTGGGATTGTTGGCGGCAGCAATGTCGTGGGTGGTTGTCTCTGATGAAAAGGATGTAAACCTTAAGAATAATATTGACTGGTGGGGCATCATCTTTCTTGCCGTAGGAGTCGGAAGCCTGCAATATGTCCTGGAGGATGGTAACAAGAACAACTGGTTTGATGATCATACGATTACTCTTTTCAGTATTGTTGCCAGTATGGGTATCCTTGCTTTTATCCTGAGAGAACTGCATGTGAAGTTTCCTGCTGTCAACATTAAATTGCTGAAGAACCGGAATCTGGCATTGGGGATATTCTTTAACGGAGTGATGGGAGCCTTGCTTTATATTGCAATCTATGCTTTCCCTCTGATGGCTCAGATCAATCTGGGATGGACTACGACATTAAGCGGGTTAGCCTTGGTTCCCGGGACATTTATCTCGATTGTCGGAATGGCGATCAGTAAAAAAATGCTGGCAAAAGGGGTCAGCCCGAGAACGTTGATGATCGGTGGATTTATCTGTACTTTCATTTTTGGTTTATGGATGTGTTACCAGTCCCCGGATTCTTCATGGTGGGATCTGTTCTATCCTTTGCTGTTCAGAGGACTTGGAATAGGATTGTTCATGCTTCCTGTGCTCATTATGGCGCTGGAAGGTCTTCGGGGTGCAGATATAGGTCAAGGAACAGGACTTGCTAATATGGCAAAGCAGCAGGGGGGTGCGTTCGGACTGGCCTTAATAGGCACTCATATCAGTAATTCGCAAGCAGTTGACCAGGCCCTGCTCTCTTCACATATCACACTGTATGCGCCCAATTGCACGAATGCCGTCTCCGGCTTGACTCATCTGCTTCAGGGAATGGGCTATGATACCGGCAGTGCCCAGGCTTTATGCTATAAACTGTTGGACTATAGTGTCTTCCAGCAGTCCTCTTTATTGAGTTATCTGTCTTCTTTTCGTGTTCTGGCCATTATCTGTGTTGTCTCTTTACCTCTTATGCTCCTTTTGAGAAAGCATCAGGAGCCCTGATCGTTGCTCCGCCTTGTTCCGGTTATCGTAAAGATACTTTGGACCCATCCTTATCAGATAACCTGAGGTTAAAAACAAGAACATTATTGCCTGATTTTAAGATGATTTTTCTTTTAAATTGTGAAAAATGTTCCAGTTATATGATATTCCTTGATGAAAAGATAGCCTGTTGGATTTTTTTTATTAATTTCGCAATCAGAAATATAATAAGTTCTATGATAACAGGTATTCCTATTCTTTATATGTTGTTTGATCATGGAATCCAGCCTGAAGAAGTTCCGAGTTTTCGCCGCGCAATGGTTCGGTACATGAATAATGATACTAATCCTAAAGCAGATGTTTGTAAGAAAGGTGAATCAGAGAGCCAATATCCGTTGGCACAATACAAGATCCTGTGCGGCCGTCCGGTAATTGTTGCTTTAGGTAATGCGATTCCCAGGGTAGATTCTCTTCTTTCTCGGTCAAGTTTTTCCTCTCTTCTTGGCGTTCGGAAGGTGGATATGAAGATTGAAAAGGTTGAATGTCATCAGTATCAGCCTCGCATACAAGCCTCCCCCCGGCATTATTCCATGAACCATTATGTGTTCTCGGATCATGATTCGGGAAACGGGGAAGGAGCATTGTTGCCCTTAAAAGATCAGACCCATTATATCGAAGGTCTTTTGAAGAAAGATATTCTCACTTTCTTTAAGAGTATTGGCTATCATGGAGAGAAAGAACTGAAGATTATCATTACAGATAAAGTTTTTCCGGAACGAATTAACTATAAAGGTGAAATCGTCCAGGTTCTTGATTTCCACTTTATTTCAAATATACTTTTGCCGGATGGTATCGGATTGGGGAAACATTCTGATATAGGTTTTGGAACCATCATCATGGACTTGTCTACAAAACCTTATTAGTCTGCAATATGAGAGGGAAGAGCCTTAGAATATTTTATAAAGTAGTTAACAGAAAAAATCTATTTCTTCTTTCTTCCGAAATCAGCCGGACATTCGCCCCATTGTGAGGTTTCCCACTTGAGAATCGGTACATGGACCGGATGTGCATGCAACCATTGTTCCGCGCGGTTAATGATCCCATACAATGGAGCAGTACCCGCATTTCGTACAAGTTTGGTCTTGCATTGCTTTTTCTGTACCCACAGGATTGCATTGTAGCTGTCAGAATAGATTACCTTATCCTGAATATGACGCTGATCCATGAGTGCCAAGGCATGGACGATAGCGAGGAATTCTCCGATATTGTTCGTGCCTTTTACGGGTCCGAAATGAAACACACGCTCTCCCGTAGCCAGGTCAATGCACTGATATTCCATCGGTCCCGGGTTGCCGGAACAAGCTGCATCCACCGCCCATGCGTTTGCCTTTACCGCCATAGGTAAAGGCAAGACCGTATCGTGACGGTAATCAGGGGGATTGACCGGTTCTTTTTTCTGTGCTATCATCTTATGAACTATTCTCTTCAATTTAGTGGAAGGGCATCGTGGAATTACATTCTTTCCGGCACTTCGATCCCCAGGAGGCTCATCGCATTTTTGATGACTCTGGACACGTTCTCTGCGATGACCAGACGAGTGATCTTCTCCGCCTCATTCTCTGCATTCAGGATACTATAGTCATGATAGAACTGATTGAAATCCTTGGTCAGTTCATAGGCGTAGTTAGCGATCACGGCAGGGTTATAGTTATTCCCTGCTTCCTGTACCGTTGCTGAAAAGTCATTCATCTTCTGGATGAGTTGGACCTCCTTTTCATTGATAGGCGCATTCTCCGGGAGTCGGGCAGGAATCTGGATGTCCTGTTCGGCAGCTTTCCGCATGATGCTGCGGATACGGGCGTATGTATATTGGATAAAAGGACCAGTATTACCGTTGAAATCGATGGATTCTGCCGGATTGAAGAGCATGTCCTTACGAGCATCCACTTTCAGTATAAAGTATTTCAATGCTCCCAGGCCCACGATACGAGCTACTTCATTCTTTTCCTTTTCCGTCATATCCTTGAATTTCCCGAGTTCATCGGAAGTCTCCCGTGCCTGTCTGATCATTTCAGCGATCAATTCGTCAGCATCCACGACCGTTCCCTCACGGCTCTTCATCCTGCCGTTAGGCAGATTGACCATCCCGTAAGAGAAGTGCACCAGATCTTTGCCCCATTTGAATCCGAGTTTATCGAGGATAATGGAAAGTACCTGAAAGTGGTAATTCTGCTCATTGCCGACAACATAGATCATCTTGTCGATAGGATAATCATGGAAGCGCATCTCAGCCGTCCCGATGTCCTGAGTCATGTAGACGGAAGTGCCGTCCTTCCGGAGCAGTAATTTCTGATCGAGCCCCTCCGGAGTCAGGTCACACCAGACACTATTATCCTCTTTCCGGTAGAAAAGGCCTTTTTTCAAACCCTCCAGGACCTTGCGTTTCCCTTCAATATAGGTATTTGATTCGTAATAGATCTTGTCAAAGTTTACTCCTAAAGCCTTGTATGTCTGGTCAAAGCCTGCGTAGACCCATGAGTTCAGTTTCTTCCACAGCGCACGGACATCCGGGTCATTGTCTTCCCAGCGTACGAGCAGGTGGTGAGCCTCCTGGATGAGCGGAGCTTCATTTTTGGCTTTTTCTTCAGCTTTCTCCTCATCGAGCCCCTTTCTGACATATTCAGCCTTCAGCTCTTCCCATTGAGCCTTATAGTGCTGCTCGAAGGCCACATAGCAGTCGCCGATGAGATGGTCTCCCTTCTTGCCTGTAGATTCCGGGGTCTCTCCATTAAACCATCTCTTCCACGCGATCATCGACTTGCAGATATGGATACCGCGGTCATTGACAATATTGGTCTTGATAACCTTCTTACCTGTGGCAGCCAGGATCTGAGAGAGAGCCCAGCCCAGCAGGTTATTGCGGACATGGCCCAGATGTAATGGCTTGTTCGTGTTAGGCGATGAATATTCCACCATATAGAGCGGAGCATCCTTAGCGGGAGCCGTCTTGCCGAATTCCGGGTCAGCATGAATATCATTAAGCAGTCCTACCCAGGCGGAGGGAGCAATATTGAGGTTCAGGAATCCCTTCACCACATTATATCCCGCTATGGCCTTGCAGTCTTTCAGCAGGTATTCTCCGATTGCCCTGCCTGTATCTTCCGGTTTCTGATGAGAGATTCTGAGCAAAGGGAAAACCACAAGCGTGAGGTTACCTTCGAAATTACTTTTCGTCTTCTGAACCTGGATCATCTTGCCAGGTATTTCCTGCCCGTATAATTCCTTTACGGCACGGACAGCCGAGTTACTGATTTGGTCTTCGATTTTCATACCGGTATGTTTTTTTATTAATATCGCTGAAGTTCAACCGGCTGTACGGGTCCTATGGGATCCAGTCATAGCAATGACCCTCCCGTTGAACAAGGCACGAGTGAGGATTCTGTGACACGGGCCGGTTGCAGTTGCAAAGTTACTGAAAATAATCGGAAAGTCCACGAGACGAGAGGAAAAATCCCGAATGATCTGTCGTTTGTCCTTGTGTCTTCTCTTTGCTTCCCATGGCTATTAATCTCATCAGGTAATGCCTTTTTTTATCAAAAAGCACTATCTTTGCAATAGACTATGGCAGAGCGGAAGATCATACATATTGATATGGATGCTTTTTTTGCAAGCATTGAGCAGCGGGATCGTCCAGAATTGAAAGGACTTCCTGTGGCGGTAGGGCATGACAGTGTACGCGGTGTTGTGGCCACAGCAAGTTATGAAGCACGGAAATACGGGGTTCATTCAGCTATGTCTATGGTGACGGCAAAACGCCTGTGTCCGGATTTGGTCATTGTAGAAGGGCGCCGGGATTATTATGTCCAGGTCTCCGATGAGATCCGGGGAATCTTCCACGAATATACAGATCTGATCGAACCGATTTCCATCGATGAGGCTTTTTTAGATGTTACGGTGAATAAGAAAGGCCTTGTGCTGGCTGATGATATAGCCAAGGCTATCAAGAAAGAGATCAAGGAGAAGTTGAACCTGACAGCTTCTGCAGGAGTATCCTATAATAAATTCCTGGCAAAGATTGCCTCCGATTACCGGAAGCCAGACGGGCTTTGTACGATTCATCCTGCAAAAGCGCTCGATTTCATTGCTCAGTTGCCGGTAGAGAAATTCTGGGGCGTGGGGTCAAGAACGGCACAGGTCATGCACGATATGGGTATTTTTACCGGTTCCCAGCTCCGGGCCTGCTCACAGAAGCACCTCAATGATGTTTTCGGAAAGGCCGGCACCGTGTTCTATCATTTTGCCAGAGGCATAGATGACCGTCCTGTGATCACTCATCGTGAGAGGAAATCCGTGGGTTGTGAGCGAACGTTCCCCGAAAATATCAGTTTGAAATCGACCGTGATCATCGAACTCTATCATACGGTACTGGAGCTTCAGGACCGTCTGGAGAAAAGTAAGTTTGAAGGTCGTACGTTAACACTGAAGATTAAATATGGCGATTTCACCCAGATGACGCGGAGTCTGACTCAGGGGAAGATCCTCAGGACAAAGGATGATATTCTGCCATTAGCCAAGAGTCTGCTCCACCAACTCCATTATGATGTCATGCACCCCATCCGTCTCATGGGACTTTCAGTGTCAAGGGCAGGGGATCATGAGAGTAAAAGACCCGAATGGAAAGAATTGGATATTGTTTTTGATGACTGAAAGATTCTTTTATTGAAGACGATCCGGCTATAAAGAAACGAAGAGATCTGGAAGAAACAACAATAAGAATGGGAGAGCATAAAGAAATATCAAGTGGAAGTCAGAGTGACGCAAGAGAGACACTCTGGAACAGTAATTATATCAAGGTTCTGGCAGCCAATACGATGATGTATTTTGCCTTTTACCTTCTGGCTCCATTGCTGCCCATTTACCTGAGCGAGCGGTTTGGGGCGACAAAGGACATCATCGGAATTGTACTCTCCGGTTATACCGTGGCAGCCTTGGTCATTCGTCCGTTCAGTGGTTATGTCGTTGACAGTTTCAACCGGAAGAAAGTACTGATGATCTGTGTCTTCACCTTTGCCGCCTGTTTTGCCGGTTATCTTGTAGCCGGCACCTTGCTGATGTTCGGCATCGTGAGAACCCTCCATGGAGGTCCCTTTGGGGCTGCTACCGTAGCGAACAGTACCGCAGCGATTGACGTGCTGCCTTCATCCCGGCGTACCGAAGGCCTCGGCTATTACGGTCTGAGTAATAACCTGGCCATGGCATTGGCCCCTTCTGCCGGTATCTATATCTATCAAGCCTGCCACGATTTCACCGTTCTTTTCTGGATCGCCCTGGCCGTTGCGCTCCTCGGATTTTTCATTGATGCTTCCGTCAAGATACCTGTCAGGGAGATTGTCCGGAGGAAAGGCCGGATCTCTCTGGACCGTTTTTTCCTGACACGAGCATGGCTGCTTGCGGTTAATATAGCGCTGTTTGGCTTCTGTTTCGGGGTGTTGAGTAATTACTTAGCCATTTACTCGAAGGAAGTCATGGGGATAACCAGTGGGACCGGGACCTATTTTGCCCTTCTTTCGATAGGACTTTTCAGCTCCCGTCTTCAGGGGGCAAAGGCACTGCGTCAAGGAAGGGTCACCCATAATGCAGCCTATGGGATGTGTATTGCCCTTGCCGGGTATCTCCTTTTTGTGGCCTGCCCGAACCAGGCCGGCTATTATCTCTCCGCCTGTCTGATCGGTCTGGGCAATGGTCACATGTATCCAGCTTTCCTGAACATGTTCGTAGCTACAGCCCGTCATGACCAGCGAGGCACTGCCAATTCCTCCATCCTTACTTCCTGGGATCTAGGCTTTGGCATAGGGATATTGCTGGGTGGTGTCATATCCCAGTTTTTCGGTTATACGGCCGCTTTCTGGATGGTCGCAGCCGACAATGCAGTCGGAGTATTGCTCTTCTTTCTGGCGACGAGGAGATTTTTCCTCAGAAGGAAACTGGGGACGATCTGTTAGCCGGGTTGAAAAGTACGTCGGCAAAATATAGAAACAAGGTGAAGCTATTCCTTCAATTTAACCATTTATGCATTACGTCTCATCTCTGCATTTTTCAGAGGCAATCTTTTCTTCAGATGATGGTAGAGCCAGGCGAAGGCAGGGATGAGGAACAGGTCAGCCATACACCAGGCTACAGGGTCACCATAACATACTCCCAGGAATTTCAGTGCTGGCACCAGCCAGATGCTTACCCCACAACGGGCGATCATCTCCATGACTCCGCTCATCATCGAAAGGTTCGAATAGCCCAGTCCCTGGATAGAGTATCGCAGGATGGTCAGGATACCCAGCGCCGGGTAGAAATAATTGGCTATTCTCATGAACAGGGCAGCATTGGTGACGACTGCCGTCTCACCGGATTTGACGAAGAGACTCATCATGTCATCTGCAAAGGGGTAGATGATAAGGATAGTGAAGACGAAATAAACCAGCATGATCTTGATAGCAGAGCGGACTCCCAGGGCGACCCGGCGGAGATCACGGGCTCCGATATTCTGTCCGCAGTAAGTAGCCATGGCTACGCCTATATTTTCAAAGACACAAGTAAACAGGTATTTGATACGCATGGAGGCCGTGAAAGCTGCCACGTAAACAGTGCCCAAAGCGTTGTTGGCACTTTGCAGCATGATGATGCCGATACCGGTGATGGAAAACTGGAGCCCCATCGGTACGCCATTGTTGAGGAGGATGCTGATCCGTTTGTTGTCATATTGTTTTTCTTTCCCTTTAGGGATAAGGATATGCAACTTCCTCCTGATGTAAATCCAGCAGAGCAGTCCGGCAAAAGCCTGGGAAATCATCGTGGCAAGGCCAGCTCCCGCTACTCCTAGATCCAGCAGGATAATGAGGATGATGTCCAGGAAAATATTCAGAAAAGAGGATAGGATCAGAAAGTAGAACGGTTGTTTCGAATTGCCAAGAGAGCGGATGAACCCGGAGAAGAGATTATAGGAGAATATAAACGGGATAGCCAGGAGTTGAAGCAAGAGGAACACGTAAGCATCATGGAATATTTCCCCTGGAGTATTTACAATCTTCAGGAGTTTGCCGCAGAAGATACAGGCCAAGAAAGTGATGACAATGACAAAGATGATACCGATACGGATGGCATTACTCACATAAGATCTCATCTTGGAATAGTCCTTTGCGCCGAATGACTGGGCGATGGGGATGGCAAAGCCTGCACAGCAGCCGTTGCAGAAGCCCAGTATCAGGAACATGATAGAGGATGAGGCTCCTACGGCAGCAAGTGCGTTTACACCGATCCACCTGCCGACGATAGCTGCATCGATGATCAAGTACATCTGCTGGAGAATATATCCGACGATGAGAGGTACAGCAAATTTAAGGATTCCCCGTGTAGGAGAACCCACAGTCATATCATTTGTATTTGCCATGTTTTTATCCGTTGAGAGCCATAAGGAACAGCTCCGGCTGTAATTTGTTTTTGAAGATACCTTACTTTTGCTTATCCTGGGACAGGAGTTGATCCGCCCGCATAACTGCGAACAGGGTCCGGGCGTCTCAATTTTCCTGTAACTGTCGGATATGAGCCAGTTTCTGCTGCCTGCTCATGGAGTATGTGTCACTCCGCTGGTCAACATAGTCTAGAAGTTTAAAAGCCTTGTCCAGCAACAGGTCACGCAGAGGCTTGCTGCCCATGAGATCGCCCTCGTCATACCAGAGTTCGGCCAGCATTTCCAGTCGTTCGATACGTTCCTCCTCTTTCCAGTTATCCTGTGCATACGTGAGAGCCTCGTCCAAGGACATATTTCTCAGGAGTTCGTATTTACCCACATACCGACGGTAAAGTTCCTTGAGCATGGCATCCTTTTCCTTTCCTTCATTTTTCTCAAGAAAGGCCTGGACAGCAGCTTCGAATTCTCGGAGTACTCTTATAAAATAGTCTCGTTCTAGCATAAATATTTACTGATTTGAAAAATTATTGTTCTTTGTCTTTTTCCGGATTGTTTGTGCCCGTCTGATCTCCTGTGCCAAGGCTTGTCTTTTCCGTCGAGGCTGTATGTCCTTCATTAGTCACCTGGATATAATTCCATAGCTTCAGGTAGAACGGATGTCTTGTCAGCGTGGAGACATCACCCAGGATGATGAGTTTCATCCTGGCACGAGTGATGGCCACGTTCATACGTCTCAGGTCGCTGAGGAATCCAATCTGCCCGTTTTCATTAGAGCGGACCATAGAGATTAGGATGATGTCCCGTTCCTGTCCCTGGAATCCATCAACAGTATTGACAGTGATCAGGGACCGGTAAGGCTTGAAGAAAGCCCGTTTATGAATCAGCTTCCTCAGGTATTGTACCTGAGCACGATAAGGAGAGATAATCCCAGTGTCGATCTCTTCGTCGAGGATACGCTGTTTCCCGATTTTCCTGAAATAACCTTCCATGGTGTTCAGGGTAAGTTCAGCTTCGGCCTTGTTGATTCTTCCGAAGGAAGTTCCCACATACTGTTCGTGAAAAGGGCGGCTCGATTCGTCCTCTTCTTCTGGTTGATAGTCCGGATTACGGATGAAGTCCCGGGGGTCGATCCACATCATCGGATGATCATAGTCCAGGATACCACGGTGCATGACTTGAGGCGCACTGACCACCTGTCCGTCATAGAACCAGTCACTGGAGAAGCGCATGATCTGGTCATTCATCCGATACTGTACTTTCAGGAGCGTTACCACCTCCGGTTTGTTCCTGACGATTCTTTCCATCAGAGTCTTGCCAAGGCCAGCCTTTACTGCGGCAAGACTTTTGATGGTCGGTGGCAACTGGCAGTGATCTCCAGCGAGGATCACGCGTGTACATTTGCGGATAGGGATCCAGCAGGCCGCTTCCAGAGCCTGTGCTGCTTCATCGATGAACAAAGTGGCATATTTCTGTCCGTCCAGGAGATGATTGGCAGATCCGGTGAGTGTGCAGGCGATGACACGGGCCTCACTGAAGAGCCGTGCCCGGATACGGAGTTCGAGTTCAACGGCCTTGTTTTTCAGGCGTTCCAGTTTCTGGTGCTCTCCTTTTTTCCGGTTCCGTCTCAAGTCCCGGATATTTCTCCTGACAGCCCAGAGAGACGGATAATCAGGATCATCCTCAAATCGTCTCTCATAGGTTGACGACAGCATCCGGTCTGTCACCCGTGTGGGGTTCCCGATACGCAGGACGTTGATGCCCCTGTCATCGAGTTTCTCGCAGATCCAGTCAACGGCCATATTGCTTTGAGCACAGACCAGCACCTGATTCTCACGCATCAGAGTGGCATTGATGGCCTCCACGAGCGTCGTTGTCTTTCCCGTACCAGGAGGGCCGTGTACGACAGCTACATCTTTTGCCCAAAGCACTTCATTGACCGCTTTCTCCTGGGTGGCGTTCAGCCACGGGAAACTGGACGGAGCAAAAGAAAACCGGCCAGCCGGACGATGGGAATAGAACAGGTCACGGAGATAAGCCAGCCGGTTGTCTTTAGCATTGATGACCCGGTCCAGAGCGTCGAACATCAGCCGGTAGCTGGTTTCATCGAAGAAAAGTTGGATTCCCATCTTGTTTTCGCAGCTCTGGATGCTGATAACTTCCGTGTCCGGAACAACGATAGCCATACGGTTACCCTCTACGAAACTCACCGTTGCGGTGAAATTGAGATAGCGGATATAGTCCTTTCCGTTCTTCTGGGAAATACTGAACAAAACAACCGGTTTCCCAAATTCAAAGTTGTGCTCAATGCCCTCCTCCTCTGTCCGGAAAACTTCCAGGATTCTTTGATTCAGAGAATTATAATAACTTTTTCCGATGGTTAAAGGATACCAGGCATCACCCCGTTTGATTTTACGTTGCAATCCCATCGTTTCCGTCTGTTTGCGGAAGGCTTCCTTTTCCTCGAAATATTCCATCTTCAGGAGCAACTTCTGTCGCTGGAGAGCCTGAATAGGAGAATCTTGATCACTCATCTTGTCGCAAAGGTACAGAATTTATCTCATAGATGTACAGAGATTTGCCGGAATTATTGTCTTATGGAGGCACAGACCTTGTTATATCTATTGTCCAGAGTCTTTCTTCCTGTAGATGATATGTTCCATAATGAGCACGGTGATAATGCCAACGACGAAACCATTGGCTAACAGCGGCCGCAGAAGGGATGGCATAGCAGCGACGTACGAAGCAGGCATGAAGACCGGTATCATTGCGATCATCAGAGGAACAGCAATGACCATGCAACTGTCAAAGTCTGGTGCTGCATCTTTCTGACTCATGAGTTGGAAAGAGGAAGCCAGTTGGGTCATCATCAGATAGAGGATGATGATCCCCATGACCGGTCTGGGGATCAAGGTCAGGATTCCGATGGCATGGGGGAATAAGGAGCATAGGATCAAGGCGATTCCCGTAGGAATCATCGTATATCGTGATGCACAGCCTGTACTCATGATCACTCCCGTGCTGAGAGAATAGTCTACCGGTCCAACGACGCCTGCGGCACCGGAGAGAGCGTTCAGCAATCCCGTAATCCTGAGGCCCTTCTTGCTCCTTTTCTCCAGGTCCTTTTCATTGATGGCCGTGCCTACTGATTGAATAGATCCGATGTCATTGATAAAAAGGGCGATATAGCAAAACAGGAAAGACAGAAGGATGCCGGGATTCAGATGAAAATGACTGATTAATAATGATTGTCCGGGCAGGCTCGAAAGAGCGGGTATAGATGGTCTTATCCCTGATAGAAGGTTATAGCAGACAGAGCCGATCAGCATCCCCCAGAGGACGACCGTAGATTTCCATATTCCTTTCAGGAATCTGCTGGCTATGAGGAGTCCGAGTGTCAGGATCAGCGTGAACCAGAGCGGAAAAAGCCCCTTGTCGCTTCCATCAAAAATCAGTTGTAGTATCGTCGGCATCATGGTAACACTGATCAGAGCCAGTATCACGACGATCACCCTGCTCGTGAAAACTCTCTGAAGATAGGACATGAGCCGGGTATAGGACAACAGGAAGATCAACAGCCCCCCACAGATCATCGCGGTGCCTACTTCGGATAAATCGGAAGTTTGTGAGGTAACCAGTCCGATGAGGAGGGCCGTGGCAGGACCTAAGACCAGCGGCAGCCGGTGTCCGATGAAAATCTGGACGAGGAATCCTATTCCTGTTATGGCAAATAGTTTCTGGTTATAAAGGGTTACTTCCGCAGGATTTAATTTTTCTATGCCACCCACGACTACACCGATGATAATGATGAAGGGAATGGTGATTAGGAACCATTGCAATCCGTATAGGATGGATTGGAAGAGTGACGGTTTGTCGTCATTCTGATATTTTAAACTTGAAGAATGAAAACTCATGATAATATTTATACTTATTGAAGAGGACCGGAGGATGGATCCAAATGATTTGGGATGCAAAAGTATTAATAATTTGAGGTACTTTGTGTTATCATCTGTACTTTTAACAAAGATTAAGTGCTTGTTCCTCCCTGGAAAGTCAAAAGCGCTTGTCTTATGCGGACAGATATGAGGCAGAGAATCCGAAAGTTAAGATTTTCCGGTCAGAATCAATTAAACTCAGGGATTTTTGCACATTTGCCTGGAGTTTGTTAATTTTGCAGTATGGAGACCTTGCGATTAGAAAACCTCAGTATTGGTTATGCAGAACGCCGGAAAACAGTAAGGACTGTCATGTCTGGGCTCAATGCTTCATTGTACAGTGGCCAGCTCACCTGTCTGTTAGGCGCTAACGGAGTAGGGAAGTCGACCCTTCTCCGTACCCTTTCCTCTTTCCAGCCCCCCCTAAGCGGGGATATATTGCTGAAGGGAAGACCTCTGTCCGCTTATTCCACCCATCAACTCTCTATGCTGATCAGTATCGTCCTGACAGGTAAGCCACGGGTCCGGAACATGACCGTTGCAGAAATGGTTGGTCTGGGACGTTCTCCCTACACTGATTTCTGGGGACGGTTGTCTGCAGAAGATAAGGAGGTAGTTGAAAAGGCACTTGCCCTGACTGGCATTACCGCCTTGAAAGACCGCTTGGTCCAGACGCTTAGCGATGGTGAAAAACAAAAGATGATGATCTCAAAGGCACTTGCCCAACAGACTCCGGTCATCTTCCTGGATGAACCAACTGCCTTTCTGGATTTTCCGAGTAAAGTGGAAATGCTGTTGTTGCTTCGTAGATTAGCCCATGAGATGAACAAGACTATTTTTTTATCCACCCATGATTTCGAACTTGTCCTACAGGTGGCAGATACCCTTTGGCTTATGGACGCCGAGCAGGGCATCTCCTCAGGCACTCCGCGGGAACTGGCTGATTGTGGGGATCTCAGCCGGTATGTAGAGCGGAAAGGAATCTCCTTTGACCGGCAGACCATGAGGGTTACGGTTATAAAAAACGAATAGCAGACCGGAAAGTCTGCTATTCCCCAATCGTCAATGAATTATCCTTATTCGTTTTTCAG
Organism: Segatella asaccharophila; assembly: GCF_054687055.1. Classification (NCBI taxonomy): domain Bacteria; kingdom Pseudomonadati; phylum Bacteroidota; class Bacteroidia; order Bacteroidales; family Prevotellaceae; genus Segatella; species Segatella asaccharophila. The sequence continues at coordinate 101,706 of NZ_BAACAN010000006.1, read as the reverse complement.
GATATTCCTGATGTCTCTTTCCGTGCCGTTAAAGGGCCCATTATGTTCCAGTTTAAGGGTACACATGGCTGCAGCATATTTCCCCGCTTCTTCTGGAGACCGCCCCAGCATTCTGCAGTAAAGGTATCCAGCAGAATACGTGTCACCACACCCTGTCGCATCCACAAACCGATGTGGGGAATAAGCCGGTATCTGGTAAAGATGCCCGTCAGCATAGATGATGGAACCAAGACTGCCCAGTGTGATGCAGACTTCTTTTACTCCCCAGTTGTGCAGCTCGTGTGCAGCTTCCTCAGGATCCTTCTTCCCGGTGATGGTTTCCATCTCTGTCTCGTTTACCTTAAGATAATAGGTATGCCGGAGCACTTCTTTCTTCTCTTTCCAGTCAACCGGGTACACATTTTCCCCGCGTACTTCCCGCAGGTATCCCTGCGCATCAATGGATACCCTGCCCTTTTGAGCCAGATATTCAACCAACTGCAGAGAAAAGTCATCGTGGAGCAAACTCCCGAGATGGTAAACGGTCGCATGGATATTCCGGAGCTGATCGATCTGAAAAGGATCAGCTTTGGCCAGGACACGTTGTGAACGGTCATTGGGATCGTTCCCGTAGATGTTTTCGAAAAAGACAGTGTGGCGTGAGGGAAACAGTGTGACCTCAATGCCATTCCGCCGCATTTCCTCTGCTGGTTCAGTTTCCTCCGGATTCATTGCTGTAACCAGCGAGAAAGGAACTCGCCTGGGGAGTCGGTTGATGGCATAGGAGAAATAGAAAGAAGTCCCCCCCGACATGTAGACCGTTCCTTGTGGCGTGATGATCTTGTCTTTCGTAATATGACCGATACAGCAAATGTTATGATTCTTTTCAGAAACGTCCTCCTCACGGGCTTCCTTCATCCCTTCAGAAGCTCCCTGTTTAACCGACTGGCTCATGTGTTAACCTTTTAAAATTTTGCAAATATACTCATATTTTTGCAGAAACCATCAATCTTGGAGTTGATATTCTGACCGGATCATGAATCGGACAGATAAAAGGAAACTGCTGATTCAAAGAATCTCAGGATCATTTGCACCCTCTCTATTCTATCATATACTTTTTGCTTTCTGTTTTTTCAGGAAAAAACAAATAAGTGATGTGATGTCTTGATTTTTTATTAACTTTGCGTGCGAAATACATTTCGATATGGATCAGAAACAGATATTGCTCATCAATGACATTGCCGGTTATGGAAAAGTGGCTACTGCAGCCATGCTGCCTATACTCTCTTATTTCGGCTATTCTACGTACAATCTTCCCACGCTCCTGGTTTCTAATACACTGGACTACGGTAAATTCAACATGCTGGATACAACCGACTATATCAAGGGTGTCTTTCCGGTGTGGAAAGAACTCGGTTTCCATTTTGATGCTATTGCTACAGGCCTTCTTGCAAGTGTCCGCCAGGCCGATTATATCAGCCGGTATTGTAAAGAGCAGGCTGCTGCGGGTACACCTGTCTTCGTTGATCCTATTATGGGGGATGAAGGAAAACTTTACAATGGAATGACCATGGACTCTGTCCGCAGTATGAGAGAAATGTTGTCTGTAGCTGATCTCTGCTATCCTAATTATACGGAGGCCTGTCTGTTGACCGGCCATCCTTATCAGCCGGAAGGAGTCAATCAGGCAACTGCTCGTGTGCTTCTGAATCATCTTCTGAAATTGGGGACACGTTCGGCACTCATCACCAGTATACCTGTAGATGGCCAGACCTGTGTCTGTGGTTACAATGCCGGATTAAAATCCTATTTTACCCTTCCCTATACGGAGATTCCCGTCCATTTCCCCGGTACGGGGGATATTTTCTCTGCTGTGCTGATCCGATACCTTCTTGACGACTGCCCTCTTGAAGAGAGTACGCAAAAGGCAATGGATGCGGTATGGAAACTCATAGACTTGAATAAAGACAATGTGGATAAGAATCATGGTATTCCTGTTGAGCAGTATTTGAATATCTTGTAAAAGATGCTGCCTGATGCGGGGGGAGTTATGAGGTGAATTTATGTAAACTACTGGATGCAATTCTCAAAAAATATTCCTGACGGTCATTTTCTATCGAATATTTAAACGTTTTTTAAGCATTTTGTTTGGAGTTTTCATAAAATAAAGTAATTTTGCACACAAATTTGAATTCATAGTAAAAAACATGGATTGGCTTGCGGGGCTTTTTAAAATTCATTCTGATATAGAATCAGTAGTTGTCATTTCACTGATTATTGCTGTGGGACTGGGTTTAGGGCGAATCAAGGTGAAAGGCATTTCACTGGGGGTCGCTTTCGTTTTCTTTGTCGGCATTTTTGTCGGCCATTTCGGCTTGAGCATTGATCATACCGTCCTTATCTATTCAGAAACTTTTGGACTAGCCCTGTTTGTCTATTGTCTGGGTTTGCATGTTGGTCCTAATTTCTTCGGATCATTGCGGCATGAAGGACTGGACTTGAATCTGTGGAGTCTTTTTATTATCCTGTTCGGCACCATTTTTGCAGTTTGCCTTGTTCCGATTACAGGCATTAAACTTCCTGACATGGTAGGTGTGCTATGTGGAGCAACCACCAATACTCCCGCACTGGGTGCTGCAACACAGGCAATGGCCCATCTGGGACTCCCTTCCGGGAGTCTGGCTCTGGCTACTGCGGTAACCTATCCGTTGGGGGTCCTGGGCGTTATTGTCGTCATGGTCGTGATGAGAAAGGCGTTTGTCAAGCCTCGTGATCTGGTAGTAAAACCTTTATCGGAAGATGATGAGACTTATATCGCCCAGTTCGTAGTCATTAACCCGGCATTGGAAGATAAGACGATTGCTGATCTTACGCACATGACACATCTGAAGTTCATCGTCTCCCGTTTATGGCGAACCGGTCAGGTAATTATTCCCGAGGCAGATACAGTATTGCACATTAATGATATAGTGATGGTCGTGACGACCAAGGATGATGAAGAATCCCTGGTCCTTCTTTTCGGAAAATTGAAGAAAAACTGGAATGAGGGGAAAATCAACTGGAATGCGATTGATGCTAAGGTTGAAAGCAGGGTACTGGTGGTGTCCCGGACAGTGCTCAACGGAAAACGGCTGGGGCAGCTCCATTTACGTGATACCTATGATGTCAACGTGAGCCGTGTGATCCGCGGTGACATCAAACTGTTGGCTACGAGTGATCTGAGATTGCAATATGGAGACCGGGTTACAGTAGTCGGAACACACGATGCAATAGATAATGTGGAGAAGTTTTTTGGAAATTCCGTCAAAACACTGAATGAACCGAATCTATGCAGCATCTTTATCGGCCTTCTTCTCGGACTGGCCTTGGGAACGATCCCTATTCATATTCCTGGGATAGAGAGCCCTATCAGGCTGGGTATTGCAGGAGGTCCTATTATCATGGGAATTATTGTAGGAGCTTTAGGACCACAACTTCATTTCATTTCCTATACGACCCGCTCTGCATCATTGATGCTGAGAAAATTCGGGTTAAGTATCTATCTGGCTTGTCTGGGACTGGATGCCGGTAAAGATTTTTTTGCCACGGTCATGAAACCAGAGGGAGTGATCTGGATAGTCGTCGGTTTCCTGATCACCGTTATTCCCTGTCTGATTATAGGTCTCATAGCCTTGAAAACCAAGAAGTACGACTTCGGTACAATATGTGGCATCCTCTGCGGGAGTATGGCCAATCCGATGGCTTTAGGCTATGCCAATGATACGCTGAAAGGAGATTCTTCAAGTGTTTCATACGCTTCAGTTTATCCGCTGGGGATGTTCATCAGAGTCATTATCGCGCAAGTCCTGATTATGTTTTTTGTTTAGCGGATCTATTTCTTCGTGATCCTTTCTCCGGATTCCATCTTCCTAGTTATTCCTGTGGCAGCAGATACCAGAGGATGGGACGGCACTTGCTTTCACATGCCGGATAATAATGCAGATGTTTCCGTATTTCTCCCTTGGGAGATTTTCCCCACCAGAACATTGCCATGCAGAGAGGGTGAAGATGATGCTGATTAGCATACTGTAAAAGTTTAGGTTCACAGCATTCCCCGCAGCCCGCAGGAGGATAAACATCATTGATCAGGGTCTCCCTTCCCGATGAATTCGGCCGGAAAGAAGGATGAATGGTGATATAGTGCTTCCTGTAGATTTCCAGCAGATTATGCTGCTCTCCTTTGGGAGAACATAGGATGAAGTGGTCAAAGAGCCACTGCTGCAAGGCATCACTGTGCGCTTTCCGCTGGAATTTCAAGTTGGTTATCCTCATCCGATATTGTTCTAATGCGAATTTTTTATTGTCTAGATAAGTATCGTATAACCTCTTCGTACGGCGTACTTCTGCTTTCAAGAACTGGCTTTCATGGATCATCTCCTGTTTTATACCATAGGACAGTTGCCCTTCAGCCCGTTTCCTGTCTCTGAGTTGTTTGGCCCTTTTCATGGTATTCCTTTTTTCGTTGATTGCCTCTTCTGCCTCATGTCGCAGGGCGTTATAGGCCGTTAGTTGGCTATGGTACCTTTCAGAATGTTCCATTTGATCGATATGGCGGTTGATATTTGTGATCTCTGTTTCTTTCTTCTTGAAGTATCCGTCAGGTTGCAGATAGTCAAAGATAGCAGGGACAAATCCTTCCCAGTCACTTCGTCCGTCAATTTGTCCTCCATAACCTGCCAGATACCCAATATCCTTTAGCGAATCCTGGACGACCAGGACACCGAACATCTTGCCGCGTGCGATTTCTTCTTTAAAGGATGCCGGAATCTCTGATGAAATCAGAAAATTCTGTACTTCCTGGGCGGCAAGAAGACATAGCGGATGAGGCTTGTAATGAAAAGGGTCATTGAATCTTGCAGGCAAGGGAATGGTGGTATGGAAAGGATGGAAGAGCGTATGCGGGCTCATAGAGAGTTGGCTTTTAACAATTTTATCCTTATCAGTATTTATTTCCATGTTTTGAATCTTTATATGCAAAAATAAAGAAAACTTTTCAGATTAAATTTATTTTTGTCGTATCTTTGCAAATAATATGAGCGATATTTTTGTGCCTGCGTTGTTAAGATGGTTTGAGGCAAATGGACGGGATCTTCCGTGGCGTCATACACATGATCCATACGCGATCTGGCTGAGCGAAGTGATCCTTCAGCAGACACGAGTCGTGCAGGGGCAGGCCTATTGGGAACGCTTTATGAAAACCTATCCTACTGTCCGGGACCTGGCATCTGCCAGTGAGGACGATGTCCTTCTGCTCTGGGAAGGTCTGGGCTATTACAGCAGGGCACGTAACCTTCACCATGCAGCAAGGCAGATTGTCTCCTTGGGACATTTCCCTGAAACTCCGGAAGAGCTGAGAAAATTGAAGGGGATAGGCCCTTATACGGCAGCAGCCGTGGCCTCTTTTGCTTTCGGCGTTCCCGTGGCGGCCGTTGACGGCAATGTCTATCGGGTGCTGTCCCGTGTGATGGGCATCGATACACCAATCAATTCTCCGGAGGGGGAAGCTCTTTTTCCCCAGATGGCGCAGTCGCTTATACCCAAGAACCGTCCTGCTGATTTCAATCAGGCGATGATGGACTTCGGGGCCACACTATGTATGCCCCGTTCTCCCAGATGTGACAGTTGTCCGTTTCTGGAGATTTGTTCTGCTTTCCGCAGCAATAAGGTCGGGCAGCTGCCGGTGAAATTGAAGAAAACGAAAGTGCTTACCCTCCGGCTGGCCTATATCTATATTCGCTGTGGGGGAAAGGTTGCCATTCACCGCCGGGGGGAAGGGATCTGGCATGGGCTTTGGGAACCGCTTATGATAGAAAAAACAGCGGATTCATCGGTGGATACGGTATTCGCAAAATGTGGAGGAAAACCTGTCTTGCTCAGACAAGGGGTCAGACATGTGCTGACACACCGGGTGCTCTATGCGGACTTTTATCTGTTGGAGAAGCAGGAAAAACCGGAATTGCCGCGAGAATATATCTGGGTGAAAGAATCGGAATTGAGGCACTATGCAGTGCCCAGGCTCGTGGAACTGCTTCTGGAAGCAGTCCATAATTATGAGTCGGACTGAAAGATCTGTGAAATCTTAGAAGTTGCTTTGTAATAACAAATGTATGAATCACAAGAGATGAAGTCGAAAAATACCACCATCCTATTAGTTATCCTGTGCATTACTGCATTCTTTGTCAATCGTAGTGCTCTGCCTACCGACATTATGGAATCGCGGAATATCGTGACCGCGCGGGAAATGGTATCAGACAACAACTGGCTGGTGCCTACCATGAACGGAGAATTACGGTTGGAAAAACCACCCTTGCCCACGTGGGTGGCAGGTCTTGTAGAGATGATTGTGCCGAACAGTCTTTCCGCACAGCGTTTTGCACCGGCTGTCATGGGATTCCTATGGACGTTGTTCCTGTTCTTGACGGCGAAATATCTGACAAGGAGGAACCGCTTCGCTGTGAATAGCGTGCTGGTCTTTCTCACCTTATATAATGTGGTGCTCATGGGGCGTTCGGCTACATGGGATATTTACTGTCACGCTTTTATGATGGGAGCAGTCTATTTCCTGTTGCGTGGCTTTTATGATGATGATCATGGGTTCTATGAGGAAGACCTGGGATTTTATGATGGCGGACTGGTGCATACGCATAAATGGCGTTGGTTTCTTCTGTCCGGACTTTTTATGGGACTTTCCTTTGAGAGCAAAGGTCCCGTTTCCTTTTATGCACTGCTTCTGCCTTTTATCGTTACGGCAATATTCCTCAGAAGACCCCGGATGAAAGGGAAGTGGGGACCATTAGGTGTCGCCATCCTGATCTGCCTTGTCCTGGGCAGTTGGTGGTATATCTATTTGCTGATTTATCATCCGGAAGCGACCGAGTATGTTATCCATAAAGAATCTTCCGCCTGGTCTGACCATAATGTCCGGTCTTGGTATTATTACTGGCGTTTCTTCCTCGAAGGAGGCCTCTGGGCTCCTTTCATCCTGGTAGCCCTGGCTGTTCCCTTCTGGCGGAAACGGGTGACCCAGCCCCGGAAATATGTTGCTGTCGTCATCTGCATGCTGCTCCAGCTCGTCTTGCTTTCCTGTATGCCTGAGAAAAAGATGCGTTACCTGTTGCCTATGGCTCCCACGGTCGCAATGTCAGTTGCTTTCGTCCTGGACTGGCTGGAGACAAAAAGCAGGCACCCGAAATTATCAGAAGGATTCGTGTGGGGTTATGCAGGACTCTTTTTCATAGCAGAACTGTTTTTCCTCCGCCCCGTCGGCAAGTTGTTCGGCAACCCTGATGAGCATAGCATCAGTGAGGTCTGCTCTATGCACCATCTTGATCAGGTGCCATTCTATTATAATGAAAAGGAGCAGTTGCGTATCGAACTGGTCTATGAAGCACATCGTAAGATCCTGCCGTTGAATTTGGGCAAGAAGGCTGAAGTAATGTCGGATCTGCCCTGTGTCATCGTCTCTCGAAAACCAGTTGGCCAGGAAATTCCAGCTTCCATTCTGTGCAGGTTGGACACCGTGAGGATCGGCTATTACGATGACAACAAGCATCCGAAGAAAGACAGTCATTACAGTAATTTGTTTCTCAATTATGTAACCCTCTTGAAGGAAAAGAATATCCGGAAGAGCGGTACGGCCGGAAGAAGGGCTGGCAAATCAGTAAAAAGATAATTAATTATTCCTGAAGACAAGACCGGAAGGATATTATATAAAAGGATTAAATCAGAAAAATGAATCATACGAAGGATTATGACTTTACGATTATCATGCCTGTCTATAATGAGGAAGATAATCTGGATCGAGTGGAAAAAGAGTTGTCGGCTTACCTGCCGAAAGCCCCTATGAAGACTTGTCTGCTCCTGATCAATGATGGCTCCAAAGACCATAGTCTGGAGAAAATCAAGGACATCTGTACTCGTAACAGAGATTTCTATTTTATCTCTTCAGATAGAAATCATGGTCTTAGTACGGCGATGAAAGCAGGGATTGATACGGTGGAAAGTAAATATATCGGTTATATTGATTCCGATTTGCAGACAAATCCGGAGGATTTTAATCGCCTGCTGGAGTTTGCTCCTGAGTATCAACTGGTCTCCGGTATCCGGGCTCATCGCAAGGATTCCGGGTTCAAGAAATTACAGTCGAAGATTGCAAATGGATTTCGCCGCAAGATGACCGGTGATACGGCAACAGATACGGGATGTCCGTTAAAAGTGATGTGGACCGATTATGCCAGGCGACTGCCCTTCTTTGACGGTATGCATCGTTTCCTTCCTGCTCTGATGATGCTGGAGCACGGGAAATTCAAGGAAGTTCCCGTCCGTCATTATCCCCGCGTAGCCGGTGTCTCGAAGTATCACCTGTGGAATCGGCTGAAGGGTCCGTTTGTTGATTGCTTCGCCTATCGGTGGATGAAAAAGCGGTATATCCGTTATCATATTGATGAACAGAATCTTTATAAGAAAGCCTGAATGCAAACCTCTCCTTTATTTGTTTATGCTATAGGCTTTATTGCGCAGGGATTCTTTTCTGCGCGGATGCTTATCCAATGGATATTGTCAGAACGGGCCAAGAAAGTAGTTTCGCCAAATCTTTACTGGATCTGCAGTCTGGTGGGTAGCATTCTGCTCTTTGTCTATGGGTGGATGAGACATGATTTTGCCATCATCCTGGGACAACTGATTTCTTTCTATATCTATATATGGAACTTGGATATCAAGGGTTTGTGGCATAGGATACCCCTGGTGTTCAGAATATTGATTGGCGCTTTACCTCTGGTTGCCATTTCATTTATGCTTTCAGATGTGCCGCGGTTTATCCATAATTTCCTGCATAATGAGGCGGTCTCTCTACCTTTGCTGATCTGGGGATCTGTGGGTCAGGTAATCTTTACTTTAAGGTTTATCTATCAGTGGTTTTATTCTTACCACCGTCATGAATCCATATTGCCGGTAGGTTTCTGGATTATCAGCCTGATAGGATGTTCCATTATCGTAAGTTATGGTGTGTTCAGGCTGGATCCAGTGTTGATTCTGGGACAGTCAGTGGGATTTTTTACTTATTTCAGGAATATTGTCCTCCACCATAAGGAGCAGAAGAGACAAGAATGTAATAGAAGTGTGGGTGATGATTCGTCATCCTGCGCGCAATAGGATTAGAAAATGAAAATATTAATTACAGGAACGGCCGGTTTCATCGGCCATCAACTGGTAAAAGTGCTGGCTGCAGAAGGGGCCGACATGGTAGGCTTGGATGTGATCAATGATTACTATGATCCGAATCTGAAATATGCCCGTCTGGCAGATACAGGCATCTCCAGAGATGAAATTGTCCGAGACAAACTTATACAAAGTAAGACCATTGCCCGTTATCGTTTCGTACAGATGGACCTTACGGATCGGGAAAAATTGAATCAACTTTTTGAACGAGAACATTTTACCCATGTCTGTAACCTGGCAGGACAGCCAGGAGTACGTTATTCCATAGAAAATCCATATTCTTATGTTCAATCGAATATTGTGGGTTTCCTGAATCTTCTCGAGGCCTGTCGTCACCATGGGCTCCCTCATCTCGTCTATGCCAGTTCAAGCAGTATTTATGGTATGGATGCTCATGTGCCCTTCTCTGAAACTGACCGTACAGACCAGCCGGTGAGTCTTTATGCTGCTACGAAGAAAAGTGAAGAGGCGATGGCATACGCATATAGCAAACTCTATGCCATTCAGACGATAGGACTTCGTTTCTTTACCGTGTATGGTCCTTGGGGACGCCCGGATATGGCACCAATCAAATTCATGAAAGCCATTTCCTCGGGGCAGGAGATCCCTGTTTTCAATCATGGAGAGATGCTTCGTGATTTTACTTATATTGATGATATTACAGAAGGAGTACGGAGGATCCTTCATGCTGAGGTCGATGAGAAAGTACCTTATCGTATTTATAATATAGGTAATTCCCAACCGGTAAAATTACTTGATTTTATCCATAGCATCGAGGTCGTAACCGGTCACCAGGCCTGTATGAAAATGCTGGGAATGCAGCCTGGGGATGTGACCCGTACTTATGCAGACACCTCCCGTTTACAACGGGATTTCGGCTATAAACCTGCTACTTCCTTGCAGGAAGGAATGAGCAGGTTATATGCATGGTATACAAAACATGCCGGACTCATCCGGTAGAATTTGCTATCCGTCTGTCGGAGAGATCACTTATAACATGCGGTTTCATCGGAGTAAGATTCTGGTCTTACTCCGTTTTTTATCAGGTTAGATGAACTTCAGAAAAGCATCTGCCTGTTTCTCCAGGTGTGCCTTGTCCTCAGGGGAGAGGGTGAGGAGGTCTGATGTCCAGGCTTCTTGATTGACGTGGATTTTGGTCATCGGTTCTTTCATGACATCAGCTTTGATGAAACCAAAGAGTTCCGTTAATTTTTCCTGCATTCCTTGGGTCGCAAAAGTGCCGCCAGCACCGGTGATGGTAATCTTTTTCCCTGCAATGGCCGTTGGTCCGTTGGGTGTTCCGGGATCATTAGGACGTGAAAGCCAGTCAAACAGGTTCTTGACATATCCCGGATAACTGTAATTATATTCCGGAGAGAATACCCAGAGACCATCAGCGTCCATTACTCCTTTTCTTATCCTGGATACGATTCCAGGTACAGGGCTTTCCTGATCCTGATTGATAAAGGGAAGATCAGTGAAATCGAGATACTGGATATTTGCTTTGCTCTTTAGCAGACTTTCAACATATTGTGCGGTCTGTCGGTTAAAGGATTTTGCTCTTGTCGAGCCAATAATAAAAAGTATTGTTTTCATATTGATTTTACTTATAAAACTCATCAAAGGTAATCATAATTTTTTAAAGTCCGGGTATTTTAGACAGATGATTTATGGTTAATCTTAATGGTAGAGGTCTTGTGCCCTGCCCACCTTGTTTTTTGACGGTATGTAATGCGTTCTTCATGTTTATGTCTCGTTTTTGTCAAGTACCAGTCTTTCCATTGTAATATGGAGATTATACTTTTGCATCCGATAATTAGAAATAATGACTTCATAATGAAAAAAGGCAAACGGGTAATTTTATTTGTTTTCTGTATGGGAATGTGTTTATGGGGTAAGCGAGCTGAAGCCCAGTCATTTCCCATATCAGGAAGAGTGGTTGACGCAGCAGGGAATATTCCATTGATCGGTGCGATCGTTAAACAGGAAGGTACGAAAAATATGGCGGTGACTGATCGTGACGGATGCTTTTCCCTTGAAACGGATGACCGGAATAAGCCACTGGACATCTCTTATATGGGATATAAGAAAACAGAATCGGAGATAGGTAAGAAGTCGGATCTGTCCGCTCTTATCATCAAGATGTATCCTGATGGGATTATGTTGAAAGGTACCGTGGTGACCGCTCTGGGTATCAAGCGCAAGACAAAGTCTTTAGGCTATTCAGTAGCTAACATAGATGGTGATGTCATTACGGAAAACTTGTCAGGAAACTGGTTGAATGCGCTGAATGGAAAAGTCGCCGGACTGGAGATGCTTCAGACAGGCAGTGGTCCCACCTCTTCCGTGAGAGTTACCTTGCGGGGAGACCGTTCTTTAAACTATGGGAGTAATGAGGCCTTGTTTGTCGTTGATGGAGTGCCGATCAGCTCTGGGGGGACATCGACAGGTAGTGGATCCTCTTATTCCAATGGGGATGCACCCATAGATTTCGGGAATGATATCAGTCAATTGAATCCAGAGGATATTGCCTCGGTAACGGTATTAAAAGGGGCTTCTGCCGCTGCCCTCTATGGTTCGCGAGCAGCGAATGGCGTTATCTTGATTACGACTAAGGGAGGACGACTCCAGAAAGGACTTGGCATTACCGTCAATTCTTCGGTGCAGTTTGATAAGGCAATGCGTTTTCCGGATTTTCAGAAAGAATATGGTCCGGGTTCAGACAATGGTGCTTCTCCTTATAGTTTCTGGACATTGTCCGGAGATGAGGCCGCCGATGGGCAGAGCATCAAGATGCATGATTCTTCTTATTCCTTCGGGGGGAAATTTGATCCCTCTCAGTACCGTTATCTCTATGCTTCGAAGAATTGGGATACGGATAAATATACTCCTTTGCCCTGGAAATATCAGGATGACTGGTATAAAGGTATTTTTAAAACGGGTGTGACTTGTACGAATACGGTGACCATCTCCGGGAACAATGGGAAGGGAACGACCGGCAGACTTTCTTTTACCGATGAGAATAATCACTGGATTCTGCCCAATACGGGTTATAGGAGGGATGCAGTATCCTGGGCGTCTGACCATCATCTGAACCATTATATCAGTATCAGTTCACGGTTGAACTATATTCTTCAGACGACAGACAATACACCGGCCGGAGGTTATGGCGACACCAATCCTTTGTATGATCTGGTATGGGGGGAGAATGTCAATCAGATGCAGTTGTGGAAGGATGAGTACAACAAGGGTCGTTTTAATGAAGCCAATTATTCCTCTTCCGATCATTCCGGAGGAGCTGCTTTAGTCGCAGATGATAATCCTTATCGGACCCTGTATGAAGAGTTGAATGCTTCCAGAGTCAACCGGGTTTATGGGCTAGTAAATGCAACCGCTGCTCTTTATAAAGGGTTGAATTTAGCTCTTCGTACGGGCATAGACTGGACGGACCAGTTTCGTACTCAGCAGAAGCCCTTTCTTTCCAGCAGTTATCTTCAAGGGTTCTATCGTGAGCAGTCCATCCGTAAGTTGGAGTACAACACGGATTTCCTGTTGTCTTATCACGATGATTCATGGTTCGGAAATCGCTTGTCCTTCAATACTTCCTTTGGCGGAAATGAACGGTCCAACTATTATTATAGCAATAAAATCTCTTTGGATAAGTTGGAGGTTGATGGAGTCTATAACCTGAACAATTATCCTGCGGACGTGATCCCGGACATCGGGACTTACCGTTCCAAGAAACTTGTAAACAGTTTGTACGGATTAATGGATTTCGGTTGGAATAACAGTTGCTATCTGGATGTGACTGCCCGTAATGACTGGTCCAGTACCCTCTCCCGCAACAACTGGTCATTCTTTTATCCTTCCGTCAGCACAAGTATCCTGCTGGATCAGGTCTTGGGTCTGCATGACAGCATGCCCTGGATAGACTTATTGAAAGTGCGGGCATCGTGGGCAAATGTAGGGAATGATACAAGTCCTTATTCACTTTTGGAATATTATGGCACGACCCAATTCCCCGGAGGCTATGATATGCCTTCTACTATTCTAAGCAAGAATATCAAGCCCGAACGGACGGAGAGCTGGGAAGGTGGAGTAGACACTTATCTCTTTCGCGGACGCGTAAAACTGGATTTTACAATGTATCTGGAAAGAGGCTTTAATCAGATTCTCAGTATTGATTTGGATCCCATTACAGGTGCTTCGGGAGAGAAAATTAATGCTGGTGAACTGCAGGATAAGGGAATTGAGATTTCCGCATCATTCATACCTGTGGAAACAAGGAATCTCACCTGGTCATTTAACGTGAACTGGGCAGCCAACCACAACAAACTGGTAAAGCTCCAGGATGGATGGGATCCGTCAGAACCCCTTCAGACTGATATGGGTACGACCATAGGCAGTCGTACTTATGTTTATTCTTACGTCGGGCACGAAATGTATGAACTCTATGGCCGTGGCTATCAGCGTGCTCCCAAGGGGGCCTATTATCTGGATGCGAAAGGGAATAAAATAGACTGCTCAGGGGCAAAACTTGTCCAGACTTCAGATGGAATGCCAGTTCTGGACGCTTATCCTACACGTCGGATCGGAAAGATCACTCCGGACTGGCAGGGCGGGATGACACAGACTTTACGTTATAAGAACGTGACCTTATCCGCGGATTTCTCTGCTCAGGTCGGAGGACACTGTTTCTCCGTTACCAATTTCGCCCTTTCTTATCAGGGGAAATTGAAGAATTCTCTGGCAGGGCGTGACAATGGTCTGACCGTTGAGGGCGTAAATGCTATCCAAGGAGCAGACGGTACCATCACTTACCAGAAGAATACAACGCCAGTGAACAGTATTGTGACTTATTATAATAAGTATGTCTGGGTTCGTAATAATACGGAGGAAAACACCTTCAGCACAGATTTCTTTAAATGCAGGGAGGTCCGCCTGGACTATGCCATTCCTGAGAAGTTGTTGCGCAAAAGTAAAGTGCTGCAAGGGGCGCATATCAGCGCGTGGGTAACAAATCTGTTCTGCATCACCCCCTTCCCCCAGTATGATCCTGAGACCGGTATGCTGAATGGTACGGATGTGCATGCAGGAATAGAGACCATGGCTTTCCCTATGACGCGATCCTATGGGCTAGATCTCATGCTATCGTTCTGATCCTGAAGATGAAATCTTTGGAAATCAGCGATCGTTTTGATGATGATGGCGACCAATAATAATTTTTCAAATGAGAAGATAATGAAAAGAATAAGAAGATATATCCTTTTGGGTATTGCGGTACTGTCCCTGTTCTCCTGTACTTCTGGTTTTGATTCTGCAAATCAGAATCCTAATGCTATCAGTACAGGAAAAAATCTGCACGCTTATAATTTCTTTGAACCGATCTTGTATCGTGTGGGTTGCAAATGGCTGAATTATACATGGTACTGGAATGATGAATTAATCCAGTTTACTGCTTTTACTGGCGGGACAACCCGTGAGGAACACCGGTATTTTATTTCAGATGCAGACTGGGAGAGTGTATGGAATTTCTATACAGGATATGCCACCGATGACATGCAGATGATCAGGACAGCTGCTCAGGAAGGTGATAAGGCCACTGAGGCCATAGGACTGACCATGAAGGTGTTGCTGATGTCTAATCTGACGGATATGTTCGGTGACATTCCTTATTCACAAGCCTTCAAGATCAAGGATGGAATCAGTCAGCCAGTATTTGATGCCCAGCAGCAGGTCTATCAGGAGATGTTTGCAGATCTGGATTCTGCCAATGTCCTTTATAATACAAAACCGGTTGAACCCAAGCCTGAACTAGATGGTATGTATGGCGGCGATGTCAGCAAATGGCAGAAATTCAATAACTCTTTGTACCTGAGATTAATTTGCAGGATTAGTGGACGTACGAAAATGAATCCTGCTGCGTTATATAGCAAGATACTGGATCATCCTGATCAGTATCCGATCTTTACTTCCAATGATGACAATGCTATGGTTCATTTCCGGGATACGGATCCTTATCGCAGTTATTTCGCTGATATGACGGAAAAAGATTTTACTTCTTCAGGAAGAAAACTGACTCAGCAGTTGATCAAGATGACGGTCATCAAAGATTCTATGGGCAATGAACTCTATGAAGATCCCCGGTTGGCCGTATGGGGGAAGAAAGCTAAAAATTATACAACCTGGAAGGGTACGGTATCAGGTTGTACTTCAGAGCAACAGGGCTCTGTTGACGTAGGTACTTCCTGGTTGAATACGGAGGTCTTTTGCCGGGATGAGATGCCGGCATATTTTATGGATTATGCCGAAGTGAATTTCATACTTGCAGAGGCGGCCTTGAAAGGACTGATCCCCGGTGGGGAGGGGAAAGCCGAAACGTACTATCAGGCTGGTGTGACTGCCTCTATGGAAAAATGGGGTGGAATGGGACAGTTCAGCGCCTCCCCCGTGACGATTATTCAGGCAGATATAGATGCTTACCTCAAATCTCCTCTTGCCTCGTGGGATAACCATTCAGATAAGACTGAACTGATAGCAGATCAAAAGTATCTCGCCCTGTTCTTTGTAGGCATGGAGGCTTATCATGAATACCGGCGTACAGGCTATCCTGTCCTGACCATTGGCGCCGGTACTCTCAACGATCATGTCCTGCCTACGCGCTTTGCCTATCCTACTGTCACGATGGCCACTAATGACGCTCATGCAGAGGAAGCTCTCCAGAGGATGGGGGGCGCTAATGATATGAAAACACCGGTATGGTGGAGCAAACAGGCCATTGATGAAGGAAAATGAGAATGAAAAGGGATAGTTGTGGATGCCCTGTTAATGGCTTCTTTATTGTTCAGAGAATGTTTCAAATAAAAATATTTTATCATCATGAATAAGAACAAAGGAATTCGTTTTACATGCAGAATGACTTTCATTCTCTTTTTCTCCTTTCCGATGTGCATCTTTTCTCATGCCGTGGCCGGAAAAGAGTTTCTTCCTGGACTTCCTGCTGCTGAAGGCACGAATGTCGAGGGCTCTGTAACTTGCGATGGGAAAGGGGTCGGAGGTGTGGAAGTATCTGATGGATATGAAGTGACACTTACCAATGATAGAGGGATGTACCGACTCAACTCGAACAAGAAAAACGGGTATGTCTTTATCTCTATTCCTTCAGGGTATGAGGTGGCTTGTGACGGTAGCCGTCCTGTTTTCTTCCAGTATCTTACGCGGCCAGTCAATGATGTAGAAGAGAAGAATTTTTCACTGGACAGGGTGGATAATCGCCATTACTATTTATTATGCTTCTCTGATACGCATCTTGCGGCACGGAATAATGATACCCAGGTGTTTGATCATGTGTTCGTGCCGGATATAAATACTACGATAGGACATTTGGAGTCTGGTGGAGTGAAGGTGTACGCGATAGCGCTGGGTGACCTGACCTGGGATCTATACTGGTACAAAGATCATTTCTCTTTAAAGGACTATCTGAGACAGGTGAATAAAATCCATTGTCCGGTATTCAATGTGATGGGAAATCATGACAATGATCCTTATGCTGCTGCAAATCCGGATGATGGCACGGATGCTGACTGGAATGCAGCTAAGCCGTTCAAACGGATCATCGGTCCCTCTTATTATTCTTTTAATTTAGGCAACACTCATTATGTCGTGTTGGATGATATTCAATATCTTAATACTGGAGGTGCCCAGGGGAAGATCGGGAAGAGGAATTATAGAAATCGTATTGTGCAGGCACAGATGGAATGGCTGAAAAAGGATCTCGCGACGGTTTCAGATAAAAATGCACCCCTGGTAATCGCTATGCACATTCCCCTTTATGGTGTCCCCCAATTGGTCGGACAGCAGCAAAAAGATCATTATTCTCTTGATGGGGATAATGCTAAGGCCCTGAAGAAAGAACTATCAGGCTTTAGTAATGTACATATCCTTTCCGGGCATATCCATCAGAGTTACAATGTCACTTGTGATGCTCATCTGTTTGAGCATAATACTCCCGCCGTCTGTGCTACCTGGTGGTGGACCAGCAAGGACGGTTATGCCAGGAATATGATTTGTAAGGATGGCACTCCGGCAGGCTATGGTATCTATGATTTTGACGGCAACAAGTTGACTTGGCAATACAAAGCTTTGGGATATGATACCAATTTCCAATTTCGTGTGTATGACTTAAACCAATGCCAAATAACTGCTGCAAAGTATGCTCCTTCTGCTGATGATGCGGATGTCAAAAAATATGCCGGAACTTATGCAGAAAAGAAAAATAATAATGAGGTCTTGATTAATGTGTGGAATTATGATCCGGCTTGGAAAATTACAGTTGAAGAAAATGGAGTGAACTTGCCTGTGAAACGAGTTTCGGCTAAAGATCCACTTCATATTATATCATACGAGATGCTTAGGCTCAATCATGGTGCGACCCCTACGAAGGACTTTGCTACTAACCGCAATTGTCATTTGTTCCTGGTGAAAGCTTCCAGTCCGGATTCTACTCTTCTGATCCGAGTGACTGACCGTTTCGGCAATGTCTATACCCAAGAAATGAAACGGCCTAAACAACTTTCCTGTTCGATGAGGTAAGGATATATTTTATTTGCCTTTCTTCTTGAGACTGCCTTCAATTCTGATTTTCATTCCAATAGATAAGTCTTTGTATTGACAATATAAAAAAATGTAGAAATCGGTCTCTGACCTCTTATGATATTTGTTTATATTCATCCTTCAGTGAAGGAGAATGGGCCTTAAGGATATTATCGGATCAGTTTCGAATTGATGATTTGTATGTCCTTGCCATCTATTTTGATTGCACCTTCCTGTTCGAAGTGGGAAAGGACACGGAGCAATGAGAATTTCTGGATGCCGAAGCTTTTGGCAATTTCCTGCCGGCTTCGGTCCAGGTGAATGAGATTACTGTCTTGTTCGTCGGCAATCTTGCGGATGAGATAAGCTACTTTTTCTCGAACGGTATAAAGACTCAGGATCTTGATCTTTCCTGTAAGGAATACATTGAGATCAGAGAGCAGGCGGATGAAGTTCATGCGCACTTGACGGTTACTGTCTGCCAAGGTTCTGAAACTCTCTTTTGACATTCGAAGGATCTCTGCTTTGGTATCAGTTTCCACGCTGACCGGCATTGCATGGTCTTGGGAAAAAAGATAGGCCGGAGCAATCATATTCCCCCGAGACAGACGACTTACCTCTAGTTGTTTGCCACTCAACGAGGCCATGCTGCAAATGAGAGAGCCTCCTACAACGATGTCTGCATATCGGCAGGGGATACCGGCTAAAGCGATGATTTCTCCTTTTGAGAATTCAACGGTCTTGTAATTTACGTTTTCCATTACAGACTCAATCTCTTTCCCATCCATTTGTGCAAATAAAGGGCAGGACATGAGAGCCGTTCTGATCTTTTCTTCCATATTGCAAAGATAGATAAAAAGGAATTTCAAATCTTTGATTCATGTATCTTAATGGAAAGGAGAGAGAAACTTTAACAGAGATTAACTTGATAAGGGCACAAAAGTGACTTGTGGTTTAATCTTCATTATATTACCTTTGTAAAATAAGAGGAGGAGAAGCCTTCTCTTAAAAAAAGCATACGAAGGGTGTTGAGTTTATTTAGTGAGAAAAAATCATTTTGGAGGAAACAGATATGGTGAAGTTTGAAAAAGGAAAAGTATTCAATATGAATGAAAGCATTATCTATGCAGACGGTGGAGTGGTCAGCAAAGAACTGGTTCATACTGATTTTGGTTCAGTGACTCTGTTCTCATTCGATGCAGGGCAGGGCCTGAGCCCTCATCAGGCACCATACGATGCTTTGATTAGTGTGATTGACGGGAAGATGGAACTGACGGTAAATGGTCAGAAGAATATCCTCAGGAAAGGGGAAAGTTTTGTTATTCCGGCCGGAGCATTGCATGCTGTGAATGCTCCTGAACGTTTTAAGATGGAATTGACGATGATCCGGAATCAGGAAGGGGATAAATCATAATGCCGATCCATCCGATTTTGATTAAACGCATTTATACCCCTGTAGAGCCGGGGGACGGCTATCGTGTCCTCGTTGACCGTCTCTGGCCAAGAGGTATGGCGAAGACCAGAACCTGTCTTGATGAATGGAATAAAAATATAGCTCCGACTTCAAGCCTGAGGCAATGGTTCGGTCATCAGCCGGAGAGGTTTCCGAAATTTACGCAAGATTATACGGCAGAACTCGACCAGAATGCCGAGGCACATGCTTTCGTTATCAAATGCAGAGATTTGCTAAAAAAATCTCCCGTAACTTTACTTTACGGTGCCAAAGACGAAGTGTATAATCATGCGATAGTCCTTCAGTACTGGTTAAAAGAACAATTAAAGTCTGAGTCAGCTGGTAAAGACTGATATGTCATTTTTGACTTAATACAGAAAAGGTTTACACCGTTTTAACAAATTAAAAGTACCAAAGCCTGGTTGACAACCTAATTTGAGGTTAACAAATTATATTGTCAACTAAATGGTAATTTAACAACTAAAGCTGTCAACTAATTCCAGTATACATCATGGTATGCTCATTACCAAAGTCTGGTAATATCATTACCACAGTCTGGTAAACTAATTACCACAGTCTGGTACGCATGTTACCATAGTCTGGTAATTATATACACTTAAAGATGAGATATCCTAAGTTTGATGAATATTAGCGATATGTGCAACTTTTTAAGCATGTTTTTTCTTAAAAATTAATTCCCCCAACGGGTTAACTTCGACAAATCACTTTCTACATTATACCGATTTACAGAAGTAACAAAATATGTTCCTTTTTCTGATAATGGATAAGAGGTTCCGGAAGTTGTGCCAAGCAATGTTGCTGTTTTTCCAGGTCCATTGCTTTTATATACAGCATATTTTACTTCTTCCTGGCCTGTGCCTGTCCAAGAAAGTTCTCCTTTACTGGCCAATACTCCAGAAGGAACTTCAGGTTTATTATTTGCCATAGAGGAAATTACACAAGGAGGAAGTGCCGGATTTTTGTATTCATCCTTGATTACATCCGTAATTCCCACTTTATTCTCAGTCAAATACTTAGCACTGTACAATAATCCGCCTTTCACTTTTTTCATGGAAGTCGCATAGGCAAACTGTTTCTTTAAGTCATCTGAAGACTGGAACTGTTCTCCCTGAGTCGAATCTCCGAATTTATAAATCCCATATCCTACCATCAAAGTATTCTTGTATGTAAACTGAGACCACCAATAGAGGAGTTGGTTAAAACTCGAATCATCTGTTCCGGTAGAAAAATACAATTGGGGGATAATCACATCCGTCCACCCATTCTGAGACCATTTCAATACATCAGCATATATGGTATTATAATTGTAAGTGTTGTCAGCTGCCGGGCTTATCGAAAAAACCACCCAAGGTTTTACGTCCCTGATCACTTGCTGCACCTTCTGAACAACTGTATCCACATTGTGCCGTCTGAAGTCTTCGATACTTCCGAATGTCCCTTTTCCATACTGGGCGTATTCGGCATCATCCTTCATACTCTCCGATGAAGAAAGCGAAGGATAGAAATAATCGTCAAAATGAATGCCATCCACATCATAGTGTGAAAGAAGTTCTTTTACAATATCCGAAATTCGTTGCCATACTTCCGGAAGAGCAGGATTATAAATTCTCACCTTATCATAATCTTTCACCCACATCTGTGGAATCTTAGCATCCAACTCAGAGAAAGATTGTGATTTATCTGCTCTGGTAGCTATCCGGTAAGGATTAATCCACGCGTGGAATTGTATTCCTCGTTTATGAGCCTCATCAATCAAAAAGTTCAATACGTCATAGGATGGTTTCTGCCCCGTCACTCCGGTAATTGTCTTACTCCAAGATTCATACCGTGAATCATAAAAAGCGTCGGCCATGCTCCTTACTTGAAAAAATATGGCATTGATATGACAAGATTCACACAAATCAAGATAATCAGTATACAATTTTTTCTGAACCTTTTCATCGTAATTTCCCATAGGCCAATCCAGCCCCCATGCCGTAGTCATCCATATCCCTCTCAACTCCTTTTCAGGTAGAATGGGCAAATTCTCTAAAATGTCTGTAGGATGATTGTGGTCGCTACATGCAGCTATGAAAGCCATAAATATTAGAAGTAGTACGATATATTTGCAATCTGTTTTTTTCTTGATGTTCATATCCACTCCTTATCAGTTGTCCGTTTGTTGTTTAATCGGAAATTTAGAAATCATGAACCCTGAATCTGCACGAGCACCGAAAATATAAAGTATTGAATCATTCCCAGCCTCATCTTTTTCCACGTAATATCCAGTTTGGGCAGATGGAGCAGAATTTCCCATACCTCCTAGCGCAAAAGAATAATCTGGATTATGATTGGTTGCATTGTCAAAGGTCTCCATAGCTTCCTGCACAGTAGATCCTTTGGTAATGTTATAGACATATACTGTTGGTGTAGCAGTTGAGGCACTGCCCAGCCCTGCTGTACAGACAATTAGGTAACGTTCCTTGTTAAAGGTAAAGATTCGTGGATCTATCGCTTCAGCTGCAATATGGTCTTTTTGCATAGAATATTTTATGTTTCCCATTTCATCAGTAAGCATGATAGGCGTACGTACACCGCTCCATACATATTGTCCCGATTCCGGCACAAGGTTGATATTCATAAAAGCTGTTGCTTCACTGCTCGATCCAAGTACGGTCGGGCTGTCTACGGTTTTATATCCGGAAACTTTCAATCTGAGAATCGTTTTGGAAGCGTTGTCACCAAAATAAATATAACCGTTACCCGCAGGATCAAGATCTACGGACATATTGTCGCCATATCGTGAACCGGTTCCTGAAATGGAAGCCAGATCGATATTTGCAATTGTTTGTGGTACAGATATAGGGGTATCCCAATAATAAATTTTCAAAGGTGATGCCTGCGAACCGGCAAGTGAAGCTATATAAATATGTCCACCACACAAGGCCCCTTCATTGTAGGCAAAAGTTCCTCCTGATACTCCGGTCAAGTCTAGTCTTACAGGAGAAATTATACCCTTCTCCAGATCAGAGACTTTCAACACATGAGGTCCTGTGTTTTCACGGGTTACAATCAACACCTGTTTTCCGTCAAATGCCGCTCCTCTTGTCAACAAAGACTTGAATGTAGAATAAATGCTGTCTCCTGAGAAATTATAGACTATTGGATTTTCAAAATCAGCTCCGAATACAGGAATATTCTTACGCACCTTTATAAAATAATCTTTATACCTTGTATGATTGGTAACTCTCAACAATAGAGTCTTTGACGACTCATCAGGTGCCATAGAGAAGTCAAACACAGACTGTGATAGTTGTGCTCCCTCAGAAACCTTTGCATCCACATTTAATGCTAAGAAATTGGTAAGCGTATCCAGGCGAGGAAAGGAAACCATCTTGTTGTCTTCATCCACTGTTCCGTCTACAACAGTCTTTCCATCAGCTCCGGCATTCGTAATTTTGACTGACAATAAATCCGTTGCATAAGGTTCTTCCTTGCTTTTAGGATAGTCGTCACTGCATGAAACCACTGCGATACTTGTGGTCACAAGCAATATCCCCATATAATATTTCAATCGGTTCTGCATACGATTTATACTTTAATTACTGTTTATATTTCAATTAATTAGAGGAAGGCCAACCTTCTGTTTGAGTCAATGTGTATCCTTTACTCTTGTAATTTTCAATCTCTGTGGTACCTACAGGAGACAAATAAGGATTTACATTAGGTATATTCAGGAACGGAAGACGACCCTGAACATCTGTCGAATAGAAAAATCCATTCATTTTGGAGGCATTTGTTCCATCATAAACGATTGAATTACCACTTTTGTCTAAAATGCGTAACTTTCCGATATTAGCAGACTTTAGTTGGTCAGGTGCATCTTTTTGGAAATTTACCCAAGTACCTGTCAGCAGATCCGGATGTTTGTCAGTATCCATATAATCCAATTTCTTCCATCTTCTCAAATCCACAATACGTGAAAATTCAAAAGCAAATTCCATTCTTCTCTCACGCCGTATTTCCCACAACAAAGGAGGAACTGTTTTATCACGCGACGGATCATCAGGCAAATCTGTAAGTTTCATCGGAGCGGTTTTCGTAACGCCTTCGGCAATCGCTTCCGAGGCCAAAGGACGGTTGCGGATTTTGTTGATCGAAGCATCGATATCGGCTTGAGTGACAGAAGTCCCTCCCAAATCTGCAAGTTCAGCCTTAGCTTCTATCCAGTTTAAGAGCACTTCGGCATAACGCATTACCGGATATCCCGTTACATTTTTCTCTCCTTGAAATTCAGCCGCCGGAGCATCTCCAGCTTGGATATAATTAAGTGCTGAACGCGGTATGAACTTAGTCACATATAAATAACAACTTTTAGCTTTAGGTGTTGGCTGGTTCCAGAACATAGCTTCAAAACGCGAGTCACGGGTTTTAATAAGGTTTGACAGTGTAAAATCATTGGCATTGGGCTCAGACGACGTTTGCCAGTCCTTTCCATCTGCACAGATAAATGATTTGATTAAATCCAAATTAGGTCCTATATCAGTTGGAGAATATAAATTACATGTTGATGCGATGGAATGTGTTATTCCTTTGGATGCATCGTATTTACGATATAGGATGCAATCCTTGCTGCTTGAAAGATCCGTGGAACCAAATAAAGTTCTGAAATCGGTCACAATATCATACTTACCACTGTTCATCACTAATTGGGCAGCGTCAACAGCCAATTGGAAGAATTTGATAGCACGAGCATTGTTCTTATAATAATATTTTTGCCAACTTCCTTCAAACAGAGCCCAGCGTGATACAAATGAAGCTATAACATATCGATTTACATTCTGAGCACCATCGTCAATCCTCACATTGGTCATTGCGTACTTAAAGTCATTGTATACTGAATCCATGACTTCATCTCGGGGGGTACGGTCTTTATAAAGTTCATCCAGATCCGTATTCGATACCTCTTTATCATAATAAGGGACATTCCCGAATACATTTACCAGTCGGGCGTATTCAAGTGCCCTGAAGAATCGTCCAATTCCCGTCCAATGGTTATAAGCCTCTACAGAAAGAATTCCTTTCATTCTCTCTTTCAGGCGATCAATCATGATATTGGCTTTCCTAATCCATGCAAAATTCCACGTAGGGCCAGTAAATTCACTTTGCCATGTCATCCCTAAAGATGTACTGCCTTTTGAAGTTGGCACGGCACGAGTAAACTGACTCTGCGAAGATAACCTAACCGCATCATCATTAAATGTATAATTGGCATTAGGCGCATAAGTGGTCTCATACTGAAGTCCATATCCAGGGAAAAAATAGGTATAAAAATCATTGGCATATAGTCTTACCTTATCTTCATTTGTCCAGTAAGTGTCATCTTCAGAAGTTGTTTGAGAAGGCCGGTCCAAGATGTCGTTACAACTTGTAAATACCAGTGCTGATAAACACAGCATATATATTGTTTTCATTTTCATACGGCGATAGATTAAAATGTAAGTTGAAGTCCGAATGATAAAGATTTAAAAGAAGGTGTTCCTGTACCAGTCCGTCCCAAATTATAATTGGAAGAGAACATGGAATATCCCGAAATAGCTTCAGGATCAATTGGTAAGCCCCTCAATTTATCAAAGGTAAAGAAATTTTCCAGCGAGAGATATACACGTGCCTTTTGGATGAAAGCTTTCGATAGGACTTTTTTCGGCAATGTATACCCCAGCGTAATATTCTTGACCCTTAAGTAGGCCATATTCAGCAAATATTTGCTTTGAACTTGCATTCCAAATCCCGTATTACTTCCCCCAAGGTCCCAGGCGCGAGGATAAAAAGCATCTGTTCGATCCTCAGTCCAATAATCGGAAGCAAAAGTTTCGGGAATGGCTCCTTCCTTGGCATAATATCCCGGTATGGCGAGCTGACCGCTTCCCCATATTTTACGTTTGCCGATTCCCTGTAAGAAGACAGATAAATCAAATTCCTTATAATCGCATCCTAGTCTCAGACTGTATTCATAACGTGGTGTGGAATTTCCGATTACTTTGCGATCACCTGGATCGCCGTTCGTTCCGGAACCAGAAGAAATATAACCGTCTCCGTTAAGGTCCACGAACTTTACATCGCCGGGTGCGAAAATCAACTTGTTGCCGTCTTCGAATTCAACCTGATATACCGGATAAGCAGAACTCTGCTTATTCGTTGTATGTGCAGTTCCCTTGTAAATTACAGTTGTTTTTACAATCTGTCCATCTGACCCATAAATAAAATCTGATTTTTGAAATAATCTGTCAGTAACATAACCGTAAATATCTCCGTAACGTCGACCTGTGGAATAGCCATTGCTCAGGTACCGGTCAGCCCATGGCGTCTGCCAGTCAGCACCTTTCGTGATATATGTGGTGGCGTCAGAAAGAGAGAACATGGCGTTAATACCTAAGCCATTATCAAAACGATGATTAAAATCTATGGCCAGTTCCCATCCACGTGTTCTCAGATTTCCATAGTTCCCTTCTGGGGCATCTGTACCCAGTGTTACGGGAAGACTTTCACCTGGAATAATCATATCTTTCGTATATCGTTGGAACCAATCGAAAGTAAGTCCAAGCTGATTGTTTAAAAAACGCATGTCAATTCCAAAATCAAGCGTTTCAATACGTTGCCAGCCGATATTCTTGTCTATTAGCGTAGGTGTTCCGAAAGAAATGGTTTGTGTACCTGATCCTCCTAACCAGCTTGTCTGCGAATAGGACAATACTGATTTATACAGCGTATTCGATACAGACTGGTCTCCTATGCTGCCCCAGGAAGCTCTGATTTTTCCAAAGCTCAACACGGCACTGAGCGGTTCCATGAATTTTTCTTCAGTAAAGACCCAACCTGCAGAAAATGATGGGAACCATCTCCATCTTAGATTCGTCGGAAATTTAGAAGAACCATCACGTCGTAAATTAGCTTCAAAAAGATAGCGGTCACAATAAGCATAATTAATACGTCCGAAAAAACCAAGTTGTGATTCCCAATTACGGTTTCCGCTAATGAACTGATCACCGGAAGCCAAAGGAAATTGGGGATTGTCCTGATCGATTAAATTGGTTTTCTTACCTGTGTAAGAACGCCATTTATTGGTCACACAGTTCAGACCGATCATAAACTTGAATGCATGTTGCATTTCACTCCCCATTTTCAATTTGTAGGTTGAATAAGCATTGAATGTGTTGTTGTCTGAAGTCAGATTATAATTCTGTACATAATTTATGGTATTATTTGAATAATAAGACTGAACCGGAAAGGTGTAGGCTGCTATACCTCCCGTGTCAGTTACATCTCCGGTCACCGAATTCACATATACTTGATTGCCATCATCATCCAACCATAATACCGGTGAATACCATGTCTGCCCTGCAGTATATTGGACAACTGAAGAATTCTGGTCTGTCATCTGGTGGTCGTATGTATAATCAAATACTACATTCCAATCAGGAGTCAGATTCAAAGTAGCTCCTATACTGATATTATAATATTTATTTTCAAGATTATCAGTATTGGATGCCCCCATTTCATAGGCCGGCTCCCTCAGAGGGTGTCCATTTTCTGTTACTCCTATGGGGAACAGTGAACTCCATCTGTATAGATACAGCCAGGGGTCAGCCGAAGTAGTGCCTACTCCTGGATATCGTTTATTCCTGTCGGAATACAAGGAACTGGCCCGTATGGTCAAATACTTGTTGATCTCAGAGGTGAGGTTAATCGAGGCATTGTAACGGTTAAAATCATCATGTTCGGCTGTCCTTGACATCCCACTCTGGTTCAGATAACCCAAACCGACATTATACCACGTTTTTCCAGATTTACCGTTGATAGAAAGATTATGAGTCCTATCTGGAGCCCAATTTCTGATCATGGCTTTGACAGCGTCATACGTACGATAGCCATATTTGTCAATCCCGTCAAAGGTCCAGTCGCGACCATATTTTACAGGATCATTCCATTTTATAGTCTTTCCATAAAGTTTTTGCCATTCTATTGCTTTTTCAAGACTTTCTTGATTAATTCTCCAAAAACCTCCGGCTGGCATGACTCCACCACGGTTTATTTGTGAATCCAAGGTATACTGTAATGCGTCAATTGCCCCCATTTTAATATCTTTCGCTGGATTTTGCCATGAAAAATTATCCGAATAAGTAACTTCGAACTTATCACTTTGTGCTCCCGACTTTGTCGTAATCAGAATAACGCCAAATGCTGCTTTTGATCCATAAATAGAAGATGAAGCTGCATCTTTTAACACCGATATTGATTGCACATCATTGGGATTCACCATCTGTATGCTGGGGATTTCCACGTTATCCAATAAAATAAGTGGCTTGTTGTCTCCTGAAATAGATCCCAGCTGCCCCCTGATTTTAATTAGTGGATCTGAACCTATTTCACCAGTAGGAATCACGATATTTACTCCAGGTACAGTTCCTTGGAGCCCACGACCAATATCAGCAATAGGTCTGCTTCCCAACGTCTTGTCTACATCTACCGAAGACACGGCGCCTGTTAGATTAGCTTTTTTCTGTGTTCCATATCCCACGACTACTACCTCATTCAACAGTTTATTGTCATTTTTTAGAATGACATTTATAACTTTTTTGTCTCTTACATGTATTTCTTGTGATTTCATTCCTATATAAGAGAAGATAAGTACAGATTGGTCAGGAATGGTAATGCTATACTGACCATCTATATTAGTAACTGTTCCAATTTTAGGTAATTCCTTAACAGAAATTGTTACACCTGGAAGTGGATCCCCTGAAATGTCTTTTACTATACCAGTTATCGTACTTTGTGCAAAACTCGATAGAGTAAATATGCACAGAATAAAAATAGTTATTAGAACTTTTTTTCTCTGTAAAGAATCTCCTTTTAACCATAAAATCTTCATAAACTTTTTTTTAGAATTAGATTAGATATAATAGAGATGTCCTAAACTTTTTACTTTGTTAAAGTATAGATGTTTAGAGCTAAAATAGCTCCGTGACGAATTGAATCGACTATCTTTGTCAGCTATAGGCAAAATGGTCATCCAATAAACAACGGAAATAGATTTACTCTCAACTTGTAGAGTTCCTGTCTCAAAGAATAATTGACGGGATTGCCATGAAAAATCCTTTAAAATTCAAACTTAAAAAATATCAAATTACTTAAATTGTAATTTTACCCTTTCATAAATTCAAAACTTCTCCATAAGCATTTTTCTTTAAAATGATATTTTCAATTAAATTGACGTATTGATTTTACTTAGATGCACTTTTCGTAGTGATGATTTAGAATGTTATTAAATTAATTTTTTAGGTAAAAAGTTATCCTCTCTCCCCCTATTTACTGAATAGAGATCTTTCCTGGATGCATCCCGCCAATGGCACTTCTTTTTTACTATCTTAAGTTTGGATAGTCGTTTACTTTTGCTTTCCGGCAACAACACGATATGGAACCTGAAATCAGTTTTTATGAATGTTTCACCTCCTTTCCATTGATGATTCTGTTTTTTTCATAACGTTTAAAACAATTACCAATTGCAAATATAGAAAATATTCTATTAATAAGCAAATCATTTCCCAGAATATATACTATTTAACGTTATTTAATACAGCGCATTATGGTGTTAGAGCACATAAAATAATATGTGGCTTACAAGAGTATATCCATCTCTGCTTTCGAAAAAGGTATCGGTATGTCTAATGCTTCTTTTAGAAAGTCGCTGAAAAGCAAGGGTGCAACAGAAAGTGAAAAGTTAGAAAATATTCTAAGTGTGTATTCGGATCTTTCTCCTTCTTGGTTATTTACAGGAAAAGGGGATATGATCGAAAAAAAAGGCTAATAAAACGGTTCCTCTAAAAAATCTTTCCGGAAAAGAGGGCTTCTTATCTGAGCCTCTTTCTCCTGAAGGTTATTACAAAAAAGTATTCCTTTGATCCCTTTGAATGTGATGGCCGGTGCCCTTGCTTTACATCAGGCTGTCAAGGGATCAAAATGTGAACGGTATGTCATACCGGCATTAGAGGGTGCTGATTTCCTTTTTACGGTAAAAGGTTCTTCTATGCTTCCTGTATTCAGGTCGGGTGATTCTTATTGTATCTGATGATTCTGCCTATAATCCTTTTGAGTTAACCTATACTGATATCAGTTCCATTGCCTTAGTCGTGGGGGTATATGATTAACGGTGTAATAAAATACGTGTTTCCTGAGAAAAAGGAAAAATGAAATTCATATACCTGTTGGCGGAATCAAATAAAAGCATATATAACTCTCTGATTATGTTTTTGACTTATTTTTATCGTTTTGTTTTCTGCTCGTATGAATTATAGTTATAAAATCCATAACCGTAGTTATATCCATAGCGATAACCGTAGTAATGATAGCCGTGACGGCCGCCATAAGCGGCTGTGGTACCATTGAGCAGGACAGCCATGTTATTTAGTTTCTTCTTTGTATAAAGTTCTTCAGTTGCCGGCAGCATGTCGCGTTCTATTAGTTCTGCACGAATGATGAACAGGGTTATGTCTGCCCATTTTCCGATAATGCTGGTGTCTGCCACGATTCCAATGGGAGGACAGTCGATGAAGACATAGTCGTATTCATTTTTCAGCTTAGCAATCAGATCTTCCAAACGTTTGCTGAATAGCAGTTCCGTTGGGTTAGGAGGAATGATTCCTACAGGAATGATGTCAAGAGTGGGATATTCTTTGCTATGGATGATAATATCCTTCACTTCTGTAGTCAGGCCACCTAGATAATTGGATATTCCGGTTCTGGGATGATCGATATAATTGCTCAGTGCAGCTTGGCGCAGATCAAGATCAATGACAAGGATTTTCTTGCTTTTGATAGCCAAGCTTACGGCAAGGTTAATTGTGATGAATGTCTTGCCGCTAGCCGGGTTGGCGGAAGTAGATATGATGACCTTATGTGGATTGTCCGATCCTGCCATGAATTCCAGATTAGTACGTACTACACGAAAGGCTTCATTGATAAGATTCTTGTTCTTTTCTTTTACTACTAACAGTTGTCTTCTATGAGTCATGTTTGTTTTTCTGCCGGATAGGGACTTAAGGTATTTCTTTCGCTTCCCCTCGTGGACCAGTGGAATTTCGCCGATAAATGGAATAGTTAGACTTTCGAGGTCTTTACGGCCTCTAATATGAGTGTTGTTATTTTCTTTAATGAAAAGGAATATAGCTGGCACAAGCAGACCTACGGTGAAAGCAATCAGAAAAATACAGGATTTGCGGGGAGAGGTAGGGGATTCGCTTCCCCGTGGTGCCGTAATAATGCGGGTATTATAGGCCGTAAAAGTTTGGCTCAGTTGGTTTTCTTCGCGTTTTTGTAACAGATAGAGATAGAGTTTTTCCTTTACCTTTTGCTGACGTTCCACCGAGAGTAAATACCTGGCCTGTTTCGGATTGCTGGAGAGTTGATTTTCTGTGTTTGATTCCTGTGCGCTCAGGTTGTCAATCTGCATATACAGGGATGCAATGATGTTATCTACTGATTTCATGACGCTTGCCCGAATAGCATACAGTGATTTTGTCTGTTCCTGTACCAGAGGATTCCTTTCACTGCTGCTGGATAGCAGTTTGTTTCGGGCCAACAGGATGGTGTTGTATTCGTTGGCCAGATATTGCAGTCCGGTATCATTAATATCTAAACTGGCAGGCAAGGGCTGGGTGTAATTCTGTTTCTTTAATTCTTTGTAGATATATTGTGCGGTAGATAGCTGGCTGTTTAAGTCCAGCAGTATTTTTCGGTTTTCAGAGTTCTGGGTTAGGTATTGGCTGGCTACATCTTCTACATCGGGCAACAAATGCATACTCTTATAGTTGGAGATGCTGGCGTCTACATTGTTAAGTTCCCTTTCAATCACTCTCAGGCGGTTGTCTATGAAATGTGAGGTGCTGACCGCCATCCGGTTTTTGTCTAATATCCAGTTTTCATTATAGACCTTAATAAGTTCATTCAATATATCTTTGGATTTCTTTTTGCTAGTATCCTTTATGCTAAGTGTTATAATAGTGGCATTTTTATCATCCAACCGAGCTTGCAGCCGACTTGTATAATTGTCGGCTATACTTTCGAGTCCTATTTGGGCATACTTGATCGGTATATTTGTCCACGTGTCTGAATAATTGGGTGAGGCTGTGAGCGTAAGTGTGCCGACCGGTGTATTTACCGGGATTCCGAGTGTTACAGTAATTTTCTTGTCTTTATCAATTCCAGGGAAATCAGACAGTGTGACTTGATTCCTTCCTTTGGACCTGATTGTAAAGGAAATAGTGTTTCCATATCTTGGTCTTAAAAATGTTACTATAACTGGAGTGTCGTGGTAGAGTTCCCTTTTTTGTAATCCGTCATTGACAGTATAAATCTCATTCAAGTTTAATCGTTTGACGACTTCCGTCATTAATGTAGGGGATTGAAGGGTAAGCAGTTCATTATTAATATTGGTGTTGTTTTTGAATATTCCTAAGTCTTGAATGCCGGTTGATTCATCTCCGCCAGTATCTCCTCCGCTTTTGCTATCGGTATTTTTGATAAGTATGGAAGCGGTACTTGTGTAGAGCGGTGGAGTCATCAGTATATAGAGCGCAGCTATAAATAGTGTAATGCTTAATGATATGATGAACCAGTACCATTTTGGAAGAAATATGTCCAGGAGATCTTGTAGGTGTATGGGATTATCATATTGTCTTGTATCATTTGTCTGATCTGCTATTATCATGGTTGATTTGTCTTATTTAAAGCTCAGTTTCTGCTTTAGTCATGCACTTACAGGTATCTCATACAGGGGAGTTGATGTTCCTCGTATCATCCGTGTATGCGTATTTTTTATCATTATTATCACTGCTCGTTGGTGGAACCGATGTGGCTCTGTACTCTGGTCAAATTGAACAGGGCAGCCAATTGAAGGTTTTTGCTGCTGATGATAATGGAGGTTTGGTCTTTAGGTTGAAGTGTGATATCCCGCATGTTTTGGATGGTCTGTGTTTGATTGACCGCAATGTCCTGAAAATACAAAATTTTCTCCGATGTGTCGCTGGGTGTGAGCAAGAACTATATCCGATGCTCAACAGCCATTTTTTCATTCGTCTCATTTACAAAAGTACTTATGTTGATCTTCATAAAAAGTAATGGGACATTTTTATTTCGCATGTTCCAAAATCGTGCATAAATGTATTCATATTTTCACTTCTCTTAGTAAAAGAAAAATCTTACTGCAAAGATAGCACTTTTTATTGATGAGTCTGCTTTAAAGAGTGATTTTAATGTATTATGTCGTCTTTTATACTTCATATATCTATGAAGAGATTGAAGGGATCAGTTCCTTTGTAGACTATTCCAAACATTATGAATGACTTCTTTGTCAATCAGAACTTTTTAAAGTGGATTCTAAATATAAAAAAATGGAAATAACCGAAAATACCGGTTATTTCCATTTTTTTTATAGTATTCCTGTTGGGGAGTTATTTCGATTTCCAGAGGCCATGCAGGTTGCAATAGGCACGTGCATACACCTCCTTGGCATCAGTCTTGAACTCAGCTGCCGGTTTATCTTTCGGAGTCAAGTACTTACGCATGACTTTGTTGTCCGTTACTAGTTCAATCCATTGAATATAGTGGGCTTCTGTCATCGGATGCTCTACTGATCCCACTTTCACACGATAACCGCCTTCAATCTTTTCGATTACGGGTACGTGCTTTTCTATAGCAGCGTCTGTTGAATTCTCTTTCAACAATTCCATAGGCTGACCACAGCAATAGAGTATGCCCTCTGCTGGATGAATTACTTCCACAATGTTGCCACATACGGCACATTTGTACACTTCTTTCACTTTTGTCATAATGTTATTTGCTTAATGTAAACCCAACAAAGATAACAATTATTTTAGAATAAAGCAAGTACTTTCTCATAAAAAATATAAATGTACTGGCTAAATTTCTATTTCTTTATAATCTATTCTATTGTCTGACATTAAAATATTCTTACTCTGTTATTTCTCGACAATTCACCGGGATTGCTTCCGGGCTTGCTTTCCGGAACAGTCTTTCCCCCTCGCTGGTAATATTTTTTCCAATAATGCAATATATGGCCTTTCCGGTCATGAAAGGACATGGGTATGGGTTGGAATACCAGATGACCAAAATGATCCACATAACTTTTCTGCACCAGTTCGCTACAGTAGATTTCCTTATCATCCGGCATAAAATAGAAATCGTACGGTCTGCCAAGATAAGACATTGCTCTTCGGATGGATGCAGGGATATCAACGTCACCGGTCACACGTCCATACAGAATAGAAGAATTGGTTCCCGAAAAGGTGTGTCTGCTGATTAACTGATCAAGAGAAGTCAGGACAACTCCCCGATGTATGGCTTCAAGCACCTCCCATTGTCTGTCTTTCCAGATGACAATGCCAACGTGGTCAATGGTTGCATCATGAATTCCACAAGTTACTTTGGTAATCGCATTATTTTTATTCTCACAGACGAAGACCAGGTCTCCTTCCCGTAGTGAATCGGGATTGAAAGCAGCTTGTGTCCCAACTGTTGGGGTCAGAAAAATAAAAAAAAGAACAAGCCTGTGGATGGAATAATACAACTGATGCATCTTTCTGATTATATTTTCTGCAAAGATAAGAAAAAACAAGGAACTTTTACTCTTGGGGAAGATAGAGTTTGATAATAATGTTTCAGAATGGAATTCCTTTTTTATCGTTCAGAAAATATAAAGACAGTCGGAAAAGGTAGTCCTGATGAATTGGAACCTGCCCTTTCCGACCGTTTAGACGAAACCTTCCTTCCTTTTCAGCATTCAACCAATTGGAATTTTTTCATGTCCTCTTCAACAGTTGAGATGGATCCAAGATCAAACTGTTCCTGAAGTACTTTCAATACATTGGGTGAGATGAAGGCAGGCAGGGATGGACCGATATGGATGTGTTTGATTCCCAGGCTCAACAATGCCAGGAGAACGATGACAGCTTTCTGTTCATACCAGGCAATATTGAAAACGATAGGAAGATCATTGATATCCTTAGCCTTGAAGATCTCCTGCAATTTCATAGCGACTACTGCCCATGAATAGGAATCATTACATTGTCCCGCATCAAGAACACGCGGAATCCCGTTGATCATACCAAGGTTCAGTTTGTTGTACCTGTATTTCGCACATCCGGAGGTCAAAATGACCGTATCTTCCGGCAGGGTATCAGCAAAATTCTTATAATAGTCACGAGTCTTCATTCTTCCGTCACATCCACTCATAACAATAAACCTCTTGATTGCCCCGGTTTTGACTGCATCTACAATTTGGTCAGCAAGCTCGAAGACTTGGTTATGTGCAAAGCCACCGATGATTTCACCATGTTCGATCTCTTCTGGGGCCTTACAGTTTTTAGCCAGGGCGATGACTTCAGAAAAATCCTTGTGTCCTTGAGCATCCACCGGAATCCGTTTCCATCCCGGATATCCGGCGGCATTGGTCGTAAAGACACGGTCTTTATAACTTGCTTTTGGAGCAGGAGGAACGATACAGTTGGTCGTAAAGATAATGGGGCCGTTGAAATGTTCAAACTCCTGGCGCTGTTTCCACCATGCATTCCCATAGTTGCCTACGAGATGGTTATATTTTTTCAGTTCAGGATAGTAGTGCGCCGGCAGCATCTCACTATGTGTATAGACATCGATCCCCGTACCTTGTGTCTGCTCTAGTAACTCTTTGATATCTTTCAGATCATGTCCGGAAATCAGGATGCCGGGTTTTGTGCCTACACCGATATTTACTTTTGTCATTTCAGGATTCCCGAAAGCTTTCGTATTTGCCTGATCCAATAAGGCCATTACCTTAACACCATGTTGCCCGGTAGCCAGAACCGTTTGCAGGAGTTGTTCCTTAGTGGATTCCGGATTTGAAACTACAGCTAGGGCAGAAGCCATGAAATCTATGATTTCCTGACTATGAAAATCTAAGCGGGCGGCATGTTCTCCATAGGCAGACATCCCCTTCAATCCCAAGGTGATCAGTTCTTTCAAGGACCGGATATCCGGATCCGTATTGCGTAGAACGGTTTCTCTTTCTGCCTCGTGTTCATAGTCAGCCCGTTCTCCATCCCAGGTTACCTCGTGGAAATCAGGCAAGACTATCTGATTCTTTCGGGCCAGCTCAGTCAATTTAGCCTTGAGCAGGAGACCGGAATCTACTCGTCGCAGGATACTCTCATCATCGAAATTAGCATTGGTGATGGTTGAAAAAAGAGCGTCATAAAGGAAAGTCTCGACATCAGGAATCGGTTTGATAGAAGAAGCCCGAAGCTCATGGTAAATGGTTCCTACACCTCTTACTATTGAGATCAATAAATCCTGATAACGGGCTGTCTGTGGGAGTTTTCCGCAGACTCCTCTGAACGTACAACCTGTGCCGAAAGCCGTTTCCTGGCACTGAAAGCAAAACATTTTCTTTTCCATATTTTTGAGTTCTAAATCATTGATGTTGCAAAGTTACTCTACTCTGCACCGTATTGCCGGACACAATTGTGCCCGCAGACCCTATAAAAGAAGTTAAAAATGAGTTAGACCCTCACTATGTTATCCGGTTATTCCCTCCGCCATCCTAAATATAAAATTCGCTGGGATCTACCAAACCTGCCCGGAATGCGTATTTTACCGCCTCATGGGCTG
Organism: Segatella asaccharophila; assembly: GCF_054687055.1. Taxonomy (NCBI): domain Bacteria; kingdom Pseudomonadati; phylum Bacteroidota; class Bacteroidia; order Bacteroidales; family Prevotellaceae; genus Segatella; species Segatella asaccharophila. The sequence continues at coordinate 65,705 of NZ_BAACAN010000006.1, read as the reverse complement.
TATTTACCCCAAGTTTTCTGAATATATTTTTACGGTGAGTGTTGATGGTATGGATGGAGCAGAAGCGCTCGGAAGCTATTTCTTTAGTCGTTTTTCCTTGTGCAATCGCTTTGAGGACTTCCATTTCCGTAGAAGTAAGAATAGTCGTATCCACTTGCTTTTTCTGTTGATCCAACAGAATTTCCATGGCCCTCTGGCAGATATACCTGCCTCTTTGTGTTGCCGATATGATAGCATCACAGATAATGCTGACAGGAGAATCCTTGAAGACCACACTGAATTGATGGTTAGAGTAGATTACACGGCGCAGGAAAGTGTCTGTCAGGTCGTCACTTATTAGTATCCATTCTGCCAGTGGAAATCGCTCACTGACAATAAGAAGACTATTTTCATCATTGAAGTCAAATAAGGTATAGTCTAGCAGGATAATGACACGGGCATCTTTCTTGAGAAGTTCAATGAGCCTGGACTTGTCTTCCACCTGGATGATATTTCCCGGGGAAACTCTTTCTATGAGCGCTTCCAATCCTATTCGAGTAAGTTCTTGATTATCTGCCAAAAGATATGTTACCATATAAAAGTCTCCTTTCTGTTTGTCTCGACAAAAGTACGCTTTCCTGACAATAAGAAAATTATAGAAATAATATCTTATACCTTGTTTTTGGAGAAATGGTTCATGATAAAGCGACCACCGAGGCTCAGGATCAGCACGATGAGGGTGAGGACAACAGCAGCAGCGTATGCGCGGTCTTGTACAGACTGTTGAGGCGCGCTGAGTTGAAAAAAGACACTGAGAGGAAGTGTTGCGGCTTGTTGGCCCAGACTCTTCGGAATATTGTCTGAAAAGCCTGCCGTGAACATTACTCCGGCACAATCACCGATGGCTCTTCCGATGCTCAACAGGGTTGCTGTGGCTATGGCAGGAGCAATCTGGTGAAGCACCACACTGATCGTTTCGAGGCGGGTAGCTCCCAGGGTATAAGCAGCCTCCAGCATATCCTGAGGAATATTCTTGGCTACTTCATCTATGCTCCTGACCAGAATAGGCACAATCAGCATGGTAACTACCAGAATTCCTCCTGCCAGAGAGGCCCGCATACCCAGTACGATCATCAGTGAGAATGCAAATGCACCATAGACAATACTCGGAATTCCGAAGAGTGTATCAAATGACAGTCTGGCAATATAACCTAATTTGCTATCAGGTTTCAGGTATATGTTCAGATAGAACACAATAGGCAATGCAATGAGTAATCCTAAAATGGTGGAAGCCCCTACGATATAAACACTGCCTGCGATGGCATTGAGAAACCCACCTTTACCGCCGATATAGAATCCCCCGCTTGGCAGTTCGCTGACCATCTTCCAGGAAAGTACCGGAAAGCCACGCTTGAAAATGGTCCATATCACGCTTACTACAAAATAGAATACGATGACTAAAGATGAGTACATCAGTAGTTTCGCTATTTTTTCCTCTATGAATTTCCCTTTGACCATAGCATCATTTGTTTTTAATTTTTTTCAGAACGATACGAGACCCCAGATTCAAAATCACAATAACGAAGAACAACAGAAAGGCAGCGAACATGAGTGCACTTTCATACATGGGTACGGACAGCATTTCTCCGTAGTTATTGGCGATCAAAGCCGGAATCGGGTAGCAGGCGTCGAGCAGGTTGCTGGGTACGATGGGCAGATTCCCACAAACCATGAGGACAGCGATGGTTTCCCCGAGAGTACGACTCAGTGCCAGGACAATAGAGGCGATGATGCCCGGAGCAGCCTTTCTCAGGACGACAAACTTTGTGGTCTGCCAGGTCGTGGCTCCCAGTGACAGCGATACTTCCCGAAGGTCTTTAGGAACATTACTGAAGATTTCCATAAACAGGGAAATGAGCAAAGGCAGGATCATCACGCTCAGCACAATACCACCTGCCAGTACGGTGTAACCACTGTTATAGTTTGTGAACATCGGTGCGATGACTTTTGACACCCATGGTACGATAAGCAAAGTCCCCCAGACACCATAGATAACTGAGGGCAGGCCTGCCAGGATGTCCAGCAGCGGATAGAAATACTTTCGGACGGCAGGCCGCGCGTATTCTGTCAGATAGATAGCCATGAACAGTGATATGGGCAAGGCGATGGCGATGGCCAGAGCCGTGCACCAGAATGTTCCGGCTAAAAAGGGCAGAAACCCGAATTTGCCTTCCATAGGTTTCCAATTGCTTTCAGTCAGAAGGTCCCATAAATGATACTGGTGCAGAATCGGCGCTGACTTGATATACAGGCCGACTCCCATGGCGATAACAAAAAACAGGGAAGAAATGGTCAATATGAGCATCACCTTTCCTGCTGCCTTGTCTTTGAAGATTCTATAGTTCATTGCCTTTGGTGTAATCCGCATTCCCGATGATCCGGGTCTTCCCACCACCAGCGTCCGGAGCGGATATCCTCTCCGGGTTTGACAGCCCGGGTACAAGGCTCACAGCCGATGCTGGGATAGTTCCTGTCATGGAGTTTGTTATAGGGTACATGATGCTTCCTGATGTAAGTCCATACTTCCTCTTCACTCCAGTTGATCAATGGATTTATCTTAATGAGGTGATGGATGTCATCCCATTCAACTAATTGCATCCCCTTGCGTGTGGTGCTCTGCTGCTGCCGGAGTCCGCAGATCCATGCGTCCAGCCCCTGCATGGCCCGGTGTAAAGGTTCAAGTTTGCGAATTCTGCAACAACGGTGACGGCTTTCTATGGAATTGTAAAAGGGATTGATGCCTTCTTCACGGATCATCCGTTCCACTTCCCGGTAGTCAGGGAAGAAAACTTCGATCTTGATGTTATATGTCAGATTCGTCCGATCAATGAGTTGATAAGTTTCCGGAAAAAGGCGTCCTGTATCCAAGGTAAATATCCGGGTTTCCGGGTCAGCCTTGACAATCATGTCCGTAAGTGCCTGGTCTTCGATGCTGAGGCTGGAAGAAAGGGCGATACGTCCCCGGAAAATTTGCAGGAAGTAACTGATGACCTCTTCAGCCGAGGTCTTGCTGAACTTCTCATTGAGAACTTTGATTTGCTCAATTTGATTCTGAGTGATTTCCATTTCGTCCGTAATCTTAGTTTACTTGATCATTCCCGCTCCTACAGTCTCGTTGGTATCCGGGTCGATAAAGATCAGACTACCTGTTACCTTGTTTTCTGCATATTTGTCGAATACCAGTGGATTAGCCGTATGAACGGTGATTTCAGCGATATCATTCATTTTCAGTTCGCTCACACTCTCTTCTTTCTCCAACGTATTGATATTGCGTCGATAGTTGATGTTACGTATGACGGACAGACTCTCAGAGGTCAACTGCCGGATCATGTATCTGTTTCCAACTTGTGCCGGACGCTCATTGAACCAGCATACGTTCATGGTGATGTCCTGTTCGATTTGCGGTTGTTCCTCGCCGGCTTTCACCAGTGTATCTCCGCGGCTGATATCGACATCATCTTCTAACAGAATAGTGACACTCTCCGGAGAGAATGCTTCTTCCAGATGCTGGTCTGTGAAATCGATACTTTTGACTGTGCTCTCCAGTCCCGAGGGCAGTACCCGGACCCGGTCACCCGGTTTCAACAGTCCTCCGCTTACCCGGCCTGCATACCCCCGGTAGTCAGGATATTGATCACTGATAGGACGGATGACATACTGGATCGGAAACCGAAAGAAATCACTGATGGCCTTATGACTGACCGGTACCGTTTCCAGATAATCCAGCAGAGTCTTCCCTTTATACCAAGGCATTTTGCTGCTTTTGTTTACGACATTGTCACCTATTTTGGCACTGATTGGGATAAAAGCCACGTTCTGGATATGCAGTGTGTGAGACATTTTCTGATAGTCAGAGACCAATTGGTTATAGACTTCTTCTGAATAATCTACGAGATCCATCTTGTTGATGGCTACAACGATATGTGGAATTCCCAACAAGGATGAGATATAGCTATGCCGGACGGTCTGTTCGAGTATGCCATGCCGAGCATCGACGAGTATGATGCTCAGGTCTGCCGTGCTGGCACCTGTCACCATATTACGGGTATACTGGATGTGTCCCGGAGTATCGGCAATAATAAACTTGCGTTTAGGAGTGGCGAAGTACCGGTAGGCAACATCGATGGTGATGCCCTGTTCACGTTCAGCCCGCAGGCCATCCGTGAGGAGTGCAAGGTTCACCTCCTCATTTCCCCGGCTTTTGGAAGCTTCTTCTACCGCTTCCAGTTGGTCTTCGAAAATAGACTTGCTATCATAGAGAAGTCTTCCGATGAGCGTACTCTTTCCATCATCCACGCTGCCCGCAGTTGAGAAGCGCAGCAGTTCCATATTTAAATATCCTCTTATATCTGGCATTTTCTGTTTGGTATTGTTGATTTTGAATAATGAGGTAAGATTCTTATATCCTACCCGTTAATATTGATTTCTCAAGAAGAATTCCCGGGATTTAGAAATATCCTGCCTTCTTCCGGTCCTCCATGGCTGTTTCACTACGTTTGTCATCCGCACGGCCTCCGCGTTCAGTCACTCGGGTAGAAGCGATTTCATCGATGATGTCGGCCACGCTGGTTGCCTTCGATTCGGTCAGACCTGTACAGGTGATGTCTCCGATGGTACGGCAGCGGACCAGTTTTCGGACCACTTCTTCAGTAGGTTTGCGCTTGATGACCGGCAGGGCAGCCAGCCACTGTCCATCACGGTTGAATACATCACGTTCATGAGCGAAATAGAGGCTTGGCATAGGAATATTTTCCAGATAGATATATTGCCACACATCCATTTCCGTCCAGTTGGAAATCGGGAATACCCGGAAATGTTCACCCACATTCTTCCGGCCATTGAAGATATTCCAGAGTTCCGGCCGCTGTTTTTTCGGATTCCACTGTCCGAATTCGTCACGGTGGCTGAAAAAGCGCTCTTTTGCGCGTGCCTTCTCCTCATCCCGTCGCGCACCGCCGATGGCAGCATCGAATTTGTGTTCACTGATCGTATCCAACAGGGTGGTGGTCTGCAACTTGTTGCGGCTGGCGTAGTAACCCGTTTCTTCCTTTACCCGCCCCTTATCTATACTTTTCTGTACAGAGCCGACGACGAGGTCAGCGCCAAGTTTCCTTACGAGTGCATCACGGTAGTCCAGCGTTTCCTGAAAATTGTGTCCAGTATCAATATGCAGTAGTGGAAACGGAATCTTTGCGGGGTAAAAGGCCTTGTAAGCCAGATAGGTAACTACGATTGAGTCTTTCCCTCCTGAGAATAGAATCGTCGGATGCTCAAACTGAGCTGCTACTTCCCGAAGGACAAAGATTGCTTCTGATTCGAGTTCCTTTAAATGTGTCATGTTTTTGTCGTGCATAATCTCTCTTATTTTAATTTTTCCAGTGACTGAAGTCTTTTACCTTGTCTGGTATCTTACGTGATATCCAGGATACCCTTGTCAATCAATTGTTTTATCCGATTCCTGACCCTTATAGATCGCCTGACGTCCTCTCCGTCCGAACCAACCGAAATCGAGAGTTTTCCATTGCTAAAGATAGCCGGTGAGATAAAGTCACAATACTCACGGTCATCACATACGCTCGTAAGAATTCCCAGATCTTCAGCTATCCGTTTGATGCGATGGTTTCGCTCTTTGTCAGCCGTGCAGACAAAAAGGACCTTTACCCCTTGTAAATCTTCTTCATCAAATTCCTTTTTTACAAATCGAAAAGGCAAATTTCTGATTTCTTCCGGTATTACCGGCGAGATGAAGATTACTTGATCCATGAGCCGTGCCAGTCTTTTGGCTTTTCTGATACCTTCCTGGCTGCCACCGATAATCATGACGCGGGCATCCGTGACAGGGATGGCAACGGGAAGATAGTGAAGGGACATATCAATGGCTTTCTAATGAAATTATTTTTTCTTGATGATAACCTTCCAGTAGTTATCGGTCTTTTCCGTAGAGAGTACCGTATGCCCCTCATTCTTCACACTGCCCGGGACATTCTGGATGGGTTGTCCGTCATCGAGGAGAATTTCCAGAATCTGTCCGCTTTTCATCGGAGCGAGGGCAATCTTGGTCTTTACGAAGTTCATCGGGCATGCCACTCCCCGGAAATCCTTTTTTACGTCAGGTTCTGAAACGTTCCCTGATTTCTCTTCAGGGACAGTTTTCTCCTCTGCTGCAATCTTGGAGGATTCCGGAACGGCAGTTTCCTTTACTTTCTCTGTATTAAACTGCAGATTATCGCTCATATTCCGGTATAAATCATCCAGTAAATCAGACAATTCGAAGATAAGTGTCTGCTCCTCTGCCAGACTCTGGTCGTGGCGGGCTTTATCCGTAAGTATCTGGTATTTGACCGGTACGATGCCTGCCTGTATGAATTCTCTTGTAAAACCATTGTATACATCATCGTCAGTACGGGGGTCAATGCCACGGGTAACCAGCAGCATACGGTTTTCAGCAAATACGATGTCGTGTAAGGTCTTCTCTATATCCTTGACCGTGCCAGACTCTATTTCCTTCCTCTTTTCCGCAATGGTTTGCTGATCCAATTCGATAATGTCGAAGAGGCCTGCAGAGCATTCCGCTTGTCCGTACTTGACAAGGCTGAACTTCTCATCATCACCCCAGTCATAGTAAGTTTGCGGCTCCTCGTTGAACGGTTTTACCTTTATGTATTTTTCGGTGAGTTGCTTTACCGTTTCTACCCCCCTATTGGCTACATAGTCATAATAGTCAGTATATTCGCACTGATGAGCAATGACATCACGCAGGTAGTCCTCTACAAAACCAGGAATGTGTCTAGCCGGTACATACCCCTGTTGGAGATCGATCTGGTTCCTTCCCTTGGCGGGAAGCCATACGGTATATGCCGGGAACGGGTCATCACCCATACGACCGATACGGCCGCTGAATCCCAGGTCCGCCCATGTCGCATTGGCGCAGATATTAGTACATCCATTCATTCTCAGTTCGAAGTCCGGAATAGCATCCAGATTGAGATTACTGGCCAGCAAGTGTCTGGCAGTGGCATCAATGGCCCCTTTGGGCAAACATATCCCCAACCGGCAGGTATCGGCACCTGTACAGGATATCAGATTATTGATGATAACGGGATAGTCTATCTGATAATCCCCTATTTTCTTGAAGAAGTGATAGATGTCAGGCAGATATTCCTCATTGATGTTGCGTATCTGAATTTGTTCCTTCTTCGTGAATCGGATAACATCATTCCCGAATTTATCCATGAATTCTGCTACTGATGCAAAAAACTCAGTACGGTTGTTACCGTGGTCTACAGGAATATAGGTGTACCAGAGATTCTGAGCGAGTCCTTCCCTGGTCGTCTGTTTGTGAGCATAGCGCTTTTTCCATGTCTTGAAAACTTGGCTATTGTCGGTTGAGGGAGCGAATGAAGGTCTATGGTGTTCCAGGGGCAGGGGCGGTGCGAAGAAATCAAGGCTTGCATCTTGCTTTAACTTCTTGAATTCCTCATAGTAGAACTTTTTGGCTTCCTCTTCACCATATTTATAGAATATGTAGCGCATACGTGCCTTATGCCGGTTCCGCCGGTTACCGTACCTGTTAAACCAGTTTTTCAAGGCTTTGGCAGCACGCATGAGGTCAATTTCCGGCAGGAAGGCAAAAACCTCCCATCCTGTATGCGGATTAGTAGAAGTACTACCGGCGATGAGCACACGGAATCCCCGTTTTCCATTTTGTGTTCTGGCTTGCAGTCCAAAGTCAGCGACATAAGAAGAGTGGGCATCTTTCACATTATAGTCTATGGCTACCTTGTATTTTCGAGGCATCGTGAATGAGTCCTTTTCAGCAATCAGCCTGGAGGTCAGTTCTTCAACGTAAGGATATACATCGAATTCCTCATCACCGGTCAATCCACTCCGGTCATCAACAGTCATATTGCGTACGGTGTTTCCACCACCTCCAGCGGTGCTCAGCCCAGCCTTCTCGAGTTTGCGTAAAGCCGGGATGGCATCGGCAATATCCACATTATGGATCTGAATCTCCTGACGTGTTGTAAGGTGAAGATGAGAGGCTGACACCTGATGGCCGACGAAGGCTATCTGAGCCAGTTGATTGGGAGTAATCAGTCCGCCTGCACAACGTACGCGCAGCATGTGGTGCCGGTCTTTGCGTTGTTCATAGATGCCCATAGGTACCCGGTTGCTCTTTAATTCTGCTGCGGATATTTCTCCTGCCTGGAATTTTCTGATCAGCGATTCGGTATAATCGAGATCACTGTCTAATGTCGATGGAATTCTGTACATCTTTATTTATTCCTTTCAATATCTTCGTATTCACTTCTTGCAATACTACTTTTTGTCGTTTGTGAATGTTTCCGTTCATTCAGAGGAAATCAATCCTCAGCAAAGTGAACTTCTTTATCAATGACTTTACTCTCGATAATCTTGAAAGAATTCAAGTGAATTCCTTCAAAGAGAGAGAGGATGGCGTAGCGGATATGAGGGTCATTGGCCAGTCTGATGTCTTCCTGTGAAGGACGTGAAGGAGATGCCGGGTGACTATGCCAGTTGGCGAGAATTCTGAGCTCTTTGCTACGGGCGTATTTCAGTGCGGCAAACTGGTCTTTCGGTTCAAAGGAGAAATGCTCTGTGCTATGGTCAATGTTTTCCATCCAATAGCTTTCAGTCACGATATCATCTTTCCCTAACAGATAGCCACAAGTTTCTACGGGGGCATCTTTTCTGGCTTGTGCAATCATCACTTGTATCACATCATCATTGATTTTCATCCTGTAATTATCTGATTATAGTCTTGTCGTTTTATCGTTTTTCTTCCGCCTTTACCCTTTCCCATGGACAGAGTTTCCTATTCGTGACTTTTTAAATCACAGGCAGCCTGTTCATAATCGATCAGATGGTCAATGGTAGGGTGATCACCGCAAATCTCACAAGTGGATCTTTTCTTTACCTTGATGGTACGGAAAACCATGGTCTTCGCATCGAAGGTAAGCAGGCGGTCGGTGAGCAAATCTCCTATGCCGAGGATATATTTCAATGCCTCAGTTGCCTGAATGGTTCCGAGCATACCTGCAACAGCTCCTAACACGCCAGCCTGACTGCAAGTCGGGACGGCTCCGACAGGTGGCGGCTCCTTGAAGAAACACCGGTAGCATGCTGTACCCGGAACATGAGTGAAGGTCTGTCCCCGAAACTTCAGAATACCACCGTGGGAAAAAGGCTTGTTCAGCATGATGCAAGCATCATTGATAAGAAACTTCACAGGGAAATTATCGGTTCCGTCAATGATGAAGTCCCATGGCTCAATGATTTCTCTGGCATTGCCGGAGTCGAGGAATTCATGATAAGTGGTCACCTTGATGTCCGGATTGATTGCCAGCATTTTTTCCTTTGCACTCTCCACTTTCGGCGTACCTACATCCTTGGTGAAGTGGATGATCTGCCGTTGTAAATTGCTGAGATCTACCACGTCAGCATCTACGATACCGATGTGCCCTACACCAGCAGCAGCCAGATATAATGCAGCCGGAGCTCCCAACCCGCCGGCACCGATAATGAGTACTTTCGCCTGCAGGATTTTCTCCTGGCCTTCTACACCTACATCCTGAAGCAGGATATGGCGGCTGTATCTCTCTATTTGCTCTTCTGTAAGATTAATCATTCTTTATCTTCTGTTTGATGGATGGGAAATAGGATTTACCGGGGACTTCCGCCACCCATGAAGTAAAGAAAGTCCACTTTGTCACCCTCTTTCAACTCGGTGGTACCATAATCCTCTTTCTCAACGAACTCACTGTTAACTTGAACGGTGAGCATATCCGGTTGTAAGACTCGGTTTAACTCAATGAGTTTGTCTAATGTCAGTGGAAGATTAACTTCCTGTTTTTCGTCATTTACAATGATTTGTGCCATTTCTCTTCATTTTGTCTTGGTTTCAGTGCAAAGGTCGCAACTTTTCAGCACGTGTGTAATACCACCATCGGGGTATTTTACCTACCAAACTTATGGGATACGAATACTCATCTTATGGTATTGCCAGTGAAACCAAATGTAGCGACCTTTGCAATCAAGTCTTTAAGAATTTTAAAAAAGAAAATTATGAGTGATTACGAAAGTAGAATCTTATGTACTCGTTATCCGAAGAAAGATGCTTATGGCTCACTGGCCATGCCGGTCTATTATACTGCCGCTTTTGAGTTTGACAATGCTTTGGCCATGCAAAACGCTTTTTCCGGAAGGAGTATGGATCCTGCTTATTCACGTATTTCCAATCCCACAGTGATGTATCTTGAACATCGTGTCCAGGCCGTTACGGGAGCAGCAACTGTGACAGCACTCAATATGGGCATGACAGCCGTAAGTTATTCCCTTACAACTGTTGCTGCAAAAGGTAAGAACATCATTATATCTCCGTACCTTTTCGGTAATACGATCAGTTTTATCCATGATACGCTGGGTGAGTTTGGTGTTGAAACACGCTATGCGAATCTTCTTGATCCGAAGGATACTGAAAGCAAGATAGACGAAAACACAGTAGCCATCTTCTTTGAGATCATCACTAATCCACAGATGACGGTAGTTGACATCAAAAGTCTCTCAGATATTGCACATGCACATCATGTACCCTTGATTGCTGATAGCACTATCGTACCTTTCTCGCGCTTTCATGCTAAAGAATTCGGCGTTGATATCGAAGTGGTATCAAGTACAAAGTACATCAGTGGCGGAGCCACGGGGTTAGGAGGATTGCTGCTTGACTACGGTCATTTCGATTGGAAAAATTCCCATTCACCGGCACTGAGACGTATAGCAAGACAGGCAGGGAAACTTGCTTTCTCGGCTCGTGTGAAGACCGAACTGATCTCAAATCTAGGAGGATTGATGACTCCTCAGGTCGCTTATATGGAAACGCTCGGTTTGGAAACACTTGATCTCCGGTTCGAACGTCAGGCCTCGAGTGCGCTATGGCTGGCAGAGCAACTTCAGGAAGTGCCTGGAATAAAAAGAGTCAGTTATACGGGTTTGAAAGATAATCCTTATTATGAAATAAGCACCAGACAATTCGGTCCGTTACCCGGCGCAATGCTCACCATTGACCTGAAAAGCAAGGAGACAGCATTCCAGTTTATTAATCATCTGAAGTTGATACGCAGGGCTACAAACCTCTTTGACCACAAGAGTCTGGCGATTCATCCTGCAAGTACTATTTTCGTTCATTTTACAGAAGAGGAGCGTCTGGCTATGGATGTGCGCCCTACTGCTGTACGGTTGAGTATCGGGCTGGAAAGGAAAGAGGATCTGTTAGCTGACATTATCCAGGCTGTGAAGGCTGCCGAATCATCTCTATAGAACATCAGTTCTGATTTGAATGAGAAAAAATATATTCATCGGAATAGTATTATGTTTTTTCGGGATATCGGTATTGGCACAGGAGGACAGTTTGCTAAACCGGAAAGTGGTAAGGCTGGGACCTGTTGTCGTCACTGGTGACGGTTACCATCAATATTTGCGCTCTTCGGTAACGCCTGTCCGTGTGATTACACTTGCTGATATTCAGCGGACTGGCTTTGGCAGTTTTACGGATGTCATCACATCTATGATGCCACAACTGTCAGTGTCACCTAATTCTACGGGTTCTTATCTTCATCTCAACGGACTGGGAAACAAATATGTGCTGGTGTTAGTTAACGGCAAAAAGTTGATAGGGGATATCTCTGGAAATATTGACTTGAATAGAATGGATCTATCCGGCATACGCCGTATTGAAGTACTTGACGGTGCAGCGTCTTCTTTATATGGCAGCGATGCTATAGGGGGTGTAATCAATATCATTACGGATCAACCAACTGACCATCCCTTTTCCTTTATTGCAGATACCCGTGTATCCGGAAAAGGGCAGTTCGGTCAATCAGTTCATCTGAATCTATATCGAAAAGGATTTGGCAGTTATACTTCGTTCTGTCATGATCAGGCAGGCTATTTCCGCAACAACGACTATGAATATGTCAGTGGAAATGCCGGAGCAGTCCAACGTTCTCTGGCTCCTCTTACTTCTGGCTTCAGGACTAATCTGTTCACTCAGCGCTTTATCTATCAAACTCAGCAACATTTAAGTTTTTTCGCTGAAGGGAATTATAACTGGCATAAGACCTATCGTCCGCAAACAAGTGATGAGACGACCGGCGGGTTTGATTATGAACTGCGCTCAGAGGATTGGCGGTGGGATACTGGAGTTACATACAAATTTACAAAAGAGGCCAACCTGCAGTTTCGCCTTACGGGTGATAACTATAGTTATGGCAATGAATATAAGGTGGCAACGCCGACACAGTCTGCCGGTGATTATGTCCGGAAAAAGACTCAGAAGATGTATGAAGCAGAACTTAAAGGAACCTTCAGCTTTTACCGGAATTCTGTCACTATTGCAGGTATCGACTGGCGTAATGACTTCCTGAACTCTGTAGCAGGAGATGTTGACAATCATGTATATACATGGGCAGCTTATCTCCAACATGAGTCCCAGTTGGCAAGAGATCTGGAGTTTATTTTTGGAGCACGTTATAACGATCATGAACTTTTTGGCGTCAACTTCACCCCGAAGATTGCTTTGAGGTATGCTCCTGGGCGGTTTGTCTTGCGTGCTGCCTATTCGCGCGGTTATCGTGCACCGGGTCTTGACGAACTCTATTATCGGTATATCAGTTTCGTCAGGAATTTTTCTACGATAACGATTGGCAATAAAACCCTTAAACCCGAGAGCAGCAACTATTTCTCGTTGAGTGCTGAGTACAATGCTCAATACTGGAGCCTTGGGATTACTGGTTTTGCCAATGATGTGAATGATATGATCGTGGAAAAGATTGTCAAATTGGATGCTGAATCTCTTAGCCGACTTCGTGTTGAATTCCCGGAGATAACGGATGCTCAGGCAATAAAAACAGACCATTACAACCTATATGTAAATAGTGACAAAGGTCAAATCTATGGGTTGCAGTTAGATGCAACACTGAATCCGGTTGACGGATTGGATATATCTGCCAAATATGCTTGCATCTATGGACGCCAACAGACAGATGGCGTGTGGCAAAATCTGGAACGCAGTATTAGAAATACTTTGACGCTCATGACCAATTATCATCATGCCTGGCACAAGTATGTACTGGATATCAACTTTAATGGCCGCCTTCAGAGTAAGACCTATTATCCGCCGGAGTATGAGAATGCACCAGGTTTTGGAATCTGGAATCTGAATGTGATACAAACTTTACAATGGGGGAGAGGATGCTCGATTCAACCCAGTATTGGCATAGAAAATATCTTCAACACAAAAGATGATCGTATTGACAGTAGTACTCTCAGATATGCCAATTTTTCTGCAGGAAGGATGATGGTCGTAGGACTAAAAATAAAATTCTGGTAAGCAAGTTGTTTGCAGTTGGAAGAACTAATAGTTGGTCTCTTCTTTTTGGTGCTTGAGCAGTACGCTCATCACAATCGGCGCGCCGATGAGTGCCGTAACTGAGTTGACAGGCAATACACCTTCAAATCCCGGCATACGGGCAATCAGGTTACAGAGCAGTGCCAGGGCAGTACCTGTAAACAATGACGCAGGAACGAGGAGACTGTGATTGTTGGTCCTAAAGAGACTGCGGCAAAGGTGTGGTACTGCCAATCCGATGAAAAGAATGGGACCGCAGTAAGCTGTAACGACAGCTACCAGCATGCTGCTGCAGAGAATCACTTCCAGCCGTGCCTTCCGGATGTTAAGTCCCAGATTACGGGCATAACCTTCACCAAGTAATAATAAATTCATGGGCTTGATCAGAAGAAAAGCCAACGGAAGGAGAATTGCCATAAGTATAAGGAACAGCACAACATTATTGCCTGATACACGCGAAAAACTTCCTAATCCCCAGACCATGTAGGCTCTCACATCATCTTCGTCGCTAAAATATTTCAAGACACCGATGATAGCACTTGTCATATAGCCTATCATCACACCAATAATGAGTAAAGTAACTTTTCCTTTTACCCTTTGGGCTACGAAAGTGATGAGTGCCATCACTGACATGGCACCGATGATGGCAGCTATGGATAATGCAGCATCTCCAATATATCCCATGTTACTGAGAGCTGATCCACCGATTGCTCCTGATAGCAAAACCACCAGTGCTACACCTAAGGCAGCACCACTGGAGATGCCCAAGATAGAAGGGCCGGCCAGAGGATTATGGAATACGGTCTGCATTTGTAGTCCCGCAACAGCCAGTCCTGCCCCGGCAGCCATGGCTGTCAAGGATTGCGGAACGCGGGAAGACCAGATGATGTTACTATGGATAAGCCAGATATCGTTTCTTGTACTATTCTCCGGCACTGCCCTCACGAGGATTTGCAGTACCTCACGGAGAGGAATGCTTACGGATCCTAATAAAAGGTTCATCACGAAAAGTATCATGATGCTGGCAGCAAGTAATGGTATGAGAACCTTTGGATTTCTTCTCATTTAAGAACGGCGTAGAACTTTGGGTGATAATTCTTGATTAATTCTGGATGGAAGGCATATACCAGGTCAGCTAATACCAGGTCGGGATGTAGAGGTGTCAGTTCATGATAACCTGACGTCCGGATATTGCAGTAAATCACATGTTTTTCCCGGAAGGCCTTGAATTTTGTATTTCTGACATCGGCAGCCCGCAGTGCATTATAGCTGAATGTGCCGGGATAACTGTTGATTACTCGCCAGTAATCAGCGTTAGCAGCTTTATTGTACATGGTTTCGAAATCTGTAGGATAGCCACCTGTATGATTATCATTCCCGGGAATATATCGGGCTCCGGCATCGCGGAATAGTTCAGCCATAAAACTCTTGCCTCCCATCACATACCATTCTCCGTCTTTGTTGTCGCCACTGAATATGGTAGGCTTATTTTTCGCTTTGGCTGCGATGGCTTTCACCTTATTATATCGTCTGACTATCTGCCGGAAGTAAGTATTTGCTTCTTTCTCTTTTCCGATAAACATAGCGAAGAGTTTGATCCATTCTGCCTGTCCTAGTGCCGTAGGTTCCTTGAATCCGAGATAGGGCACCAGGATGATGCCGGTCTGTTTCAGTATGTCGTAACCGCCGCGCTTGAAAGGGGAAATAAATATCACATCAGGATTAGCAGCCATGATGACCTCCTGATCGAAGCTGCCCTCGTAACCTATCTTGGCTATTTTTCCTTCTTTGACAAGACGCTTGACGACTTTATTCTGCAGATAATGAGTATTGGTGATACCGGAAACTTTATCTAAAGCATTCAATGCGATGAAATCTGAAAGGTATTCCGTCCCCATCGGAATACAACTTCTGATGGGAACTCTTACCCGGTCATGGTATTCCTCAGGTATGCCTTTAGCTTCTATCCCACGAGGAATCAGAGCGATATGGTAAGTTTTCTGCCGTGATGTATCTTCAGAAGAAGATATGCCGATAAGGCGGATGCCATTCTTGAGGTATTTCACTTTGAAGCATTGTGCATATTGTAGTTTGACACGAGTGCTGTCACTGAGCGGGGCTGTCCTATCAACTTTATCAGATATATTTCCTTTCTGTCGTGGCTGGCAGCCACTCAGGATGATGACAGAAGATAGGACAATAACATACAAAAAATGAAATATAGATATTTTCTTCATGAATTTCCGGTTTTATATCCGAGCGGCTTTATGAATACAGAAGGATAACCCGTTGGCGGAATGAATTTAGTTCATTCTGTCAAATCATATTGATAAGATATTTTCTCAAACAATCTGACGGTGACCGAAATGCACCATTTTGGTATAGTGAAATGCACCATTTTGGGGTACCGAAATGCACCATTTTGGTCACAATGGACTATGACTGTGAAAATCAAGTGATTATGACTGTGACTAAATTCTGCCAACTGGTAAGGACGATATTTAACTGAAAGTTCCATCCAGATAGTTCTTGGTCAGTTCATTCTGGGGGGAATTGAATATTTGTTTGGCCTCACCAGCTTCGATAACCTCACCGAGGTACATGAATATGACATAATCTGCAACACGAAGTGCCTGACGCAGGGTATGGGTAACCATTACGATAGAGTAATCTTTCTTCAGATCCGTGAAGAGTTGCTCTACTCTTTTGCTGCTGATAGGATCAAGGGCACTCGTACTTTCATCTGCAAGCAGGAAACTGGGTTCAACAGCCAGACTGCGAGCGAGGCATAAACGCTGTTGCTGTCCACCACTGAGTCTGGCAGCCGGTGTTTTCAGTCGATCTTTTACTTCTCCCCATAAGCCTACAGCCTGGAGGTAATGCCTTACGATAATATCCAGTTTTCTGTGATTGCGGATGCCATGGATACGGCATCCATAAGCTACATTATCATAGATGCTCATAGGTAGTGGACACGGCCGCTGTGGAACTAAACCGATATTCCGCCTCAGGTCTGATAATTTGCTGCTATTGGCTGACAGAATGTTTGACCCGCCAAGATTCACTTCTCCTTTCATCTTCAGGCCTTCTACACTATCATTCAACCGATTAAAGGTCCGTAACAGGGTGCTCTTGCCGCATCCGGATGGGCCAATGATGCAGGTGATCCTGTTCTTTGGGATATTGACATTGACATTCTTTAAGATATGATTCCCATTAATATATACATTCAGATCCTTGGTGCTAAGACGGGCGTCAGTAAGATGTGCAAACTTGTCATCTATGACAAATGATTCCGGTCTGGAAAAGGAAAACTCTTTCTGTGCGAGTTCTTCTCTTGCATGGGTTAAAATAGTTGTTATTGCATTCATATTCTCTCTTTTATTCTCCTTTCGTTATCTGTTCGGCATTTGGAACATTGCTGGCAAAGATACTGCTAAATGTTAAGCCACAAAATACCATCTTGTTAGTAATTGTATACCATAAGTTTGGTATTTTTCCGGGTTCTTTGATGAGCCTACCATAATTGTGGTATGCTAAATACCGTAGATGTAGGATTTTATCGTATCAAAAAACTACGTAACTTTGCCACATAATTCTATGTAAATTAACTCAACAATATTTGTTTCTTTATAACTTGCGTGCTGGAGGGGGAAACGATACAGGCGTTACAGACAGAGAACAAAATTTGATGAGAAAACTTTAAAATTAAGGTGTAATGAAGAAATTGAGTTTAACCATTTTGGCCATAATGATATTATTAGCCACTACCTTGAATCTGACTTCCTGCGGTAATAAAAAATCGCAGAAGAGTGCTGATGGAGAACAACTGAGTGGCACGATATCGCTGTCAGGTGCTTTCGCCCTTTATCCATTGGCTGTGAAGTGGGCGGATGAGTTTAAGAAGTTGCATCCGGATGTGACTATAGATCTCTCTGCTGGTGGTGCGGGGAAGGGCATTACCGATGTCCTGGCCGGACAAGTAGATCTGGGAATGGTCTCTCGTGAATTAAAGAATGCTGAAATCCAACAAGGCGCTTTGGGCTTTGCTGTTGCTAAAGATGCCGTTGTGCCTACGATCAATGCCCGGAATCCCGTCTATAAAGAGTTGTTGAAAAAAGGATTCTCTATTAAAGCAGCTAAGGGTTTATGGATCACAGGGACCATCAAAACATGGGGACAGGTAGTTGGTTCTGCCAATACTTCCAGGGTAGATGTCTACACTCGCAGTGATGCCTGTGGCGCTGCTGAAACCTTTGCCAAATGGCTGGGTAAGAAACAGGAAGACTTGAAAGGTACGGGTGTCTTTGGCGATCCTGGCGTGGCTCAGCAGGTGGCAAAGGATCCTAATGGAATAGGACTTAATAACATTGGATATGCTTATGATGATAAAACACACAAGTTGAATCCTGGACTGGCAATTGCTCCTATTGATGTCAATGTCAATGGTAAACTCGATGAAGATGAGAAATTCTACGACAGCAAAGACCAACTTATCAAGGCTATTGCAGAAGGTAAATACCCATCGCCACCGGCACGTGACCTGTATCTTGTTACAAAGGGTAAACCTACGAATCCTGTAGTCATCGCTTTTCTGAAATTCATTCTTAGTAAAGGTCAGAAATATAATGTGCCGGCTGGTTATATCTCTCTCGATAAGAAAAAATTGCAGAAAGGTCTTGCTAATTTGAATCGGTAAATTCTGTAAGAATCAGACCTTTACAGAGTTTATATGAAGGAAATGATATCTTTGTGATGGATTTTCTTTTAAAAGGATTAAATAATTCTCTAAAATTTTGGCTGTTTGACAAATAAACTGTAATTTTGCGCTCGCAAAGTATCTGAAAGGGTTCTTTGGCATGAGATCTTGTCCCTCGTGATGGGGAGAGATGATCTTCTGCAAGTCTTGTCAATAAGTTGAATCATTAAAATTAAAAACAAAAAAGCATGATCATTGTACCAGTTAAAGATGGCGAAAACATCGAAAGAGCTTTGAAGAAGTTCAAAAGAAAATTCGAGAAAACAGGTGTTATTAAAGAGCTCCGCACACGTCAGCAGTATGATAAACCTTCTGTGAAGAAGAGACTGAAGTTGGAGCATGCCATCTACGTACAGAAGTTGCGCGCCGAAGAAGAATAAAAAATTCTTCAGGAAAATTTGTCAGTTTGAAGAATTCTTCGTACATTCGCTGTTATTAAACAAAACGTCAGGATCAGCAATAGTCTGCCTGCATGATTTTTGAGACCGATAAGGAAAGACAGCGTATGGTGGATGAATTCTTAAGCTATTTGAAGTTTGAACTGAACCGTTCTGACCTGACCATCACTGGATATGGTGATGACCTTCGGGCTTTTGAAGCGTACTTCAAAAATTTAGATACTCATCTCTCATGGGAGTCTGTAGACTCAGATGTCATCCGCGACTGGATGGAGAGTATGATGGATAAAGGGAACTCTGCGTCATCAATTAACAGAAGATTGAGCGCGTTGCGTTCCTTTTATCGTTTTGCCTTGTCACGAAAGATAGTGGCATCCGATCCTTCTCGCTCTATCCAAGGACCTAAAAAGAGCCGGCCGCTGCCTCAATTCCTGAAAGAAAGTGAAATGGATGAAATCCTGGATCCACGGCGATGGAAGATGGATTGTTATGAAGACGTGCGGACGAGAACTATTATCATGACCTTTTATGAAACCGGTATACGGTTGTCAGAACTGACAGGGTTGAATGATGAGGCAATGGATTTTCGGAATGGACAGTTGAAGGTTACCGGTAAGCGGAATAAGCAGCGGATCATACCATTCGGGGATGAACTTTCAACTACGCTTAAGAACTATATGGTGTTACGTAACCATTGCGTGCCAAAATATTCGGATGCTCTTTTCCTTTCAGATGAGGGCCAACGAATGAGAAATGATAAAGTACGCTATGATGTCAGGAAAAACCTGTCTAAGGTCTGTTCGCTCAAGGAACGTACTCCTCATGTGCTGCGGCATACTTTTGCCACGGCAATGCTCAATCATGATGCAGGACTTGAAAGTCTGAGAAAATTGTTGGGACATGCTTCTCTTTCAACCACCGAGATTTATACACATACCACGTTTGAACAGTTGAAACGAATATATAAAAATGCCCATCCCAGGGCTTAACCCTTAAAATTGGAGGTTACTATGGAAATTAGAATTCAATCGATTCATTTCGATGCTACTGAAAAGTTACAGGCTTTTGTGCAAAAGAAAGTTGCTAAACTGGAAAAGACTTTTGAGGGTATTCAAAAAGTTGATGTACAATTGAAAGTTGTTAAACCTGCCACAACCTTGAATAAGGAAGCAGATATTACAGTTACTGTTCCTGGCAGTCAGATGTTTGCTGAAAAAACATGTAATACTTTTGAAGAGAGTGTGGATCAAGCCGTTGACTCCTTGAAAATTCAGTTGACTAAATTTAAGGAAAAGACGCGCCAGAGATAAAAAAACGCATAAAAAGTTTGGCAGATAAAAAAATAAACTGTATCTTTGCAGCCGTTTACGAAAAGTGAAACAGAGCCGTCTAAACGGCTGCAAGGAAATGCCTCTTTAGCTCAGTTGGCCAGAGCACGTGATTTGTAATCTCGGGGTCGTTGGTTCGAATCCGACAAGAGGCTCGAAAGTTAGGAGCGCAAACAAAACATTTTTAAATTGGGTAGTTACCAGAGTGGCCAAATGGGGCAGACTGTAAATCTGCTGGCTTACGCCTTCGGTGGTTCGAATCCATCACTACCCACTTCAGTAGATAATTTTGCGGAAATAGCTCAGTTGATAGAGCACTAGCCTTCCAAGCTGGGGGTCGCGGGTTTGAGTCCCGTTTTCCGCTCTAATCTCCACGCTGTAATAGCTCAGTGGTAGAGCACTTCCTTGGTAAGGAAGAGGTCCTGAGTTCAACTCTCAGTTACAGCTCTACTTCGGTGCTGTTTGATGATGGTCGCCTTGAAGAAAAACCAAAATTATTTTGGATTAATCATTTATAAATAAAGAATATTAAGCTATGGCTAAGGAAGAATTCGTACGTACCAAACCACATGTTAACATTGGTACGATTGGTCATGTCGACCACGGTAAGACTACTTTGACTGCTGCCATCTCCAAGGTGCTGCACGATGAGCTCGGTTCTAAAGAGGAAGTGAAATCATTCGATCAGATTGATAATGCTCCTGAAGAGAAAGAGCGTGGTATTACCATTAACACTGCGCATATTGAATATGAGACAAAGGCACGTCACTATGCACACGTTGACTGCCCGGGTCATGCCGACTATGTGAAGAACATGGTAACTGGTGCTGCCCAGATGGATGGTGCCATCCTGGTGGTTGCTGCTACTGATGGTCCTATGCCACAGACACGTGAGCACGTGCTGCTGGCCCGTCAGGTAAATGTTCCCCGGTTGGTCGTTTATTTGAACAAGTGTGACCTCGTAGACGATGAGGAAATGCTTGAACTGGTCGAAATGGAAACTCGTGAGATCCTTGAGCAATATGGCTATGAAGAGGATACTCCTATTATTCGTGGATCTGCCCTGGGTGCATTAAACGGTGTTCCAAAATGGGTTGATTCTGTGAAGAAACTGATGGATACTGTAGATACTTGGATCCAGACTCCAAAGCGTGATCTTGATAAACCTTTCCTGATGCCTGTAGAGGATGTCTTCTCTATTACAGGTCGTGGTACAGTTGCTACAGGCCGTATTGAAACAGGTGAGTGCAAGGTCGGTGATGAAGTGGAGCTTTTAGGCTTGGGTGAAAATAAGAAATCAGTCATTACCGGTGTGGAGATGTTCCGCAAGACATTGGCAGAAGGTGAAGCTGGTGACAATGTAGGTCTGCTCCTTCGTGGTATCGACAAGGATGAGTGTAAGCGCGGTATGGTCGTTACACACCCGGGTACAATTACTCCTCATGATCACTTCAAGGCATCTATTTATGTGCTGAAGAAGGAAGAGGGTGGTCGTCATACTCCATTTGGTAATCATTACCGCCCACAATTCTATCTCCGTACGATGGATTGTACCGGTGAAATCAAGCTCCCTGAAGGAGTAGAAATGGTTATGCCAGGTGACAATACTGAGATTGAAGTAACCTTGATCTATAAGGTAGCTCTGAACGTCGGACTGCGCTTCGCTATCCGTGAGGGTGGCCGTACGGTTGGATCCGGTCAGATTACAGAAATTCTTGATGATGTAAAGGAACAAGGTTAATGAAACTTATTCATTAGCAGTGATACAAGTCTCCGCTGCAGCTTGTAACGGAGACTTATTTACGGGTTTAGCTCAGTTGGTAGAGCACTGGTCTCCAAAACCAGGTGTCGAGAGTTCGAGTCTTTCAACCCGTGCCAAAACGAAACAAAATGTTTAAGAAAGTGGTAAATTACTGTAAAGCTTGCTATGATGAGCTTGCACATAAGACAACATGGCCGACGCGTGATGAGTTGGTTCACAGTGCGTATGTCGTATTACTTGCTTCCCTGATCATTGCGCTCATAGTCTTTGGTATGGATTTTGTCTTCCGATGGATCATGGGTGTGATTTATCCTGGTTAAATTTTTTATCAGAAATGGCAGAATCTAAAAACAATTGGTATGTACTCAAGGTGGTCAGTGGCAAGGAAGCCAAGGTCAAAGAGTATATTGACTCTGAGATGAAGCATAATACCCTTTTATCTGATCATGTGGCTCAGGTTATGATACCAACGGAGAAGCATGCTTCTATTCGTGCCGGAAAGCGTGTGGTCAAGGAAAAAATTTCAATGCCGGGGTATGCCTTTGTTCAAGCTGATTTAGGCGAAAATGAGGAGGTGGCTTCTGCGTTGCGTTTTATGCCAAATGTTCTGGGTGTTCTGGGAGGATTGGAACATCCTTCTCCTGTATCTCAATCTGAGATTAACCGGATGTTAGGTACGGCTGAAAATACTGAGTTTGAGGACAATGATGCAGGCCTGTTTACAGTGGATGAAACTGTAAAGGTCATTGACGGACCTTTCAGTGGCTTCAGCGGCGTGATCGATGAGGTGAATGCCGGCCAGCATAAATTAAAGGTAATGGTGAAGATTTTCGGAAGGAAAACGCCATTGGAACTTAGTTTTAATCAGGTGGAAAAAGAATAAAAATAAAAAGAATGAGTTGTATAGTGTTACGATACGCTCATTCTTATATTAGGTTAGAGAGGCTTCCACTCTGTTAACCTGTATGTAAATCAAATAAATTATTAACAAGAAATGGCTAAAGAAGTTGCTGGATTAATCAAATTACAGATTAAGGGTGGCGCTGCAAATCCTTCTCCTCCCGTGGGTCCTGCTTTGGGTTCCAAGGGAATTAATATCATGGGATTTTGCAAGGCGTTCAATGCCCGTACCCAGGATAAGAAAGGTAAAGTATTGCCTGTCGTTATCACTTACTATACCGACAAGTCATTCGATTTCGTTGTTAAAACACCTCCGGCAGCTGTTCAGCTGGTAGAGGCCGCTAAGATCAAGGGGGGCTCAGGTCAGCCTAATCGTCAAAAAGTAGCAAGCGTTACCTGGGATCAGGTGAAAGTAATTGCTCAGGACAAGATGAATGACTTGAACTGTTTTACGGTGGAATCTGCAATGAAAATGGTAGCCGGTACAGCTCGTAGTATGGGCATTACTGTAAAAGGGGACTTCCCTGAAACAAATAAATAACTTCAATTTGAAAAATGAGTAAACTGACAAAAAATCAAAAATCAGTAGCTGATAAGGTTGAAGCAGGGAAGGCATACACTTTGAAAGAGGCAAGTGAACTGGTTAAAGAAATTACTACAACTAAGTTTGATGCGTCTCTGGATATGGATGTCCGCTTGGGCGTTGACCCGCGTAAAGCTAACCAGATGGTCCGTGGCGTAGTATCATTGCCAAACGGGACTGGAAAGAATGTGCGTGTGCTCGTCCTCTGCACTCCTGATCAGGAAGAGGCTGCTAAGGCAGCGGGTGCTGACTATGCAGGCTTGGATGAATATATAGACAAAATCAAAGGGGGATGGCTTGATGTTGACATCATCATTACCATGCCTTCCTGTATGGGTAAAGTAGGTCCTCTGGGTCGTTTCCTCGGCCCTCGTGGCTTGATGCCTAATCCTAAAA
Source organism: Segatella asaccharophila (assembly GCF_054687055.1). NCBI lineage: Bacteria > Pseudomonadati > Bacteroidota > Bacteroidia > Bacteroidales > Prevotellaceae > Segatella > Segatella asaccharophila. The sequence goes on along the minus strand of NZ_BAACAN010000006.1, from coordinate 42,114 downwards.
GTGGTACGGTCACAATGGATGTGGCCAAAGCTGTGAAGGAAGTAAAGCAGGGTAAGATTGACTTTAAGGTTGATAAGGCTGGCATTATCCATACTTCTATTGGAAAGGTAAGTATGACTGCTGATCAGATTTATGGTAATGCTCAGGCATTCCTTTCTACGGTCATTAAGTTGAAGCCTGCTGCCTCTAAAGGTACGTATCTCAAGAGTATCTATCTTTCAAGCACAATGAGTAAGGGTATCAATATTGATCCTAAATCAGTTGAATAACTCTAAAGCATTTGTAAAATGAAGAAAGAACAAAAAGATACTATTATCAAGGCACTGGGTGAGAAACTCGCTGAGTATCCTCATTTCTATCTGGTAGACGTGACGGGTTTGAATGCACAAGCTACAAGCAATCTGCGTCGCAAGTGCTTTGCTAAAGAAGTCAAGATGGTCGTAGTGAAGAATTCTCTTCTTCACCATGCTATGGAAGCTTCTGATATAGATTATAGTCCTTTATATGATAGCCTGAAAGGTTCAACGGCTTTGATGCTTACCAGCACAGCAAATGTGCCAGGCAAACTTTTGAAGGAGTATAAGGATGATGAGAAACCTTCACTTCGGGCTGCATACGCAGAAGAGAGCTTCTATATTGGAGCAGATAAACTGGATGAACTGGCTTCTCTGAAGAGCAAGAACGAGTTGATTGCAGAAGTTGTAACTTTGTTACAATCTCCTGTCAAAAATGTTGTTTCAGCCCTTCAATCAGGTGGAAATACTATCCAAGGTGTGCTTAAGACATTAGGCGAACGTCCTGAAAAATAAATTAATGTCATTAATAAAAGTATAAACAAAATTAAAATTTAAATAAAATGGCAGACGTAAAAGCTATTGCAGAAGAATTAGTAAATCTTACTGTTAAAGATGTTAATGAGTTGGCAAAGGTCCTGAAGGACGATTATGGAATTGAGCCGGCCGCAGCCGCTGTTGCTGTAGCTGCAGGACCAGCTGCTGGTGCAGCTCCTGCTGCTGAGAAAACCAGTTTTGATGTAGTGCTGACAGATGTTGGTCCTACAAAATTGAAGGTGGTTAAGGCTGTTAAGGAAGCTTGCGGCCTCGGCTTGAAGGAAGCTAAGGATCTTGTAGATGGCGCTCCTTGCAAACTCAAAGAGGGTATGGCTAAGGATGAGGCTGAAAGCCTGAAAAAGACGATTGAGGCTGAAGGTGCCAAAGTTGAGCTCAAGTAAATTGAGTATTGGAGTGTGAGAGACAGGTTCTTCCTGTTTTTCTCTTCTCGGAAATAATTGGTTAGGATTTGCCAGGTAGGTGAATCCTAACCATTTTGTGTCTTTTATAGAGATTATTCGATGGTCATTATAGACCAACTTGAATAAAAGTTGTGAGAATGGTTGGTTTTTATCAAAGTAATTCTGAAGTCATTGCCAATTGCATATTCTACAATTGCAGGCTATCGGGACAAATGAATAAGGACTAATTAAGATTATAATTCGATAACACTGTTTTATTTCTTCTGATGACAAAAACCGTAGATAACAGAATTAATTTTGCTAAGGTTCAGAATCCATATCCATTACCGGATTTTCTGGATGTGCAGTTGAAGTCCTTTAAAGACTTCTTGCAGTTGGACACTCCGCCTGAGGAACGTAAGAATGACGGCTTATATAAGGTGTTCCAAGAGAACTTCCCTATAACCGATACACGAAATAATTTCGTTCTTGAGTTCCTGGACTACTATATTGATCCACCTCGTTATTCCATTGAAGAATGTCTTGAACGAGGGTTGACCTATAGTGTACCTTTGAAGGCTAAGTTAAAACTTTACTGTACGGATCCTGATCATGAGGATTTCGGGACCTTTATACAGGACGTCTTCTTAGGGACAATTCCTTATATGACCCCTAATGGCACTTTTGTCATCAATGGTGCTGAACGTGTAGTAGTTGCTCAGTTGCACCGTTCACCAGGCGTTTTCTTCAGCCAGGGCGTTCATGCTAACGGAACAGTACTCTATTCTGCCCGTATCATTCCATTCAAGGGAAGTTGGATAGAATTTGCGACGGACATTAACAATGTGATGTATGCCTATATCGATAGAAAGAAGAAATTGCCGGTGACGACATTACTCCGGGCTATTGGTTATGAGACGGATAAGGATATTCTTCAGATCTTTGACCTTGCAGAAGAAGTGAAGGTCAACAAAAAGAACATGAAGGCTTCTGTTGGCCGCAAGTTAGCTGCGCGCGTTCTGAAAAGCTGGAATGAGGATTTCGTAGATGAGGATACGGGCGAAGTCGTTTCTATTGAGCGTAATGAAGTTATTATGGAGCGTGAAACAGAATTGACTGAAGATAACATTCAGGAGATTCTGGATTCTGGTACCTCCACAATTTTATTGCATAAAGACGAAGAGGCTGCCAATAAATTTGCAATCATCTTCAATACCCTTGCTAAAGATCCATGTAATTCTGAGAAAGAGGCCGTAAATTATATTTATCGTCAGTTGCGGAATGCTGATCCTGCTGATGATGCCAGTGCGCGGGAGGTGTTTCAGAACCTGTTCTTTTCAGATAAGCGATACGATCTGGGCGAAGTCGGACGTTACCGTATCAATAAGAAATTGGGTCTGAATATTGATACGAATACGCGTGTCCTGACCAAGGAAGACATTATTGAAATTATCAAGTATCTGATTCAGTTGATCAATTCCAACGCCACGGTAGATGATATAGACCACCTCTCTAATCGTCGTGTCCGTACGGTAGGGGAGCAATTGGCTAATCAGTTCTCTATAGGTCTGGCACGAATGAGCCGGACGATTCGGGAGCGCATGAATGTTCGGGATAATGAAGTGTTCACGCCTACTGATCTGATTAATGCGAAGACCATTTCCAGTGTGATCAATTCTTTCTTTGGGACGAATCCTTTGAGCCAGTTTATGGATCAGACGAATCCTCTGGCTGAGGTTACGCATAAGCGCCGGCTATCCGCTTTAGGACCTGGTGGCTTGTCTCGTGATCGTGCCGGTTTTGAGGTCCGTGATGTCCACTATACCCATTATGGCCGGTTGTGCCCTATTGAATCACCTGAAGGACCGAATATTGGTTTGATCTCTTCGCTTTGCGTGTATGCAACGATCAATGATCTGGGATTCATTGAGACTCCCTACCGGCATGTCAATGACGGCAAGGTCGATATGGATAATGGTCATGTGGAATTCCTGACGGCTGAGGAAGAGGAAGGTAAATTAATCGCCCAGGGGAATGCCCCGTTGAATGCAGATGGCACCTTTGCAAATAAGAATGTTCATACTCGCCAGGCCGCAGACTTCCCCGTTGTATCTCCTGAGGAAGTCAATCTTATGGATGTTTCGCCCCAGCAGATCGCTTCTGTGTCAGCCGGGTTGATTCCTTTCTTGGAGCATGATGACGGTCATCGTGCTTTGATGGGATGTAATATGATGCGTCAGGCCGTACCCCTGCTTCATAATGAAGCTCCTATTGTCGGCACAGGTCTGGAAAAGAAGGTCTGTGAGGACAGCCGTACGCAGATTGCAGCCGAAGGTGATGGGGTGGTGGAATATGTAGATGCCACCTTGATCCGCATTCTGTATGATCGTACGGAAGAGGATGATTTTGTCAGTTTTGAGCCGGCTCTGAAAGAATATCGTATTCCGAAGTTCCGCCGTACCAATCAGAATATGACCATTGACCTCCTGCCTATTTGCAGTAAAGGGCAACGTGTTAAGAAGGGGGATATCCTGACAGAAGGATATGCTACTGATCATGGTGAATTAGCTTTGGGACGTAATCTGCTGGTTGCATACGTCCCCTGGAAAGGTTACAACTACGAGGATGCTGTCGTCATTTCTGAACGGATGGTCCGGGAAGATATTCTGACCTCTGTCCATGTAGATGAATATTCCCTTGATGTGAGGGAGACCAAGCGTGGCGTGGAGGAATTTACCAGTGATATTCCTAATGTCAGTGAAGAGGCCACGAAGGATCTTGATGATAACGGTATCATCCGCGTTGGGGCTCGTGTGGAACCGGGGGACATCCTGATTGGGAAAATCTCTCCGAAGGGTGAAAGTGATCCTTCACCTGAAGAGAAGCTTCTTCGTGCTATCTTCGGTGACAAAGCTGGTGATGTGAAAGATTCTTCTTTAAAGGCTAATCCTTCTTTGAGTGGCGTTGTCATTGACAAGAAATTGTTCTCTCGTGCTGTTAAAACCCGTGAATCCAAAAAGCAGGATAAAATTACCCTTGCTAAGATTGATGAGGAGTTTGAGCAGAAGGATAAGGACTTGAAAGATATACTGGTGGACAAGTTGTTGACCTTGACGAATGGGAAGACTTCCCAGGGGGTTAAGGACTACACGGATGCCGAGATCATCACCCGTGGCAGTAAGTTTACCGCAGCGGCCTTGGCAAATATTGAGTATGATGGCATTCAGAGCAATGACTGGACGGAAGATGATCATACCAACAAGTTGATCCAGAGGCTTATTATGAACTATCTTAGGAAGTTCAAGCAGCTTGATGCAGAGATGAAGCGTCGTAAATTCGCAATCACGATAGGAGATGAACTTCCAGCAGGTGTGCTTCAGATGGCTAAAGTCTATGTGGCTAAGAAACGTAAGATCCAGGTGGGGGATAAGCTCGCCGGCCGACATGGAAACAAGGGAATTGTCTCTAAGATCGTCCGGACAGAAGATATGCCGTTCCTCGCTGACGGACGTCCTGTAGACCTGGTGCTGAACCCGATGGGTGTGCCGTCTCGTATGAACCTGGGGCAGATCTTTGAGGCTATCCTCGGCGCTGCCGGAAAGAAACTGGGTGTCAGATTCGCTACCCCTATTTTTGATGGTGCTAAATTGGACGATCTTTCTAAATGGACTGACAAGGCAGGTCTGCCGCGTCTGTGCTCTACTTATATCTATGATGGTGAGACTGGCGAGAGGTTCGATCAGCCCGCAACCATTGGCATAACCTACTTCTTGAAGTTGGGGCACATGGTAGAAGATAAAATGCATGCCCGTTCTATCGGACCGTACAGTTTGATCACTCAACAGCCACTTGGTGGTAAGGCACAGTTTGGAGGCCAGCGTTTCGGAGAAATGGAGGTGTGGGCGCTTGAAGGTTTCGGTGCTGCACATACCCTTCAGGAAATGCTGACGATCAAGAGTGATGATGTGACGGGTCGTAGTAAAGCCTACGAAGCAATCGTCAAGGGTGATCCGATGCCTACACCGGGTATCCCGGAATCTCTGAATGTGTTGATTCATGAACTTCGTGGTCTTGGACTAAGTATCAAACTTGAATAATACAACCCCTTAACAGAAAGTAAATATGGCTTTTAAAAAAGATACAAAGGTAAAGAATAATTTCTCGAAAATTACGATTAGTCTCGCCTCTCCGGAGGAGATACTTGAAAATTCTTATGGTGAGGTAACCAAACCGGAAACCATTAATTATCGTACCTATAAGCCGGAGCGAGACGGTCTGTTCTGTGAGCGCATTTTTGGTCCCACAAAAGACTATGAGTGTGCCTGTGGTAAATATAAACGTATACGATATAAAGGTATCGTCTGCGACCGTTGTGGCGTAGAGGTAACTGAGAAAAAAGTACGTCGTGAACGTTGTGGACACATCGAACTGGTAGTCCCTGTCGCTCATATATGGTATTTCCGTTCGCTTCCGAATAAGATTGGTTATCTGTTGGGATTGCCTACGAAAAAACTGGAAGCTGTCATTTATTATGAGAAGTATATCGTCATTCAGCCGGGTACGATGGCTGGCAAAAAGGATGCTGACGGAATAGAAGTAAACGGCTCTCATAAGATGGATTTGCTCACAGAGGATGAGTATATCGATATAGTAGACAATCAGATTGATCAAAACAATGATCATCTTGAAGATTCTGATCCGAACAAGTTTGTTGCAAAGATGGGGGCAGAGGCGATCTATGATCTTTTGCATGTTATTGATCTGGATGCCCTCTCTTATGAACTTCGTGATCAGGCAAACAATGATTCTAGTCAGCAGCGGCGGACTGAAGCCTTAAAACGCTTGCAGGTGGTGGAAGCTTTCCGCTCTAGTACAGGTATAAATAAACCGGAGTGGATGATCATGAAGATTATTCCCGTGATTCCACCAGATCTCCGCCCGTTGGTTCCTTTGGATGGCGGACGTTTTGCAACCTCTGACCTGAATGATCTTTATCGCCGTGTCATCATCCGTAATAACCGGTTGAAAAGACTGGTGGAAATCAAGGCTCCTGAGGTGATTTTAAGAAACGAGAAGAGAATGCTTCAGGAAGCTGTTGACAGTTTGTTTGATAACTCCCGGAAGAGTTCTGCTGTGAAGAGTGAAAGTAATCGTCCCTTGAAATCCCTTTCTGATTCTCTGAAAGGCAAGCAGGGACGTTTCCGCCAGAACTTGCTGGGAAAGCGTGTTGACTATTCTGCCCGTTCTGTGATCGTTGTCGGTCCGGAATTGAAGATGGGACAGTGCGGCTTGCCGAAATTGATGGCTGCTGAACTCTATAAACCGTTCATTATCCGTAAATTGATTGAACGCGGAATCGTAAAGACAGTGAAGAGTGCCAAGAGAATAGTCGATCGCCGAGAACCGGTTATCTGGGATATTCTCGAAAGTGTGATGAAAGGTCATCCCGTGTTGCTGAACCGTGCTCCTACGTTGCACCGTCTGAGTATTGAGGCTTTCCAGCCTATCCTGATTGAAGGAGAGGCCATTCAGTTGCATCCGTTGGCTTGTACGCCATTTAATGCGGATTTCGATGGTGACCAGATGGCTGTCCATCTCCCACTTAGCAATGAGGCTGTGCTGGAATCACAGATTCTGATGCTTCAGAGTCACAATATCCTGAATCCGGCTAATGGTGCTCCTACTACCGTCCCGACACAGGATATGGTGCTTGGTCTGTATTATATCACCAAATATCGTCCAGGTGCTACGGGTGAAGGCTTGACTTTTTACGGGCCAGAAGAGGCTATAATAGCCAATCATGATCATAAATGCGATCTGCATGCTAAGGTAAAGGTCGTTGTAAAGGATCTGGTGGATGGGAAAATCCAGAATGTCATGAGGGAAACGTCTGTAGGACGTGTGATCGTCAATCAGATTATTCCTGATGAAGTTGGTTATTTTAATGATGTTATTTCCAAAAAATCATTGAGGGGTATCATCGCTGATGTTATACATACGGTAGGTATGGCTCGTGCTTGTACTTTCCTTGATGGTATCAAGAGTCTGGGTTATCACATGTCTTATGTGGCAGGACTTTCCTTTAATCTTGATGATATTATCGTTCCTACAGAAAAACCTGAGATCGTGAAGAAGGGTCAGGAAGAGGTGGATAATATAACGATGAATTATGATACAGGTCTGATTACGGACAAAGAGCGCTACAACCAGGTAATTGATGCCTGGACTCATGTCAACAGTAATTTGAAGAAATCTGTGATGAAGCACATGACTGAGGCTGATCAAGGTTTCAATGCCGTATTTATGATGCTGGATTCCGGTGCTCGTGGTTCGGCAGACCAGATTGCCCAGTTGGCCGGAATGCGCGGACTGATGGCGAAGCCTCAGAAGGCTGGAGCCGGTGGCAATCAGATCATTGAAAATCCTATCTTATCCAACTTTAAGGAGGGTATGTCCGTACAGGAATATTTCATTGCTTCTCATGGAGCTCGTAAAGGGCTCGCCGATACGGCTATGAAGACGGCTGATGCCGGATACCTGACACGCCGTCTTGTAGATGTCTCCCATGACGTTATCATTACGGAAGAGGATTGTGGCACGCTTCGGGGACTGGTTTGTACGGCTTTGAAAGATGGGGATGAAATAGTTTCCTCTCTCTATGAACGTATTCTTGGACGTGTTTCTGTTCATGATGTGATCAATCCTACCACCGGCAAACTGATTGTTGCTGCTGGTGATGAGATCACGGAGGAGAAAGCCCAACTGATAGAGGATAGTCCTATTGAGAGTGTTGAGATCAGGTCAGTACTGACTTGTGAGAGTAAGCATGGGGTTTGCGCTAAGTGTTATGGCCGGAACCTGGCCACGGGTCGTATGGTCCAGTTGGGTGAGGCTGTCGGTGTGATTGCTGCACAGGCTATCGGTGAACCAGGAACCCAGTTGACGCTGAGAACCTTCCATGCCGGTGGTGTAGCCGGTAATGCGGCTGCCAATGCCAGTATTGTGGCTAAAAATGACAGTAAACTAGAATTTGAGGAGCTCCGTACAGTTCCATTTATCGAAGAAGGTGAAGATGGTAAGGATGTGAAATGCCAGATGGTTGTAAGCCGTCTTGCCGAAGTTCAGTTTATTGACCCGAATACCAATATTTCACTCTCTACTTTGAATGTTCCTTATGGTTCATCCTTGTACTTCAAGGATGGAGACATCGTAAAGAAAGGCAACAAGATAGCCAAATGGGACCCGTTCAATGCAGTTATCGTCAGTGAATATGCCGGAACATTAAAGTTCCATGATGTTATCGATGGGATTACTTATCGTGGTGAGACCGATGAAACGACGGGTATGACGGATCGTATCATTACGGATTCAAAGGATAAGTCCAAGGTCCCGACGATGGATGTCGTTGGACCTGATGGGAAAGTTATGGCTACTTACAACTTCCCTGTAGGGGGACATATTGCTGTAGATGATGGTCAGACCATCTCTACGGGTACTACACTGGTCAAGATTCCTCGTGCTGTGGGAGGTGCCGGTGATATTACTGGTGGTCTGCCTCGGGTAACCGAGCTTTTTGAAGCTCGAAATCCTTCTAATCCCGCTGTAGTGAGTGAAATTGACGGTGAGGTTACTATGGGTAAAGTGAAACGTGGTAATCGTGAGATCATCGTTACTTCCAAGACGGGTGAGCAAAAGAAGTATATGGTCAGCTTGAGCAAGCAGATACTGGTTCAGGAGCATGATGCTGTACGGGCTGGTACGCCACTTTCTGATGGCCAGATTACACCGAGTGATATCCTGGCTGTAATGGGGCCGACGGCGGTTCAGGAATATATCGTGAACGAGGTCCAGAATGTATACCGCTTGCAGGGTGTGAAGATTAATGACAAGCATTTCGAGATCATTGTCCGCCAGATGATGCGCAAAGTCCGCATCGATGATCCGGGTGATACGACTTTCCTGGAACAGGAACTTGTAGATAAACTTGATTTCGCTGATGAGAATGATCGTATCTGGGGCAAGAAAGTGGTTACTGATGCCGGCGATTCTGAGAATTTTAAACCGGGGCAGATCATTACTGCACGCAAACTGCGTGATGAAAATTCAATCCTTAAGCGTAAGGATATGAAGGTCGTACAGGTGCGTGATGCTGTCGCTGCTACTTCTACTCAGATCTTGCAAGGAATTACCCGTGCTGCTTTGGGTACGAAGAGTTTTATGAGTGCCGCATCTTTCCAGGAAACGACGAAGGTGTTGAATGAGGCAGCTATCCGTGGAAAGACAGATTATCTCGAGGGCATGAAGGAAAATGTGATCTGTGGTCATCTGATTCCTGCCGGTACCGGACTCCGTCAATGGAACAAACTGGTTGTCGGTTCGAAGGAGGAGTATGAAAGAATGGAAGCCAACAAGAAGAATGTCCTTGATTTCTCAGATCAGGATGTTGTTTCTAAATAAAAAGAAAAGACCGCGGGGGATACTCGCGGCCTTTTTTGTCTCAGACGGATACCTTTCATGTCGGTCCTTTTATCCTTTAAAAAGTAGGATTTTCGGGGAATTTCATTTTATGAAAAAGACGGGATTGGTGCCAATATAAAATAACTTAACGATTTGTTCTGCCTGAAAGGATCAGCAGTGGAGGATATAGACTGATCTTCCTTGAAGGCAGGTCTTAAAATTTATACATACTATGGCAGATAACAAGGATCAGAATCAAAACGGACAGTTGCAGATTGAACTCCGTCCGGAGGTGGCCGAAGGTGAATATGCTAACTTTGCCATTATTACCCATTCCAGTAGTGATTTTGTGCTTGACTTCGCGCGTATTATGCCAGGTGTCCCTAAGGCACAGGTGAGAAGTCGTGTCATTCTCGCTCCGGAACATGCTAAACGGCTCTTACAGGCTCTTCAGGAAAATGTCCTCAATTATGAACGTCAGTTTGGTAAGATCGAGATTCCAAATCAGACTCCTCGTACCATTGCACCTTTCGGAACTGGCAGGGGTGAGGCCTGATCCTGTAAGTTGGGAAGATGGATGAAAGAAATCCCGCAAATGATGAATTTGTGGGATTTTTTATAGTTTGAGTAGTTTCTGACATCGGTTTTCCTTTTGAGGTTATGATTCTTTCCAATAAGAAAAATAGGTTTGAAGGCCGTTTAATGAATTCAAGCGGGCAGCGGATGTACTTATAAAATAAGTTAATATATTATATATTTATATAATTTGACAAAACAAATACCGATGAGAAACTCAACCTATTAGGTATTGTCAAAGATTATTTGTACCTTTGCAGCCCGAAATGGCTTCATGTGGGCAAACTTTAATTATGCCCCGTAATGAATTGATAATAAATAAAATAATATATAAATAAAAACAATTATGCCTACTATTTCACAGTTAGTAAGAAAAGGCAGAAGGGTGACGGCAGACAAAAGCAAGTCACCGGCTTTGGACAATTGTCCTCAGCGCCGTGGTGTATGTGTTCGTGTCTACACAACTACTCCGAAGAAGCCTAATTCGGCAATGCGTAAGGTTGCCCGTGTGCGTTTGACCAATCAGAAGGAGGTCAACTCTTATATTCCGGGAGAAGGTCATAACCTTCAGGAACACAGTATCGTCCTGGTAAGGGGCGGTCGTGTGAAGGACCTCCCTGGCGTGCGTTACCATATCGTACGTGGCACACTGGATACGGCCGGTGTGGCTAACCGTACTCAGCGCCGCTCTAAGTATGGTGCAAAGCGTCCTAAGGCAAAGAAGTAAACTTCTTAAGCAGGAAAATTGAAGCTATGTCGAAGGCTGGAAGTCGTGAATGACTGAAAACCTTCGACTTTACCAAGGAAAAAACAATTATCATTCGTTTTGCTGGAGAAGAACTATAAAGGTTGAGTAAATGTTCAGGTGTGAATGTTGAAGGACAAAATAAAAGTGCAGCCTCCGCAGAATAATATTTTAAAGAACAATGAGAAAAGCAAAACCAAAGAAGAGAGTGATCCTCCCGGATCCTGTCTTTAATGACCAGAAGGTCTCGAAATTTGTAAATCATTTGATGTATGACGGTAAGAAGAATACTTCTTATGCGATCTTCTACAAAGCTCTTGACACCGTTAAAGCAAAGGCTCCCAAGGCAGAAGAAAAATCAGCTTTGGAAATCTGGAAACAAGCGCTGGATAATGTTACTCCCCAGGTAGAGGTGACCAGTCGCCGTGTCGGAGGAGCTACTTTTCAGGTTCCGACGGAAATTCGTCCTGACCGTAAGGAAAGTATTGCTATGAAGAATCTGATTACTTTCGCCCGCAAACGCAGTGGAAAGTCTATGGCTGAAAAACTTGCTGCAGAGATCCTTGATGCTTATAACAATCAGGGGGGTGCCTATAAGCGGAAGGAAGATATTCATCGTATGGCTGAGGCTAACCGTGCTTTTGCACATTTTAGATTCTAATCACTTTTAACAGGTAAAAAGAAAAATGGCAAACCGTGATTTACATTTGACGCGTAATATTGGCATCATGGCTCACATTGATGCGGGTAAAACGACTACGTCAGAGCGTATTCTTTATTATACAGGTAAGACACATAAAATCGGTGAGGTCCATGATGGCGAGGCCGTGATGGACTGGATGGCTGAAGAGCAGGAGAGGGGTATAACGATCACCTCTGCTGCAACTACTTGTAATTGGACATGGAAAGGCAATGATTATAAGATCAACTTGATTGATACTCCGGGACATGTCGACTTTACTGCCGAGGTAGAACGCTCCTTGCGTGTCCTTGATGGTACTATTGCTACTTATTCTGCAGCTGATGGCGTCCAGCCTCAGTCAGAAACGGTGTGGCGCCAGGCTGACAAATACAATGTTCCTCGTATTGGCTATGTCAATAAGATGGACCGCTCTGGTGCTGACTTCTTCGAAACAGTGAAGCAGATGAAAACGATCCTTGGGGCTAATCCTGTCGTTCTCCAGATTCCTATCGGGGCAGAGGAAAACTTTCTTGGGGTGGTTGACCTGATTAAGATGAAGGCTATTCTTTGGCATGATGAAACGCTGGGAGCTGAATATGATGTCGATGATATTCCCGCTGATCTGGTGGATCAGGCTAATGAATATCGGGACAAACTCTTGGAAGCTGCTTCTAATTATGATGATAATTTGATGGAACTTTACCTGGATGGCAAGGACGTTCCTGAAGATATGCTCATTTCTGCGATTCGTAAAGGAACCGTGAAATTGGAGTGCTGCCCGGTATGTCTGGGATCTTCTTATAAGAATAAGGGCGTTCAACCATTGCTGGACTACGTTTGTATGTTCCTGCCTTCTCCACTGGATACTCCTAATATCAAGGGTACAAATCCGGATACGGGTGAAGAGGAAGATCGTAAGCCGTCTGAGTCTGAACCTCTGGCTGCTTTGGCTTTCAAGATCGCTACGGATCCTTTTATGGGTCGTCTGGTGTTCTTCCGGGTTTACTCGGGCAGGGTGGCAGCTGGCTCTTATGTCTTTAATCCACGCTCTGGAAAACGCGAGCGCATCAGCCGTTTGTTCCAGATGAATTCCAAACAGGAAATTCCTATGGAGTCTATTGATGCAGGTGATATCGGTGCCGGCGTCGGTTTCAAGGATATTCATACAGGTGATACATTGTGTGATGAGGATCATCCTATTGTGCTGGAATCCATGACATTCCCTGATCCTGTGATCTCGGTGGCTGTAGAACCTAAATCGCAGGCTGATGTAGCTAAAATGGATAATGGCCTGGCTAAACTGGCTGAAGAGGATCCTACTTTTACAGTTCATACTGATGAACAGAGTGGCCAGACCATCATTTCCGGTATGGGAGAGTTGCATCTGGATATTATCATTGAACGTCTTCGCCGTGAATTCAAAGTAGAATGTACTGAGGGTAAACCTCAGGTCAATTATAAAGAGGCTGTCACTAGGGAGGTTCATGACCGTCAGACTTATAAGAAGCAGACGGGTGGTCGTGGTAAGTTCGCTTGTATTGAAGTGACTATCGGCCCGAAAGACGAAGATTATACGGAAGGAGATTTGCAGTTCGTAAATCAGGTCAAGGGTGGTAATGTGCCTAAGGAATTTATTCCTTCTGTTCAGAAGGGCTTTCAGGAGTGTCTGGGCAGTGGTATCCTCGGCGGATTTCCGATGACTGGTTTGAAAGTGACCCTTCTGGATGGTGGCTTCCATCCTGTTGACTCTGATCAGATTTCGTTCGAGTTGGTAGCTCATCAGGCTTTCCGTGAGATGTGCCCAAAGGCTGGTCCGGTTTTGATGGAACCTATCATGAAGGTGGAAGTTGTTACCCCGGAAGAAAATATGGGTGATGTCATTGGGGATTTGAACAAGCGCCGTGGCATGGTCCAGGGAATGGATGAAACCCGCAGTGGTGCCCGTATCGTCAAGGCCATGGTTCCTCTGGCAGAGATGTTTGGCTATGTGACCGCTTTGCGTACGATTACTTCCGGCCGGGCTACTTCTTCTATGGAGTATGATCACCATGCTCCGGTCTCAAAGAGTATTGCCAAGACGGTACTTGATGAGATAAAGGGACATTCGGAATTATTGTAAATCATTGGGTTAAGGAACAACAGGCTTAGCGAATGACTCTTAAGCAGGTGCTCCTTTTCCTTCATTAATCATTTAATAAATAAAAAAATGAGTCAGAAAATCAGAATTAAACTGAAATCTTACGATCATCAGTTGGTTGATAAGTCAGCAGAAAAAATCGTTAAGGCCGTGAAGGCTACCGGTGCGATTGTAAGTGGTCCTATTCCATTGCCGACGCATAAGCGTATTTACACGGTTAACCGTTCAACGTTCGTAAACAAAAAGTCCCGTGAGCAGTTCCAGTTGTCCGATTTTAAGCGTCTTATCGACATCTATAGTTCAACAGCAAAAACGGTAGATGCTTTGATGAAACTCGAGTTGCCTAGTGGCGTCGAGGTGGAGATTAAAGTCTGAGTGATGTTGGGTACAAAAAGAATTTATCTATTTTAATTTTTATTGAAATGCCAGGATTAATTGGAAGAAAAATCGGAATGACATCCGTGTTCAGTGCCGACGGTAAAAATATTCCGTGCACTGTTATCGAAGCTGGTCCTTGTGTCGTAACCCAGGTAAAAACAGTAGAGAAAGATGGTTACAAGGCCGTTCAGTTAGGTTTCGGCGAGGCAAAGGAGAAAAGATGCTCCAAGTCCTTGATGGGAATCTATAAGAAGGCAGGCACAACACCTAAAAAGCACTTGGCCGAGTTCAGGTTTGATGAGGAGCATAACCTCGGAGATACAATTACAGTTGATATTTTTAATGACACTAAATTTGTGGACGTAGTCGGAACTTCTAAAGGAAAAGGCTTCCAAGGTGTTGTTAAACGTTACAATTTCGGCGGTGTAGGCCAGTCTACCCACGGTCAGGATGACCGTTTGCGTAAACCAGGTTCTATCGGTGCTTGCTCTTACCCTGCAGAAGTCTTCAAAGGCATGCGCATGGGTGGTCAAATGGGAGGAGATCGGGTTACTACCCAGAACCTTCAGGTATTAAAGGTTATTCCAGAACAGAACCTGCTCGTAGTGAAAGGTTCTTTTGCTGGATGTATAGGTTCAACTGTATTAATTGAGAAATAATGGAAGTTAGTGTTTTAAATATCAATGGTCAGGAGACCGGCAGGAAGGTGACTCTCGATGAGAGTATCTTCGGAATTGAGCCTAACGAACACGTTCTCTGGCTTGCAGTAAAGCAATACCTTGCCAATCAACGTCAGGGTACGGCGAAAACTAAGGAAAGAAGTGAACACAGAGGTTCAACACGCAAACTCGGACGTCAGAAGGGTGGCGGCGGTGCCCGTCGGGGTGATATTAATTCTCCTTTGCTCGTCGGCGGTGGTCGTGTTTTTGGTCCTAAGCCCCGTGATTATAGTTTTAAACTGAACAAGAAGACGAATATTCTTGCTCGTAAATCGGCTTTGTCTCAGATGGCTAAGGAAAATGAATTAATCGTCGTTGAGGACTTTAAGTTTGATGCTCCGAAAACAAAAGATTTTATAAATATTACTAAAAATCTTAAAGTAGAGGGCAAGAAACTCCTTTTCGTTTTGCCAGAAGTAGATAAAAATGTATATTTGTCCGCTCGAAATATAAAATGTGCTCATGTGATTACAGCGAAGGCAGTCAATACTTATCAGGTGTTGAATGCTGATTCTGTCGTGATGACGGAAGGTGCATTAAATTCACTAAACGAACTCTTAACCAAATAACAGGAGATTCAATTATGGCATTTATTATTAAACCCTTGGTTACTGAGAAGCAAACTAAGATAACGGATAAGCGGCCTAACCGCTTTGGCTTCGTTGTAAAGCCTGAGGCCAATAAGCTCCAGATAAAGGATGAGGTTGAGAAACTGTACAAAGTTACAGTTGAAAATGTAAACACGATGCGCTATGCTGGCAAACGTCAGTCCCGCTATACGAAAGCAGGAATGGTCAAAGGTCAGAAAAATGCATTCAAAAAGGCTATCGTTACCTTGAAAGAGGGCGATACAATTGATTTTTACAGCAATATCTAAAATAAAAAATGGCAGTACGTAAATTTAACCCGGTCACTCCGGGACAAAGACACAAGATTATTGGCACGTTCGAGGAGATTACTGCATCCGTGCCAGAGAAGTCTCTCGTGTATGGCAAACGTTCTACAGGTGGTCGAAACAACACCGGTAAGATGACGGTTCGCTACATGGGCGGTGGACACAAACGCAAGTTACGTTTCATCGACTTTAAGCGGGAGAAAGATGGTGTTCCAGCTGTAGTAAAGAGTATTGAATATGATCCGAACCGCTCGGCACGGATCGCGTTGCTCTATTATGCAGATGGTGAAAAACGTTACATTATTGCTCCTAATGGATTGCAAGTAGGTGCTACATTGCTTTCCGGTGCTTCTGCAGCTCCTGAGATAGGCAATGCTCTTCCACTGGAAAATATCCCTGTAGGTACCGTAATTCATAACATTGAATTACGTCCGGGGGAGGGTGCACGCCTGGTCCGTTCGGCTGGTAATTTTGCTCAGTTGACTTCTCGTGAGGGCAGTTATTGTGTTATTAAGCTTCCTTCTGGTGAGACTCGCCAGATTCTGAGTGCTTGCAAAGCTACAATTGGCAGCGTGGGGAATTCTGACCATGCCCTTGAACAGTCCGGTAAGGCTGGACGTTCCCGCTGGCTGGGCCGTCGTCCTCATAACCGTGGCGTGGTGATGAATCCTGTTGATCACCCTATGGGTGGTGGTGAAGGTCGCCAGTCCGGTGGTCTTCCACGTTCTCGGAAGGGCTTGTGTGCTAAAGGTCTTAAGACTCGTGCACCTAAGAAGCTTTCTAACAAGTATATTATTGAAAGAGCAAATAAAAAATAAAGAGTAAATTATGAGTCGTTCACTTAAGAAGGGTCCATATATTAATGTTTCTCTGGAGAAGAAAATTCTCGAGATGAACAAAAGTGGCAAGAAAAGTGTTGTCAAAACATGGGCCAGAGCTTGTATGATATCTCCCGATTTCGTGGGGCATACCATTGCAGTTCATAACGGAAATAAATTTATCCCTGTTTACATTACTGAAAATATGGTGGGTCACAGACTTGGTGAGTTTTCACTTACCCGTCGATTCGGCGGCCATAGTGGTAACAATAAAGATTAAGTAAGCGGGTTGAAACCATTTAAATGAAGAAACAATAATGGGAGCAAGAAAACATATTGCGGCTGAAAAGTTAAAAGAAGCTCGCAGAAACCAGTACTTCGCTAAGCTCAAGGGAGTTCCTTCCTCACCCCGTAAGATGCGCTATGTCGTGGACATGGTTCGTGGTATGGAAGTAAATAAGGCTCTTGGAGTACTTAAGTTCTCTAAAAAGCACGCTGCTGCTGACGTTGAGAAACTGTTACGTTCGGCTATTGCAAACTGGGAACAGAAAAATGACCGTAAGGCTGAAGAGGGTGAACTCTATATCAGTAGAGTCTTCGTAGACCCGGGGGTCACTATGAAACGTATGAGACCGGCACCACAAGGCCGTGGCTTCAGAATCCGTAAGCGTTCTAATCACGTTACGCTTTTTGTTGATGCTAAAACTAATGACGAAAATAAGTAAATAGAATGGGACAGAAAGTTAATCCAATAAGTAACCGTTTAGGTGTAATCCGTGGTTGGGATTCTAATTGGTTTGGTGGTAAGTCTTTCGGTGACAACCTCGTAGAGGATATGAAAATCCGAAACTATATCAACGAGCGTCTGGCAAGGGCAAGCGTCTCTCGTATTATCATCGAGCGTACCTTAAAACTCGTTACCATTACTATTTGCACTGCTCGTCCGGGTATTGTCATTGGTAAAGGTGGCCAGGATGTCGATAAACTGAGAGAAGAGTTGAAGAATATCTTCAAGGAAGAGATTCAAATCAACATTTTTGAGGTGAAAAGACCTGAACTGGATGCAACTATTGTAGCAGATAATATCGCCCGTCAGCTCGAAGGTAAGATCGCTTATCGCCGTGCCGTCAAGATGGCTGTTGCCAATACGATGCGTGCTGGTGCTGATGGTATCAAAGTCCAGGTGTCTGGTCGTCTGAATGGAGCTGAGATGGCTCGTAAGGAGATGTTTAAGGAAGGGCGTACACCACTGCATACTCTTCGTGCTGATATTGACTATTGCTCTACTAAAGCAATTACGAAAGTAGGTACGATTGGGGTAAAAGTTTGGATCTGCCGCGGTATGGTCTATGGGAAAGTAGACCTTACACCGAATTTCCAGCAGGACAATAAAAACTCAAATCGTGGTAACGGTGAGAGACGTTCTGGTCGCGGTAATCGCAAGAGAAACAATAACCGTTAAAAGTTAAGAATCTATTATGTTACAGCCAAAAAGAGTAAAATATAGAAGACCTCAAGATGGGCGTGGCAATAAAGGTGACGCTCACAGAGGAACAGAACTGGCTTTCGGTTCATTTGGTATCAAGACTCTTGAATCCAAATGGCTCGACAGCCGTCAGATAGAGGCCGCTCGTGTAGCCGTAAACCGCTATATGAACCGTGAAGGTCAGGTTTGGATTCGTATTTTTCCAGACCATCCCATTACTCGTAAACCTGCTGATGTGCGTATGGGTAAAGGAAAAGGTGACCCCGCAGGATGGGTAGCTCCCGTAACACCGGGACGTATCTTATTTGAGGTAGAGGGCGTAAGTCTTAAAGATGCAAAGGAAGCACTTCGCCTTGCCGCTCAGAAGTTGCCTGTTAAAACTAAGTTTGTCGTCAGACGTGATTACGATAAAAATGCTTAAGCTATGAAGATGAAAGAAGTAAAAGAACTTGAAACTAAGGATTTGGTTGAAAAGTTGAAGGCATCGCAGGCTGATCTTAACCAAAAGATGCTGAACCATAAGATTACTCCGTTAGAGAATCCATCACAGATTAAGACGGCACGTCGTGATATTGCACGGATGAAGACAGAACTCCGTCAAAGAGAACTTAATAAAAAATAATGGTTCAGATGGAAACAAGAAATTTAAGAAAGGTAAGACAGGGTGTTGTGATCAGTAATAAAATGGATAAAACCATAATTATTGCATCAAAGTTTAAGGAGAAGCACCCGATTTATGGTAAGTTCGTCCAGCATACCAAGAAATATTACGCCCATGATGAACAGAATGAAGCCAATGTCGGCGACACTGTACTGATTATGGAGACTCGCCCTCTGTCAAAGACAAAGCGGTGGAGATTAGTAAGAATCGTAGAAAAGGCTAAGTAATTATGATACAAACTGAATCAAAACTTACAGTATGTGATAACAGTGGTGCTCGTACGGCAAAGTGCATTCGTGTACTTGGTGGAACGGGACGCCGTTATGCAAGCGTGGGGGATATCATCGTTGTCGCTGTACAGAATGTCATCCCGTCAAGTGATTTGAAGAAGGGTGCAGTATCGAAGGCCCTGATTGTTCGTACCAGGAAAGAGATCCGTCGCAAGGATGGATCCTATATCCGTTTTGACGACAATGCCTGTGTCTTGTTGAATAGTGCCGGTGAGCTCCGCGGAAGTCGTATCTTCGGTCCGGTTGCCCGTGAACTTCGGACTGTTAATATGAAGGTCGTTTCTTTGGCACCTGAGGTTCTTTAATGTTTAAAATTTAAGAAAGTAATGAGTAAATTACACATAAAAAAAGACGATACCGTAATTGTGCTCGCTGGTAGAGACAAGGGTAAGTCTGGAAAGGTGCTCAAAGTGCTGGTAGATGAAAACCGGGCCATCGTTGAAGGGGTCAATATGGTTACTAAGAGCACTAAGCCTTCAGCTAAAAATCCTCAGGGGGGTATTGTCAAGCAGGAGGCTTCAATTCATATTTCTAATTTAAGTCTGATTGATCCGAAAAGTGGCAAACCTACCCGTATCGCCATTAAGCGTGAAGGGAAGAAGGTCGTTCGTATCGCTAAAAAATCAGGGGAGGAAATCAAGTGATGAATACAGCACGGTTAAAACAAGTATATACAGATACGATTGCACCGTCTCTTACTAAACAGTTTAACTATTCTTCTGTCATGCAGGTTCCTGTCTTGAAGAAGATTGTGATTAATGAGGGACTTGGTGACGCTACCCAGGATAAAAAAATCATTGATGTCGCCATCAATGAACTGTCTTCCATTACGGGTCAGAAAGCTGTTGCTACTTACTCCAAAAAAGACATCGCTAATTTCAAACTTCGTAAATACATGCCTATCGGTGTGATGGTTACTTTGCGCCGTGAGCGGATGTACGAATTCTTGGAGAGGCTCATTCGCGTGGCTCTTCCTCGTATCCGTGACTTCAAAGGTATTGACTCCAGACTGGATGGACATGGCAACTATACCCTCGGTATTTCTGAGCAGATCATCTTCCCGGAAATTAATATCGATAAAGTTGATCGTGTGCAAGGAATGAACATCACCTTTGTAACTTCTGCTACTACAGATGAAGAAGGTTATGCTTTGCTCAAGGGTTTCGGTTTTCCATTTAAGAATGCTAAAAAGACTAAATAGATATGGCAAAAGAATCAATGAAAGCTCGCGAAGTGAAGCGTGCAAGACTTGTAGCACGTTATGCAAAGAAACGCGCAGCTTTGAAAAAGATTATCGCTACTGCTACTGATCCCGCAGAGGCTTATGAGGCTGCTCGTAAGTTACAGGCTATTCCTAAGAATGCTGATCCCATTCGTCTGCATAACCGTTGCAAGATTACGGGGCGTCCAAGAGGATATATCAGACAGTTTGGTCTCTCTCGTATTCAGTTCCGTGAGATGGCTTCCGAGGGCTTGATCCCTGGTGTGAAAAAGGCCAGTTGGTAATCTTATCAATTCATACAGATCACATTTTTAATATTGTCGGGGTGTCCCGATTAATTAATTTTTATTTTTATGACAGATCCTATAGCAGATTATCTGACTAGACTCAGAAATGCAATCATGGCTCATCACCGTGTTGTGGATGTTCCTGCGTCTAACTTGAAGAAAGAGATCACAAAGATCCTCTTTGAGAAAGGATACATTCTGAATTACAAATTTATTGAGGATGGTCCTCAAGGTACAATCAAGGTCGCATTGAAGTATGATCCGAAGACGAAGCAAAATGCTATCAGAAGCTTGAAGCGCGTGTCCACTCCTGGACTTCGTCAGTATACGGGTTACAAAGATATGCCGAGAGTAATTAACGGACTGGGTATTGCAATTCTATCTACGTCTAAAGGTGTAATGACTAACAAAGAGGCTGCTGAACAGAAAATTGGCGGTGAAGTTCTTTGTTTCATATATTAATTGGAGGATTTGATATGTCAAGAATAGGGAAATTACCAGTTAATATTCCGGCAGGTGTAACTGTAAATTTTGATAAAAAGACAGGAATCCTTTCAGTCAAGGGACCAAAAGGTGAACTTTCTCAAAAGATAGATCCTTCTATCAAGGTGGCTCTGGCCGATGGTGCGGTAACGTTTGCTGTCGATGAGAAGAGCCTTGTTGATAGTAAGCAGAAACAGGCATTCCATGGCCTTTACCGCTCTCTGGTGAATAATATGGTCATTGGGGTAAGCGAGGGCTATTCTAAAACAATGGAGCTCGTTGGTGTCGGTTACCGTGTGACGAATCAGGGGAATATTATCGAACTCACCTTGGGTTATACACACCCCATTTATATGCAACTTCCTAAAGAGGTGAAGGTTGAGACGAAGGCTGAAAGGAATCAGAACCCGATGATAACATTGGAGTCTTGTGATAAGGCTTTGCTCGGACTCATCTGTGCAAAAATTCGTTCTTTCCGTATGCCTGAACCTTATAAAGGAAAAGGTATTCTCTTTAAAGGAGAGGTCATCCGCAGAAAGTCTGGTAAGACTGCTGCTGCTAAGTAATTTTAATTTTTTACGACAATGACAACAAAAAAAGTTGAAAGACGAATTAAAATAAAGTTCCGCATTCGTAAACACGTGAAGGGAACTGCTGAGCGTCCACGCCTGAGTGTATTCCGTTCTAATAAGCAAATCTATGCTCAGTTAATCAATGATTTGACGGGAAATACTCTCGCTTATGCCTCTTCTTTAGGAATGGAAAAACTTCCTAAACTGGAGCAGGCTAAGAAAGTCGGTGCTCTTGTTGCTGAGAAGGCAAAGGCTGCCGGAGTAGTATCTATAGTTTTTGACCGTAATGGTTATCTCTATCATGGCCGTGTCCAGGCACTTGCTGACGCAGCTCGTGAGGGTGGCCTTAAATTTTAATCGATTATGGCAATGAATAGAGTAAAAGCAAATAGTGACGTCGAATTGAAAGATCGTCTGGTTGCTATTAACCGTGTAACTAAAGTTACTAAAGGTGGTCGTACCTTTACTTTCGCTGCTATCGTCGTTGTAGGTGATGGCAAGGGTGTTCTCGGTTATGGCCTGGGTAAAGCCGGAGAAGTTACGGCTGCAATAGCTAAAGGTACTGAAGCTGCTAAAAAAAGCTTGATGAAAGTACCGGTTCTCAAAGGTACTATCCCTCACGAAATGGAAGTTTCTTATGAGGGTGCCAAAGTCCTGCTGAAGCCAGCTGCTGCCGGTACAGGGCTGAAAGCTGGAGGTGCTATGCGTGCTGTCCTGGAGAGTGCAGGTATTACGGATGTGATTGCTAAGTCCAAAGGTTCTTCCAATGCACATAACCTGGTCAAAGCTACGATCCTCGCTCTTTCCAAAATGCGTGATCCTTATCAGGTTGCTGGTCAGCGTGGAATAAGTATGGAAAAAGTATTTAATGGTTAATTTGGGGGGAATTAGAAAATGGCAACTATAAAAATCAAGCAAATCAAGAGTAGAGTTGGTGCTCCTGTTGATCAGAAGAATACCCTTATCTATCTTGGGCTCCATAAGATCGGCCAGGTAGTCGAGGTTGAGGACAATCCTGGAAATAGTGGTATGATCCGTAAGGTTCATCACCTGATTGAGATTATTAAATAACGAATTCTTAAAATTTGACGCAATGATTAGATTACATAATTTGAAACCAGCAGTTGGTTCTACACATTCACGTCGCCGTCTTGGACGCGGTTCAGGTTCTGGCTTAGGTGGTACTTCTACCCGTGGATCCAAAGGAGCCAAATCGCGTTCTGGTTATAAAAGAAAGATCGGATTTGAAGGTGGCCAGATGCCATTGCAGCGTCGTGTTCCTAAAGCTGGTTTTAAAAATATCAACCATAAAGAATACCTCGCCGTTAATCTGTCTTCTCTTCAGAAACTCGTAGAGGCGAAGAACTATACCAAGATCGGCTTGAAGGAAATGAAAGAGGCTGGACTTTTTGATGGAAACAAGCTTATCAAGGTTTTGGGTGATGGCGAATTGAAGTCTAAGGTTGATGTAGAGGCAAATGCTTTTTCTAAATCAGCCGAACAGGCCATTACGACATTAGGTGGTAAGGCAACAATAATCTAAGTGAATGAAAAAGTTAATTGAGACACTAAAGAACTGTTGGAAGGTTGAGGATCTGCGTCAGCGGCTCCTCATCACCCTCCTGTTTGTGGCTATATACCGTTTTGGGTCATTTGTCGTTCTTCCTGGTATTGATCCCGGGCAGTTGGCACATTTACAGTCACAGACCGCAGGTGGACTGATGTCTTTGCTTGATATGTTCTCTGGAGGTGCTTTTTCCAATGCGTCTATCTTCGCATTGGGGATAATGCCTTATATTTCTGCCTCAATCGTCATGCAACTCCTTGCTGTTGCTGTTCCTTATTTCCAGAAAATGCAGCGTGAGGGTGAGAGTGGCCGTAAGAAAATTGATTGGTATACAAGGTGGCTGACCATAGCAATTCTGCTTTTTCAGGCTCCGTCTTATCTGATTAACCTTAAGATGCAGGCTTCTCAGGCTCTTGCTACGGGGGTCAGTTGGACAGTCTTTATGGTTCCTGCAACGATCATCCTTGCTGCCGGCAGTATGTTTATCCTTTGGTTGGGAGAACGTATTACAGATAAGGGCGTGGGTAATGGTATTTCTTTGATCATTATGATCGGAATTATTGCTCGGTTGCCCCAGGCTTTCATTCAGGAAGTGGCTTCTCGCCTGCAGGCGATTACCGGGGGAGGATTGATCATGTTCATCGTTGAGATCGTTATCCTTTATGCGGTGGTCTGCGCTTCTATTGTCCTGGTTGAGGGTACTCGTAAAGTCCCTGTGCAGTATGCCCGGAGAGTAGTAGGCAACAAGCAGTATGGTGGAGCTCGTCAGTATATTCCTTTGAAGTTGTTCGCTGCCAATGTGATGCCGATCATCTTTGCACAGGCACTGATGTTTATTCCGTTGGCTATTGTACGCTATAATACGGCAAATTCGGCCTGGTGGGTTCAGGATCTCATGAACACGCGGAGTCTGCTTTATAACATCGTCTATGTGATCTTGGTGATCGCATTCACATATTTTTATACAGCAATCACTTTAAACCCGACGCAGATGGCTGATGACCTTAAGCGTAATAATGGGTTTATTCCTGGTGTCAAGCCGGGTAAGGATACCGCGGAGTATATAGATACTGTGATGTCTCGTATTACCTTCCCTGGTTCCTTGTTCATCGCCTTTATCGCTATCATGCCGGCGCTGGCAGGTCTGTTGAATGTTCAGGAGTCTTTCTCTCAGTTCTTTGGGGGGACATCTCTTCTGATTCTTGTGGGTGTCGTAATTGATACCTTACAGCAGATTGAGAGCTATTTGCTGATGAGACATTATGACGGCTTGCTGAGCTCGGGTCATACTCGTCATGCAGGACTCTCTGCCTATTGATCTTTAGAAATGAAAATATTTCTGAAGACCGAGGATGAAATCCGACTCATGCGTGAGGCTAATCATCTGGTCGGTGCTACGCTCACGGAAGTGGGCAGACATATTAAACCTGGGGTCACGACGATTCAACTTGATAAGATTGCTGCTGAGTTTATTCGTGATCATGGCGCAGAACCTACCTTCAAAGGTGTTCCTAATCCTTTTGGCGTGGATGTGCCTTTCCCTGGTTCTGTTTGTACATCGGTCAATGATGTTGTCGTGCATGGCATACCGAGTGAAAAGACTGTCTTAAAGGATGGTGATGTCATTTCTGTCGATTGCGGCGCATTGCTGAATGGCTATAATGGTGACAGTTGTTATACCTTTTGTGTCGGCGAAGTAGATCCGGAAGTTCAAAAACTCTTGGGAACTACAAAAGCGGCACTCTATAAAGGGATTGAGCAGGCAGTGGCAGGAAACCATGTCGGTGACATTGGTTTTTCGGTACAACAGTGCTGCGAGGCTGAGGGTTATTCGGTGTTCAGAGAGTTAACGGGTCATGGGATAGGAAGGCTGATGCACGAGGATCCCCCGGTTCCTAATTATGGACGACAGGGTGAAGGCTTGCTTCTGAAAGCAGGTATGTGTATTGCTATAGAACCCATGGTTACAATGGGTGAACGCAAATTGTGGCTGCTCCCTGATAAGTGGGGCCTTGCCACGGCAGATCATCAGATCGCTGCTCACTTTGAACATACTATTGCTATTCGTAGGGGAAGAGCTGAGATTTTATCTACATTTGACGGTATCGAACAAATCAGTCGGTGAGTGATCCTGTAAGTCGTTCGCCGAGTTTGGTCCGCAGAGTGTTAACGGTCAAAGAGTATTTAATATTTATAAGGAGTTAATAAGTAATTATGGCAAAGCAGCCAGCTATAGAACAAGACGGAACGATCGTCGAAAGTTTATCCAATGCAATGTTTCGTGTAGAACTTGAAAATGGAGTTCAGATCATAGCTCATATTTCAGGGAAAATGCGTATGCATTACATCAAGATTTTACCTGGAGATAAGGTCAAAGTGGAAATGAGTCCATACGACTTGACAAAGGGAAGAATTGTTTTTAGATATAAATAAAAGATTTCAAAGATATGAAGACTAGAACATCAATAAAGAAACGTACTCCTGAGTGCAAGATTGTGCGTCGTAAAGGACGTTTATTCGTAATCAACAAGAAGAACCCTAAGTTCAAAATGCGTCAGGGGTAATGTTAAAAATTCGTAAAAGTGTACATTGACAATGAATTTTGTTGTATCTTTGCACACTCTTTCGCGAGTATGTAACTATTATTTTTTTATCAATAACAAATGGCAATAAGAATTGTTGGAGTAGATTTGCCCCAGAATAAGCGTGGCGAAATCGCATTGACTTATATTTTTGGTATAGGTCGAAGTAGTTCAGCAAAGATATTGGATGCGGCCGGTGTTAACCGTGACCTGAAGGTCAGTGATTGGACTGATGATCAGGCAGCCAAAATCCGTGAAATTATCGGCGCTGGATATAAAGTAGAAGGTGATCTCCGTTCTGAGATCCAAATGAACATCAAGCGCCTCATGGATATAGGTTGCTATCGTGGCGTCAGGCATCGTAATGGTCTTCCTGTTCGCGGTCAGAGTACTAAGAATAATGCTCGTACCCGTAAGGGGAAAAAGAAGACTGTTGCTAATAAGAAGAAGGCGACTAAGTAAAATTTAGTTGATTTCTTGAGTCTGCTCTTGACTTGTTCAAGGCGGACAAGGATTTCATGCTATAAATTCAATAATCATGGCAAAGACAAAAGCAACATCTAAGAAAAGAAATGTAAGGGTTGATGCAATTGGTCAACTGCATATACACAGTTCTTTCAATAATATTATTGTATCTCTTGCAAATAACGAGGGCCAGACTATTTCCTGGTCATCCGCAGGCAAGATGGGCTTCCGCGGTTCTAAAAAGAATACTCCGTATGCTGCGCAGATGGCAGCTGAGGATTGTGCTAAAGTCGCTTATGAACTTGGTCTGCGCAAGGTGAAAGCATACGTCAAAGGACCGGGCAACGGGCGTGAGTCTGCTATCCGTGCCGTGCATGGCGCTGGCATCGAGGTCACTGAAATCGTGGATGTGACTCCATTACCACATAATGGCTGTCGTCCTCCGAAGCGTCGTCGTGTATAATTTCATCTGAACATCAATTTTTAAAAGAATTTATTTCATTATGGCAAGATACATAGGTCCTAAATCTAGAATTGCACGCCGTTTTGGTGAACCAATCTTTGGTGCTGATAAAGTGCTATCCAAGAGAAATTTCCCTCCTGGGCAGCATGGCAACGACCGCCGTCGTAAGCAGTCAGAGTATGGTGCACAGCTTGCTGAAAAGCAGAAGGCTAAGTATACTTATGGCGTGCTGGAACGTCAGTTCCGCAATATGTTCGATAAGGCCCAGAAAGCTCCTGGAATTACTGGTGAGGTTCTTCTCCAGAATCTTGAGAGTCGTCTGGATAATATCGTGTTCCGTTTGGGCATCGCTCCCACACGTGCTGCCGCTCGTCAGTTGGTAGGTCACCGTCACATCGTTGTTGATGGTCAGGTCGTTAATATTCCTTCTTATTCCGTAAAACCCGGTCAGGTGGTCGGCGTTCGTGTCAAGGCTAAATCTCTTGAAGTCATTGAAGCTGCTCTGGCTGGTTTCAACCATAGCAAATATCCTTGGCTTGAATGGGATGAAAATACGAAGAGCGGTAAGTATCTTCATAAGCCGGACCGTGCTGATATTCCTGAGAATATCAAGGAACAGTTAATCGTTGAGTTGTACTCTAAATAATAAAAATCATTAAATTAATGGCGATATTAGCATTTCAAAAACCTGATAAAGTCGTAATGCTGGAGGCTAACGACCACTACGGAAAGTTCGAATTCCGCCCTCTCGAGCCTGGCTTTGGTGTTACTATTGGTAACGCTCTTCGCCGCATGCTCCTTTCATCACTTGAAGGTTATGCTATCAACACAGTCCGTATAGGTGGTGTTGAGCATGAATTTTCAACTGTACCTGGTGTAAAGGAAGATGTCACCAACATTATCTTGAATCTTAAGCAAGTTCGGTTCAAGCAAGTAGTAGAAGAATTCGAGAACGAGAAAGTTAGTATCACCGTAGAGAATTCCACTGAATTCAAAGCAGGTGATATTGGTAAGTACCTGACTGGATTTGAAGTGTTAAACCCTGATTTGGTGATTTGCCATTTAGACCCTAAAGCTTCAATGCAGATTGATCTTACCATTAACAAGGGACGTGGCTATGTTCCTTCAGAGGAGAACAGGCAATTCTGCACGGATGTCAATGTGCTTCCAATAGATTCTATTTACACGCCTATCCGTAATGTGAAATATTCTGTTGAGCCTTATCGTGTCGAACAAAAGACGGATTATGACAAACTGGTAATTGAAGTTACTACGGATGGTTCCATCAGCCCTAAAGATGCTTTGAAAGAGGCTGCAAAAATCCTTATCTATCATTTCATGTTGTTCTCGGATGAGAAGATAACACTGGAAAACCCTGATAAGGATAATAACCAGGAGTTTGATGAAGAAGTGCTCCATATGCGCCAGTTGCTTAAGACTCGGCTCGTGGACTTGAATCTGAGTGTTCGTGCACTCAATTGCCTGAAGGCCGCTAACGTGGAAACTTTGGGTGATTTGGTACAATATAACAAGACTGATCTTTTGAAGTTCCGTAATTTCGGTAAGAAATCGCTTTCAGAGCTTGATGATTTGCTCGAGAGTCTGAATCTATCGTTTGGAACTGATATTTCAAAGTATAAACTGGACAAGGAATAAGAATAGGATAAGGCTTGCGTGAGCAGAAATCTATTCAAATACAAGTCCAAATAAAAAACAAAATGAGACATAACAAAAAATTCAACCATCTCAGTCGTACTGCATCACATCGGGCATCTATGCTGGCTAATATGTCAGTGTCCCTGATTATGCACAAAAGAATCACTACGACTGTAGCTAAGGCAAAGGCCCTGAAAAAATATGTAGAACCTTTGGTTACTCGTTCTAAGAATGATACGACATCTTCTCGTCGTGTTGTCTTTCGCTATCTTCAGAACAAGGAAGCCATTAAGGAACTTTTTGGTGCCGTCGCTCCTAAGATTGCTAATCGCCCGGGGGGCTATACTCGTGTCATCAAATTAGGCTCACGTCTCGGTGATGGCGCTGATCGGGCTTTTATTGAGCTCGTAGATTTTGACGATAATATGGCTAAGACTCCTAAGACGGGAGCAAAGCGTACCCGCCGTGGCCGTAATAAAAAGAGTGAAAATGTGACATCAGCTGAAGAGACCGCAGAAACTCCTGAAAAGGAAAATGTTCAGAAGACGGAAAAAGAAGCTGAGACCAAGGTTAAGGAAACCAAGGATCCTGTTAAGGTAAAGGATACTAAGGCAGAAGAAACCAAGCCTGAGGATGCAAAAGAAACTCTTAAGGCTGAGTAATAGAAATTCTTGATTATACTTTAGAAAAGTAAATCAGTGACAAGTATTTCAAAAAGTCCGGATTATGATTGATCCGGACTTTTTGATTTTATTTTTAGGTGTATGCTGAAAAATCGGATCATTTTATAAAGTTGGGCTTTTTAACCATCTTATTATGTTTTAGGAATGAAGTAACTCAAATCATATTGTTGTTTTTTACAGTATATATGTCATTTTAAGGCCTTAAAATCACTGACCTTGACGCCTGATTCCGGGAGATATTGTCATGGAGGAGCAAAATGCACCATTTCGCTCACCATTGACTATCGTCGTGAGAATCAGTGACTATGATTCTTATCGTTAAAAAAACAACAATATGACGTGGACCGAAAAATCATGTATCCTTATTAAGAGTTAGATTCTCTTTTGTTTTTTATGCATAATAATATTTATAAGTAATAAAAAGTAAGAAAATATAGCTTCATGGTTACTGGTGAGTGACTTTTATGTTAAAAAGCTATTACATTTTCTTTAAAATCCTTTTCGAACGGATTAACATAGAATTACTACAAAATGTCCGATTAACTTTACAGGCGAATTAAAGGCTGTATCTAAATTGGGCAAATAGGGTATTACTGCGCCTGCACCCAATTGTTCTTCATTTTATATAGAATAAATGTAATGAAACATTTGGATGTAAAAGATAATGCGCATGCGCTTTTCTTTTGGTGTTATGCAATTTGGATTTTTGCACTCGCTGCAATGATGAGCCTCTATACGAAAGAAGAGGCATTTCTTATTATCAATCATTTTAGGTCATCTTTCCTTGATCAGGTAAGCAAGTTTGCCACTTATATGGGGAATGGACTATTTGTGCTGTTGGTGGTTGTAATATTGGCCATTTTGAAGCGTCGTAAAATAGCTTGGACTATATTAGCAAGCTTTTGTTTGTCCGGAATAGTTTGTGTCCTGTTAAAACGTATTTTTAATGAACCCAGGCCTGTATCCTGTTTCTCAGATCCACGGGCGGTATTGGGAGTGGTTGGGATACATCTGAATAGAAGCCATGGATTCCCGTCAGGACATACCACGTCAGCGTTTTCCGTTGCGTCTGTTATAGTCCTTTCTGTGCGCAGAAAAAGATGGATAGGCCTCCTTTGCTTTTTTCTTGCCTGCTTTGTGGGCTATTCCAGGATATACCTTGGACAACATTTTGTCGGAGACATTCTTGTTGGCTCTGTTTTAGGTGGTATAGGTGGTTATGTGTGTGTGTCAAAAAGCAATTTCTGCCTTATCAAATATGGTTTTGGGATAGAATTCTTATTGAGGAAAAAACTGGCGCCTTTTACTTGTAATGACGAGCGAAAAGATGATCATGAAGACGGATGTTGTAAGCGAGGTTTAGGCAACCAAAGGTTGCCAGGGGTAATGGCTATGGTGGAAGGTGAGGCTTCCGAAATTTCCAAAGGAAGGTCAGAGGCCGGGGAGAGCAGGGCACCTGAAGATGAAAATTCTGGTGAACTTTGTGAAAGACATAGAGATCGGTTCAGATCAAGCTAATGTTTCCTTTCATGCCGATGTAATTAATTATTTCAATTAATGTTGCTGGATTTTTATGTTTTTCTTTAAATAATATTACGAAATGTTCAAGTTGAAAAATAATTTAAGTTTGGTCTGGTTCTGTGTTATTGCCAGTATTATCAATTTCCTTTTATATCATTATCCCTTTTTCGCATTTGTCTTCCACAATGTCGATGATAAAAGCCTTAATGGTATTATTATCATTATAAGTTTGGTCGTCATTATGCTAGTGGCCAACTTTTTTACTTTTTATTTGTTCCTTTTCCTGTCAAGAATTGTAGGGAAATGGCTATTGGCAATCACTTTTGTCATCAATGCGGTATGTGTTTATTTTATCAATACTTACAGTATCATCATTGATGAAAGCATGATGGGGAATGTGTTTGATACCCATTATTCAGAGGCGAGTAGTTTCTTTTCTATCAGAATGTTTTTATATGTCTTGATATTCGGCGTAGCACCCGCTGTGTGGGTTATCAGGTCAAAAATAACTAAGGAAAAACCAAAAAGGTTTTTTACAATCTCGTCTCTTTCCTTGTTGTTTCTACTCATTTTATCTTTTGCCAATGCTAGTAACTGGCTTTGGGTTGACAAACATTCAAAACAGCTGGGAGGCCTTGCTATGCCCTGGTCATATACCGTAAATACTTCACTTTTCTATATTCATAAACACCAGAAAAATAGAAAAGAGATTTTATTGCCTAATGCTACAATAGAAAACAATAAGAAAGCGGTTGTGATATTGGTTATTGGAGAATCGGCAAGACGTGCTGACTTTTCGTTATATGGATATAAAAGAAATACTAATCCGTTGCTGTCTAAAACACCAAACCTTCATTGGTTTAAGGCAACTTCCGGGGGTACTTATACAACTGCGGGCGTAAAATGTATATTGGAATACAAAAACACTCGTGATTTATATGAGATATTACCGAATTATCTGTATAGAAATAATGTTGATGTCTATTGGCGGACGACTAACTGGGGAGAACCTCCGGTACATATCAAGCATTATGAGACAAAGGGTGAACTAATTTCTGAATGTAAGAGTAATAAGAATTGTCATTATAACTGTCATTATGATGAAGTGTTATTGACAGGACTGAAGAAAGAGATATTAGCCAGTAAAAAAAATAAAATATTTATTGTATTGCATACCAGTACGAGTCATGGCCCGACCTACAGTACAAAATACCCGCCACAGTTTGAAGTTTTCAAACCGGTTTGCCATAGTGTTGAATTAGGGGATTGTCCTCGTGCGCAACTTGTCAATGCTTATGATAATACGATTGTTTATACAGATTATATCTTACATAGCATAATTGGAATCTTAAAACAGTTGAAAGGCTATGACTGTGCTATGATATTTGTGTCAGATCACGGAGAATCATTAGGAGAAAAAAACTTGTATATGCATGGGCTACCTTTAAGTATTGCTCCTAAGGAACAATATGAAATTCCTTTTATCGTGTGGGTATCGGACGGTTCCAGACAACTAAAACCGGAACGGAATCTGACTCAGTGGAATGTGTTCCACAGTGTTTTGAATTTTCTTAGTGTGAAAAGCCCTATCTATAATGAGAAAATGAATATATTCAAATAGTGGCCATGGAGTCTTCGGATATATGTTACTATAGGGATAGGGGTATGTGCTTTTGTAATCCTCCTGATGAATATGAAAAGCAGAGGTTCATGTCAAGACAATAAAGTAGGAGAATAGCAGGAGAACTCAAAAGGATGAACAATGAAAATTTTTGATTAAATTAAAGAAAGTAAATCATTGAGGTATATTCCAAAAGTCCGGATTGGTAAAATCTGGACTTTTGGTTTCTTTTTGGGGTTGTACAGCAAGTACAATCTTTAAAGTTGTGTCGTGGCTGGATGTATGCTGATCATAAGACAGGCGGAAGATGCCAGTTTAATGGTTGGTTTATTCTTTTAGAGCATTTTCAAATTACGTTTTAAGAAAATTTAATCTCTTTAGGGATTTTCCTACCTCTAAATAGGGAAAAAAGTCTTGTGGAATTGCAAACATTTCACTATCTTTGCTTACGTGATTTAGAGAATAAGATGATGAAAACGAATTTTATCTTATGTGCAACATGCGCGGCACTGATGCTGGGTAGTTGCGGTACTTATGAAGGCCAGGGAGCCTACATAGGCAGCGGGATAGGAGCAGTAGTGGGTTCGTCTATTGGCGATCTGGCTGGTGGATGGAACGGATCAGATGTGGGCACAATTGTCGGTATGGCCGGCGGTGCTGTGATTGGGGGAGCTATTGGCGCTCAGCAGGACCAGCAGCGACAGTCTGATAGGACGCAGATTCATCATCAAGGGAATGTCCCTGACCGGTATGGTTCTGGTGACTATTCTGATGATTCTTATGGTTATCAGGGCGATCAGAATATTTCTCAGGATCGTCAGCAGGATGAGGGACAGAATTATGCTCAGGTGGGTTCTGATGAGAGCGGTTTTAATTCTTCAAATAGTGGTGATGATCGTATCTATGATGTCAATGGTCAAGGGACAAGGGACAATCGAACTGATGCTCCGGAAGCTGTGAGCCCTTCCTTCTCAGAGGGTAGAACGAATACTAATGCCAGTGGTTATGTTTATAATCCTGATCTGGAGATTCGAAATGCCCGTTTTGTGGATTCTGACGGGGATAACCAACTGAGTCGTAACGAGGTTTGTAAGATTACTTTTGAGATTTATAATATGAGTGATCACGCTATGATGGATGTTGTTCCTATGGTTGTAGAGGCTGATGGAAACAGACATATTTATGTTTCTCCCAGTATTCATGTAGAGAAAATCGATGCAGGACGTGGCATTCGCTATACTGCTGTCGTAAAGGCTGACGGAGGACTGAGGAATGGAAACGCCCGTTTTTGCGTGAGTGCAGTACAGGGGAATCGTACCGTCTCCAAGGTGAGTGAATTTGATGTGCCCACGCGTGCATATCAGTGGTCGCATTCTGGATATTCCTCAAGAGGAGAATAAATGATCTTAAAGAGCATTCTGGAGGGATATGCTTTCAGGATGCTCTTGTGAAAGTGGGTCTTGAAAAAATAGCGTAATCGGAAAAATCAGAAGGCCTTCTTCTCTGCTTGGAAGGATGATTATAGTGTTTCATGCTGGTTGGTGGAAGGGGACTCTTTCCCCGTTTTCTTTTGAGCTGAGCACGATCGGATATTTCTACTTCAGAAGGTGGTTACCCCAGTCTTTCAGTTTCTCAAAGACGTTCCCCCAACGATTGGGTGTTTCTTTACGAGGTAAATCTTCGCTTTTTTTGTACAAATCATCTTTCTTACTGTCTTTTTTCTGAAGGTCCTGATTCTTTTCAGACTTGTTGACTGCCTTTTCCTTTGTGGCATGTTTTGTAGAGAGTCCTTTGGGACGGAGATGCCGTTCTTCGGATTTTCTTTGTGCCTTCTTCTCTTCTTCAGTAATGGTCTTAGCCTTTTTCCAATGTTCAATAAAACTATATCCGTCTTCAGCTACTTCAAAGTCCATATCCGGCAAATTAAGATCATCAGCTGAACGAAAAGGAACGGGGTTTTGTACAACTTCGACTCTTACGGTCGCAACGCCTCTTCCGATCATGCCGATCTGCTTGGCAGCTGCCCAGCTTAGATCAATGATTCTTCCATGACCGTACGGACCTCTGTCGATTACACGTACGATAACTGATCTGCCATTATTCAGATTGGTGACTTTGAGTCTTGTTCCAAAGGGGTAAAATCGATGTGCACATACTAAAGAATCACGGTGAAGCCTTTCCCCGCTGGCGGTTCTCGTGCCCGTAGAATGCTTGGAGTAAAATGAAGCTTTCCCTCGCTGCTGGGCTGGCAGTGGAAAGACAATAAAAATGACAAACAGGGCGGACAGGATCATCCGCAGATGGATATTGATGGATGCGTTCTTTAAACTGATAATATTTGTTTTTTAGTTAAAATCCGTGATTCGGGCCCGGTGGTTCGCACTTGACTTATCAGATAAAAGTGCAGCTAAGTGAACCTCCAGATAATTGTTGTTTATGCAAAAATAATACTTTTTGTTGATAATTGCAAATAAACAGTTCGAAAATTGTCAGTTGGTCTTGCTGAAATTCTTGAAAAGGTTCCTGTTGGGCATCCTTGGTCTGTTTTGGGATAACGTAGTGCCTCTTTTTGGGATAGGTATTGCATAAGATTGGATCTTTACGGAATATTAAGACTCTTATTTTGCATCAATATCCAAAGATAGGTATCTTTGCAGATTATATAGTTACATGATTCTTTTCCTACGGGCATTTATGCCGCTTGTGAGAGGGAAGAAAACTTTAGAAAATTGAATGACGATGGAAGTAGGTCAGTATTATAGAAATCAGTCAGATGGACTGGAAGTACAGGTCAATGCGCTTAAACGTTGGAATAAATGGTGGATTATTGCAGAAATTCTCTGTGCTTTGGGAATGATAGCTGCTGTTGTCTTTATGATTGCCTGGACAGTAAAGGCCTGGATGCCTGTTCTTCTGATCATCTCCCTTCTTCTTTGGGTAGTGCTCTCACATCTTGATCAGCGGAATAGCAGACAAGTTGCCGTTTTGCAGGCTTGTATGGAAGCTTTCCAGTGTGAGGCCTTATCACTTTCTGGAGATTATTCTCATTTTCCTGAGGGGGAAGAATATGTTAATACTCATCATGAATATTCTTTTGATTTAGATGTCTTTGGAAAGAGCTCTCTTTTCAACCGCATAGCCCGGACGGTAACCCTTGGTGGAAGTAATTCCCTGGCACGTTCCCTGGCCCATTTGAAATGGGATGATAACCGGCCGGAGGCGTTGCTGGAACTGTCTCATCAGGAATCTTTTCTGACCCGGTTTAAGGCGCAAAGAATCTTGCAAGGTAAAGTCATTGATACCGGGAAAATGATGGAAGCAATACAACAACTTTCAACTTTTTCAATTCCTTCCTTCTTTACCAGCGGTTTGGGGAAGGTCTGTGGCTTTTTGCTTCCTGTAGGTTTTTTACTTTCTGTATTTCTTTCTGTCTTCGCAGTCATCCCCTGGCTCGTTCCTGTATGGTGGGGGATTATTCAACTTGTGTTTGTTTTCTCGTTGTGTAGCAGAAGTCTTAAGGAGATAGAAAAGATTGCTGACAATCTTGGGGAAATGTCAGTGGGCTATGCCGATCTGGTAGAGCTAATTACTAAAGCTGATTTTCATTCTGTGAAAAACCGGCAGATTCAGTCTCGGCTGAAAGACTCTGTAGAGGCTTTTAAAATTCTTCATCAGGTGCTGACGAACCTGGCAAGCCGGGCTAACTTGATCGGGCTGCTCCTTTTTGATCTCCTCTTCCTGAGTGATTTCCAACTGATCCGGAAATTCGCAGTCTGGCAGCATCTTTATGCTGACCGGATGCGAGAATGGGTGGATGCCGTCAGCGAAATGGATGCTTTGGTGTCAATGGCCACCGTCTGGTTTAATCATCCGGAAGGTACTGCTGCAGAAGTTGTTGATTCAGACGACTTTTACTTTGAAGCTCATGGTTTATATCATCCTTTTCTGGGCACCAGCGCTATCCGGAATGATTTTGATCTGAAAAGTCATGAGTTTGTACTGGTGACTGGTGCGAATATGGCTGGGAAGAGCACATTCCTTCGTACGATTGGTATCAATGTTATCTTGGCCTTTAACGCAATGCCCGTGTTTGCTTCGTCTCTGAAATTATCCCGGTTCAGGCTCTTTTCCAGCATGCGAACATCAGATGACCTGACACATGGCATATCATTTTTCAATGCTGAGTTGTTGAGATTACAGCAATTGATCTCATATTGCAAAAGTTCTGAAGAACCTACCTTGATTCTTTTGGATGAAATACTGAAGGGCACGAATTCTCTGGATAAGTTGAATGGTTCTAAATTGTTCTTGCAAGCGATCTCTAGGATGAATGTCAGCGGTGTCATCGCTACACATGATCTGGAACTTTCCAAACTCGCAAATGAGTATCCGGAGACATTCCGGAATGTTTGTTTTGAGATCAAACTGGGTACGGATATTACGTATTCTTATCGGATTACCCCGGGTGTTGCCAGAAATCAGAACGCTACTTATCTGCTGAAGCAGATTCTGAAAGATTTATGACGTAAAAGCCTGGGAAGATCGAAAATGCGTTAATATGTAAGTTGCATCATTAAAATAAGTATAAATATCACTCTTTTAAACCTCAGAATTTGGGGAATGGTGTTTTCTTTAATATCTTTGTGACTGTGTTTTTCATGGTATTAGATTTAAGGTTATAAATTTGGTGTACGGTGGTACACCTTTTTTTATGCTTTTTCCTAAACGAGACAGCGGGATTTTTACTATCTTTGCATTGTTTAGCGATTTCTTTTGAAGGGACAACCGGATTGTATCAGTGATCACCTTATCGTCCGGGTGGTTTTGATCTGTCCGTGGGCTTGTCATTTTGGTCTGTATGGGCGAGCTTTCCACCTCAAGGAGAGGCAGGGTGTTATATGGGGTATATCGTAAGTAATAAAATCTAAATAATGAGTAATAAAAAACCGGCATTAACGGACAAGAAGTATGCTCTGCCTTTTGTCTTGATCACAGTCCTGTTCTTCTTGATCGGGTTCTCAAGGGCTATCTTGGATGTCTTGAACAAACACTTCCAGAACACACTTTGTATTTCTATTACCAGGTCTTCTCTGATACAGGTAATGACCTTTTTAGGCTATTTCCTGCTGGCTATTCCCGCTGGAAAATTTATCACGAAATATGGTTAT
This sequence comes from Segatella asaccharophila, assembly GCF_054687055.1. Lineage (NCBI taxonomy): Bacteria > Pseudomonadati > Bacteroidota > Bacteroidia > Bacteroidales > Prevotellaceae > Segatella > Segatella asaccharophila. The sequence goes on along the minus strand of NZ_BAACAN010000006.1, from coordinate 4,749 downwards.
CGTCGTGGTGTGATCTTCGGGCTGATCCTCTTTGCCGTAGGTGCATTCCTGTTTATTCCAAGCGCACTCAACGGTTCTTTCTACGCTTTTCTGTTCTGTCTCTTTATCATCGGTTGTGGTCTGGTCTTTCTGGAAACGGCCTCAAATCCGTATGCTACCGAACTAGGCCCGAAGGAGACGTCAGCCAGCAGGTTGGTCCTCTCTCAGTCTTTCAATGGATTGGGAAGCATGATGGCAACGCTGTGCGTAGGACAATTCCTTTTCAGTGGTTATGAGGAGGGGCATCATATCTGGATCCCGTATGCCATCCTTGGAGCTGTTGTCTTGGTTATCGCAATTATTTTCTCCCATGTTTCTCTGCCGGAAATAAAGTATGATACTACTGATGAGGAGAAGGGACACCCTTATAGGAGTTTATTGAAGGAACATCGTATTTTCGTGTTCGGCCTTCTGGCTTTGCTGGCATACGAATTTGCGGAAATCTCCATTAATAGTTATTTCATTAATTTCACGACAGGAATGGACTGGATGACTGACCGGACGGCTTCTCTGGTCCTGACCGGAGCTTTGGCCCTGTTTATGGTCGGAAGATTTTTCGGAAGCTGGATCATGCGTATGATGTCAGCAGAGAAATGGCTGTTGGTATGTGCGACGGTTACGGTGCTGGATATGATATTGATCATGACCCTTTGTAAGATTGGTAAACTCTCTCTCTTCTTCCTGATCTTGAATTATTTCTTTGAGGCCATCATGTTTCCTACCATTTTTTCCATTGCGTTAAGAGGCCTTGGGGGATTGACGAAGACAGCGTCTTCTTTATTGATGATGACCCCTATCGGGGGATGCGGATTCCTGTTGATCGGCCTTTTGGCTGACCGTACCCATGTCGTCTTGCCTTTTATCGTACCGTTGATAGGATTCATTATTGTCTGGCTTTATGCACTGACGGTCCTGAGCAGGTCGAAACGGGAAGGAGCGCGGAGAAGAGAATGATTCTCTTTTGTAAGATCTGGGTTACAAGAAAAAGGAAATGACTGGTATTCAAACCTTCAGACGGCCTTTTTATCCTTGTATGACTAAAAAATATGGTTCCTGATTTGCTCAGGCTAAAAGAAAAGGTTAAATTTGCATTCGGTTTCAACAGTAAGAAAAGTAGTTAATGTTTTTAATATAATCAAATTATGGCTATCGTAGATTATAAGAAATTAGGCTTGGTCAACACCCGTGAGATGTTCAAAAGAGCCGTGAATGGTGGCTGGGCAGTACCGGCATTCAATTTTAACAACCTGGAGCAGCTTCAGGCTATCATCAAGGCTTCTGCTACTTTGAAGTCACCGGTGATCCTGCAGGTTTCAAAGGGCGCCCGTGAGTATGCTGATCCCGTTTTACTTCGTTACCTGGGTGCAGGTGCCGTAGCTTATGCTAAGGAATTGGGTTGCAACCATCCGGAAGTTGTTTTGCACTTGGATCATGGTGACAGTTTCGAACTTTGCAAGTCTTGTGTAGACAATGGTTTCTCTTCTGTAATGATTGATGGTTCTTCGCTTCCATACGAGGAAAATATCGCATTAACCAAGAAAGTGGTTGATTATGCTCATCAGTATGGGGTAACTGTAGAAGGTGAGCTTGGCGTTCTTGCAGGAGTTGAAGATGAGGTTTCTGCTGAAGAATCTCACTATACACGTCCTGAAGAAGTGATCGACTTTTCCGGTCGTTCAGGTGTTGACTCCCTGGCTATTTCTATTGGAACCAGTCATGGAGCTTATAAGTTCAAACCTGAGCAGTGTACTCGTGACCCGAAGACAGGCCGCCTGATTCCTCCTCCATTGGCATTTGATATTCTTGCTGAGATTGAGAAGAAACTCCCTGGTTTCCCCATCGTTCTTCATGGCTCTTCTTCTGTTCCTCAGAAGTTTGTTGATATTATTAATCAGTATGGTGGTAATCTTCCTGATGCCGTTGGTATCCCTGAGGAGCAACTCCGTAAGGCTGCTAAGAGTGCAGTATGCAAGATTAACATTGACTCAGATTCTCGTCTGGCCTTTACGGCAGGTGTTCGTGAGACACTGGCTAAGCATCCTGAGTATTTTGATCCTCGTAAGTATTGTGGCGTGGCTCGTGAATATATGACTGAGATGTACGAGCATAAGATCACAGACGTTCTTGGATCAGATAACAAATTGGCAAATCTTGATTAAAGTAAATAATTCTTTCTGGTATTAACTTGAAAGAATTGAAAATAAAGAGGGTGTATCACTTTGATATATCCTCTTTTTTTATCACAAAGCCCCGACTTTCTTAAGCTAGGGCTTTGCTATGTCTAATAAGTTCTTGTACCTTTAGACATCTAATTTATAACTATGACAAGGGTGCACTTTATTTCTTGGACACCCAACCAAATGGTTCTTTTTCCACAAAGAATTGATGAGGATATTGCGGAGAATGCCCCGGTCCGCATCATCAATGGGATCATAGACGGTCTGAAGCTGCACAATATTCCGAATCTCTACAAGGAAACCGGTCGCAGTCCCTATCTCCCCAGGATGATGCTCAAGGTCATCATATATGCCTATATGAACAACATCTATTCCTGTCGCCGTATAGAAAAACTGCTATGCCGTGACATCCATTTCATTTGGATGATATATCCCGCTGATAATCAATGAAATAAATATTAAATATAATTATTCAGCGGACTCTAAGTATGTCCTAAACTAATTCTGCCACGGGTGTAATGCTCACCTAATTATTTCATTTTTCTTTCTAAAATGGGGCGGGTAGTACAATCAAGTCAATATAAAACTGTAATTATTGAGAAATAAACTGTTATTTTTGATAAAATGAAAATGATTTGATAATTTTCATATATATTTGTAAAAAATTAAATAACTAAACCTGAATATTCATGAAAATGCAAAAATTACACTTAATGTATCTTGTATCATTAACTAAATTATAGAACTCATGTGAAATTCTTGGTAAATAAAGCTAAGGGGGATAATTATACCATGTATAAAAAATATATATTCTTAGTATGTCTGTTCAGTCTTTCAATATACGGCTGTTCGGGTAAAGATGACGTTAATAATACTTCTAATAAGCGAATCAGAATAGAGTATTCTTCTTATGACGTGCAGATTTCAAAAAATTCACCTACGGATTCTGTTGCCTTAACAATACGGTGGATTGATGTAGAGGTTCCTTCCTACCAGTTTACGCTTTCCAATAGGTTTAACGGCATTACTTATGCGTTAAATGATGACAGCAAAAATTCTTCCAATGATAGAACATTAGGCATCACGGAGAAAGAATTGGATGATGCTGTTACCCAGATGGGATTGTCAGATAGTATAACTGTTCCTTTGACCTTGACAATTGGTGTAGCAGGCAATGAAAATACGGTAGCGTCCAATACCAAAATTAATGTTACTTTTTCAGAAAACTACTATACGAATCCTGTTGTAGATACGAGTCTGCCTGATCCGACGGTAATCAGAGCGAATGGTAATTATTATCTTTATGCTACAGAAGATATTCATAATGTCCCGATCTTGAAATCCAGAGACATGATACATTGGACACAGATTGGGACTGTGTTTACAGACAAAACACGTCCTACATTTGTTTCAGGTGGTGGAATCTGGGCACCGGATATTGAATATATCAATGGTAAGTATGTTTTGTATTATGCCATGTCTGTCTGGGGAGGAGAGTGGGGCTGCGGCATCGGGGTTGCTACTGCTGATTCTCCTGAAGGCCCTTTCACCAATCTCGGGAAATTGTTTACAAGCAATGAAGTGGGAGTACAGAATTCCATTGACCCATGTTATATTGAAGATAATGGAAAAAAATATCTGATATGGGGGAGTTTTCATGGCATCTATGCCATACAACTGACAGATGATGGATTACAGGTCAAAGAGGGCTCAAAGCCGATACAAATCGTTGGAACTGCCTATGAGGGCTCTTATGTGTTCAAACGAGGAAATTATTATTACTATTTCGGTTCAAACGGAACTTGCTGTGATGGCTTGAACAGTACTTACAGGGTCGTTTGTGGCAGATCAGCCTCTCTTTTTGGTCCTTATGTTGACAAGGAAGGAGAGAGCTTGATGAATAACAAGTATGATGTGTTGATCAATGCTAATTCCTATTTTGTGGGTAACGGGCATGATTCGGGCATTGTGCAGGATGATGCTGGTCAGGACTGGATGTTTTATCATGGTTATGTCAGAAGTACAGGAGCGGGAAGAGATTTGATGCTCAGTCAAATTAAATGGGATAAGGACTGTTGGCCATATATAGTAGGTGGAAGTCCCCAGAAAACCGCACAGATTCCTTTTATAAGAAAAAAATAAACTTTAATCTGAATAAAATGAAAGAACATGAGAAATCACAATTACTAATGACTTAAGTATAAGTTTTAATTCTATGACCTTTTTTTGATAAAACATTTAACTAACTTATAATCAATTATTCCTCTCAGTTGATATTTTCCGTTCCAGTATATAGAGTGGACGACTGTACTTATATTATCTAAATCTTATAACATGAATAGAAAAACATTTCTTTTAATGTGTCTGTTCAGCCTCTTGTTTTATGGCTGTTCAGATACCAACACCGTTACAGGCTATAATCCCAAGGAGGCTGTGACATTTACGGATTTTACCCCTAGTGGAGGCGGGTCCCGAACCCGTTTCTTTATTAATGGGAGTAATTTTGAGACTAATCCTGATAATATTGCTGTAA